>DBFAWQ010000227.1:0-2677 GCA_048242115.1 Eggerthellaceae bacterium
GTTTAACACCCTATTCCCGAAAAATCCCCCACTTTAGGTATTTGTCTGCCCCGTCTTTGCGCACACACTGGGACGACACGCCGGGCTTCCGCAAGGGCAAGGAGGGGGTTGACGGAAAGCCATAGCGGCAACGCGCAATGCGTGCAAAACGGAAAAAGGGAACAGAGGAGAAAACGATGACAGGAAAGCACAAGGGAGGCTGGAAACCGGGGGCAAGCATCGCGGCGGCCGTTTTAATCTGCCTCGCGCTGGGGGGGGCTGCTCGGGCCAGATGCCGAAGCCCGCGGACCAGCCGCAAGCAGAGGAGGCGGCCAACGCGCAGGACGCATCGCCGACCACGGCGCAGGCCGCATCGCAGGCTGCGTCGCCGACCGCCGCCTCGGGGACGTCCGGCTTCGACGCAGGCCTGCTTCCGGACAGCAGGTACAACACCGACTTCATCAACGCGGGCAACAGGGGCTGCGGCTCTTGCCACGGCGACCTCGGCCAGTTCATGGAGAAATCGGGGCTTAACCACATCAAGGTCGAGGGGGAGTACGGCAAGCAGATCATGGTATCCGACTGCCTTCCGTGCCATCGCCAGCACTGGATAGGCTCCGGGCCGTACTATGGCGACATGCTTCACGAGCGCCACTACTCGAACGAGGAGTTCGACGGAAACTGCTGGAGTTGCCACGCCCAAGATTCCGCCGGTGCCGTCGGCGAATACCAGTGGGAACTTTGGGATGAGTTCAAGTACACCGCATCGCTGGGCGGCTTCCCCTCGAGCCATTTCGATGAGGGGGTAAAGGGATGGCTTATGCGACGCGGCTCGAGCGCGACGGGCTCCATGAGCAACATTACCCTCGATTCCGACCCGACCCTCGAGGTGTCCCTCGGCCAAGACGTCAAAGACGAGAGCGACACGTTCATCCTCAACAACTATGGCACGTTCGAGGTCGACGCATCCCAATGGGAGCTCTCGATTACGGGAGTGTCGAACGAGCGGACCTTCACACTCGATGACCTGAAGACAATGCCCCAGCACGAGATGACGGCTACCCAGGTGTGCTTCACCTCCGCCATCAACTCGCCGTTTGCGTCGAACATCCCCATGAAAGGCGTCCTTGTCTCTGATTTGATAGACGCATGCGGAGGCCTTGCCGAGGGAACGAACACGTTCGCAGCAGCCGGAGCCGACGGATGGGCCACGTCCTATCCCATACCATTCATGATAGACAACAACGCCATAATCGCACTCGAGTACTTCGGCCACGAGCTTACGGCCGATCAGGGCTACCCGGCGACGCTGGTCGTCCCCGGAATGCCCGGTTCACCGTGGGTGAAGCACCTGACGATGCTGGGCGGCCTTGCGCAACCGGAAGAGGCCATCGTGAACAGCTACGCCTTGATGTCGGACGGCGTCACCAGCCATAAGACCAACTCCGGATGGTTCGACTCCGACGGCGTACAGGGGAAAGCCGGCTCCCCCCTCACGCTTACCGGATACGGCTTCTCGTGGAGCGGCACTGACCTCATCGCGCCGCTCGCGACGCTGAGCATCAGCTTCGACTACGGCGCCACCTGGCAGGACGTAGCGGTACCCGACGATGCCGATCCGTACCAATGGGTCACGTTCAGCGCAAACTGGACGCCGAAAGAGCCGGGTGTCTATGTTGCCTGGCTAAAAGCAACCAACGCCGACGGCTTCGAGCAGGAATCGCCCGCCGGACTGTTCATCGTCGTGACGGAATAGGAGGCGGGAACGATGAATCTCGCAAGCAGGAAAACCGCAGCCGCCGCCAGCTGCCTTATGCTGGCTGCATCGGGGATGGCCGCAACCGTTCCGGCCTCGGCCCAGGAGAATCAGACCCCCAGCGCCAATCACGAGAGCGTATCCCGCCCGACGCATGCAGAAAGTGCGACCATCACGTCCGTTTCGGGAATATTCAACTTTGAGCAGGAAAAAGTCAGCTCCAACCGTACGATTTCCGACGTGTTCGGAAAGGCGGCATCGGTGCTCTGCGCCTCGCTGCCCCGCTACGCCATCGACGGGCAGGGACGTGCCGTTTGCGTGAAATCCCCCGGAGCGAGCTTTAGCGCAGCCTTGAGCGACCTTGCCGAAAACGGTAAAACGAACATCACCGTTGGCTGCTCATGCGCCTCGAACGCTGCCGGCGGAGGGGCGACAATCAACGCCAACGTAAGCGGCATACCCCTTGCGTTGCTGGCGTCATTATCCAGATAGACATCCGGCCCCGCAAGGCTCCTGCGGCAAACATCCCGCATGCGGAAACACGGCCCTTTCGTCGCAAAGGCGAAAGGGCCGTCCGTTTGGAAGCCAGCGAGCGCCCAAAGAAGAAATCCGCGGGCGTCACCACTGCTCGAGCTGGTAGCAGCGCTTGAGGGCCACGCCCTGCGGGGTGACTTCGAAGTCGGCCTGCCACAGCTCCACGCCGGCGGCGCGGCACTGATCCACGGTGGCCAGCACCTCCTGGTAGGTGGTGCCGTGGTAGTAGCGGAAGCCGAAGTTGTCGTAGTACAGGCAGTAGAGGATGACGGCCCGCTCGTGGTCGGCCAGCGACGATGCCAGCTCCCGCAGGTGGCGCATGGCCCGCTCCGTGGAGTTGAACGGGGCCTCGGGAAGGCGCGGCACGTAGTCGGGCACCTCGGTCTGCAGCTGGACCAGGGGCGTCTT
>DBFAWQ010000228.1:0-3559 GCA_048242115.1 Eggerthellaceae bacterium
ACCGTGCACGCCAGCAAGGGCCTGGAGTTCGACTGCGTGTTCGTGGCCGGCATGGAGGAGACTATCTTCCCGCACCTGACCTTCAACAGCGATCCCTCCGCGGTGGAGGAGGAGCGCCGCCTTGCCTACGTGGCCATCACCCGCGCCCGCAAGAAACTGTACCTCACCTGCGCGAACACCCGTCAGCTCTACGGGCAGACCTCGTCGAACCCCGTGTCGCGCTTCATCCGCGAGATCCCGCCGGAGCTGCGGCAGACCACGGGCCTGGGCTCGGCGGGCTTCGAGGGCACCGGCTGGGAGAAGCGGGGGAGCCGCCGGGGCATCTCCGGCAGCGGCTCGGAGGCAGGCTGCGGCCGGGTGTTCGACCGCTCCAGCAACGCGTTTACGGCCGGGCGGGGCGATACGCGCCGCAGCGGCGCGGGGGCGGGTGCCGGCAAGCGCGGCGGGTCGTTCGCCAGCTTCATGGAGGAGGAATCGGGCCGCGTGTTCGGCTCGTCGGGCCGCAACGGCTCCTCCTCGGGCTCGGGCTTCGGCGGCCGCGCGGGCTCGAAAGCCGCGGCCCGCACCCGCCCGCAGCCTCCCAAGCAGACGGCGGCCGTCTACGCGGCGGGTGACAAGGTGGACCACAAGACCTTCGGCCGCGGCACGGTGGTAAAGGTGGACGGCGACACGCTGCATGTGCGCTTCGAGAAGAGCGGCCAGACGAAGAAGCTGCTGCGAGACTACGCCCCCATCGTGAAGATCGGCTAGGGTGGCAGCGGCCGAACCGCCGTCGGCAGGGGCTTTCTGGGGTTTCGGCGACGAGAGGCCCTTCGCGCGAACGGGCGCGGGACGGCGCGCTATACTTGTCCGCTGGCTTTCGAAGCCGCGAACATGCAGAAACGGGACCTGCTTTTTTGGCGGGTCCCTTTGACGAAGGAGCACCCATGCCTTCACCTGTCATCGTCGTAGGTCACAAGAACCCGGACAACGACTCCATATGCGCCGCCGTAGGCTACGCGTACCTGAAGAACCGCCTGGCCGAGCGCGAGGCGCAAGGCGGCGAGCCGACGGCGGTCTACTTGCCGGCGCGTTTGGGGCCGCTTCCCCCGGAGAGCGCCTGGGTGCTCGAGCGCAACGGCATTCCGGCGCCGGACGTGCTGGCCCACGTGCATGCGAGGGTTTCCGACGTCATGACGCCGAACCCCATCTCCATCGGCCATGACGACACCCTGCTCTCGGCGGGCCGGCTGCTGCGGCAGCACAACGTGCGCGCGCTCGTGGTCACCGACGACGACGGCGCCTACTGCGGCCTCATCACCACGCGCATGATCGCCGAGCGCTACATCTCGGCGACGGACATGCTGGAGGAGGGCGGCGCCAACGAGATGGCCGTGGCCGGGAACCTCATCGCGTCGTTGGGCCAGAAGGTGAGCGAGATAACCGAGACCGACGTTCTGGTGCTGGACAAGGACGGCCTGCTCAAGGAGGCGGTCGAGGACCTCATGGCAAGCGCGCTTCGCGAGGCGGTGGTCCTGAACGACGAGGGACGGGCCATCGGTATCGTCACGCGCTCCGATGTGACCGTGCATCCGAAGCGCAAGGTGGTGCTCGTGGACCACAACGAGACGCGCCAGGCCGCCAACGGCATCGAGGAGGCCGACGTGGTGGAGATCGTCGACCATCACCGCATCGCTGACGTCATGACCGCCAACCCCATCAAGTTCCTGAACCTGCCCGTGGGCTCCACCGCCACCATCGTTGCCATGGAGTTCGACCGTCACGGCGTGGATATGCCGCCCGAGATAGCCAGCGTGCTTTTGTCCGCCATCATGACCGATACGGTGATCCTGAAGTCGCCCACCACCACCTACGTCGACCGCGAGCAGGTGCAGCGCCTGGCGGCCATCGCCGGGGTGGACCCCACCGAGTTCGGGCTGGCGGTGTTCAAATGCCGGGGCGGCGAGGACGACGTGCCCGTGGAGAAGCTGGTGGGAGCCGACGCCAAGGAATTCATCATAGGGGACGCCACCGTGCTCATCGCCCAGCGCGAGACCGTGGACCTGCCGTCGGTCATGCACCGCGAGGCCGAGATCCGCGAGCACATGCGCCGGCTGCTGGCCGACCATGGCTACGAGTTCGTGCTGTTCATGGTCACCGACATCATGGCCGAGGGCAGCCAGTTCCTCTGCGAGGGCAACCGGCGCATCGTCAACCGCGTCTTCGGCATCAACTGCGTGGGGGAGGGCGGCACCTGGATGCCCGGCGTTCTCTCGCGCAAGAAGCAGGTGGCTGCCCGCATCTTGGGTGCGTAGGGACGCCCCTCCGGCCGAAGGCATCTCCTTTCGCAGGGCTCCAAGGCGCGCATAACCCGACAACCCGTCACGGTTTCCTGCCAAGTTGTCGGGTTATGCGAGCTGCGGGCGAAGCGACGAGCGGCTGCTTGCCTCCTTCGGACGTGAAATGTCGAGAAGCTGTGGAGTTTCGCGGCGATCTCAAGGTGATTTCCCAGGCGAACGGCAAAACACCAGTTCACAGCCGAGTCCTTTAAAGGCGATGATGTAGATACGCCCGGATGCGTGGCGTTTGACACCCCAGGTGGGCGCTGGTATAGTTCGTCCTCGCGCCTTGAATCCGAGGTGCGCAGCTCGTGCGCGTTTCAGCTGGACGCACACGGAGCGGTCGCTGATTCTATCAGCAGTAAGGCAAGGATGTTCGCGCCAATCTCACGCGGTGCGGGCGTCAAGGTACGAAGAAGGAGATAGAGCTTTGCCTACTATCAACCAACTGGTCCGCAAGGGCCGCAAGCGGTCGGTGGACAAGAAGAAGACGCCGGCACTGAAGGGCAACCCGCAGAAGCGCGGCGTGTGCACCCGCGTGTACACCACCACGCCGAAGAAGCCGAACTCGGCGCTGCGCAAGGTGTGCCGCGTTCGCCTCGTGAACGGCATGGAAGTGACCGCCTACATCCCCGGCGAGGGCCACAACCTGCAGGAGCACTCGATGGTGCTCATCCGCGGCGGCCGTGTGAAGGACCTCCCCGGCGTGCGCTACAAGGTCATCCGCGCGGCGCTCGACTGCTCGCCGGTGAACAACCGCAAGCAGGCCCGCAGCCGTTACGGCGCCAAGCGCCCGAAGTAAGCCAGCCGTTAAGTCGCGCGGGCTTGCGGCAACGCCCCCTGCCGAAGGAGCGCAGGCGGCGGCAAGCCTAATGGGCGGAGGGAAAGCCGCCCGGAAGCGCGCAGGAACAGAAGGAGACGTACATGTCCCGTCGTGCAGCAGCGGTCCGTCGCGAGGTTCAGCCGGACGCGAAGTACAACAACCGCCTTGTCACGCAGCTGATCAACAAGATCCTGCTTGACGGCAAGAAATCGAAGGCCGAAGACATCGTCTACGGCGCCTTCCAGATCGTGGAGGAGAAGACCGGCCAGGATCCCCTGACCGTGTTCAAGAAGGCCATGGACAACGTGCGCCCCACGCTGGAGGTCAAGCCCAAGCGCGTCGGCGGCGCCACCTACCAGGTGCCTATGGAGGTCAACGCCCGCCGCGCCACCACCCTGGCCATCCGCTGGATCGTGGA
>DBFAWQ010000229.1:0-8976 GCA_048242115.1 Eggerthellaceae bacterium
GGACCCGGACTACGTGCCCGCCGAGACCGAGCTCAAGGACGTCTTCGGCGTCACCTTCGAGCAGGGCCACAACAACTTCCGCATCGACCGGGAGCTTTTGTCCAACATCGTCACCGAGAACAAGGAGCTGCCCGAGTCGGCGGCCATCGACATGCTGGTGGCGCTCATCACGTTGAAGTACACCCAGTCGAACTCCGTCTGCTACGTGAAGGACGGCCAGGCCATCGGCGTGGGGGCCGGCCAGCAGAGCCGCATCCACTGCACGCGCCTGGCGGGAAGCAAGGCCGACAACTGGTACCTGCGCCAGCATCCGAAGGTGCTGGGACTCCCCTTCAAGGAGGGTATCCGCCGGCCCGACCGCGACAACGCCATCGACGTGTACATATCCGACGAATGCGACGACGTGCTGCGCGACGGCGAGTGGCAGCGCGTGTTCACCTCCCGTCCCGAGCCGCTCACGCGCGAGGAGCGGGCCGAGTGGATCGCCACCCAGTCCGGCGTGACCGTGGGCTCTGACGCCTTCTTCCCCTTCGGCGACAACGTGGAGCGCGCCCGCAAGTCCGGCGTGGCCTACATCGTGCAGCCCGGCGGCTCCATCCGCGACGACAACGTCATCGAGACGGCGAACAAGTACAACATGGTCATGCCCTTCACCGGCATGCGCCTGTTCCACCACTAGGGTTCCAACACCGGGGACCCACGGCTAGGGCTCCAGCACGGGGAAGCAACAGGGGCGGCTCAATCGGCCGCCCCTTCCTTTTCCGCACCTTAGGGTTTTGCCAAATCCGCTTTCCCAGCCAACCCAGAACAAACATCTGAACTGGTATTATGATAGTTTTACCAGTTCAGAACCGTGACTTAGAATACAGGTTTGGCAAAAGCACAGACGTCCCACGCATGCAGAAGCACCCCGGCCGCGGCGAAATCGCGTGCGGGGCGCTTCGCGTCTGTAAGCCTGATGCGGAGCCGGCATTCGGAAACCAGAGCAGCCTAGCGCCCCAGGCTCGCCTCGTGGCGGTCACGGGCCTCCTGGGAGTAGCGCTGCCGGTAGCGCACGTCCACCAGCTCCGCCACGATGGCGATGGCAAGCTCCGCCGGCGTCTTCGCACCGAACTTGAGCCCGATGGGCCGCTTCACCGCCTCCCACTGCTCCTCGGTAAGCCCCCGGGATATCACCAGGTCGTGCACCGTGCTGTTCTTACCGGCGCAACCCATCATGCCGATGTAGTGCGCCCCTTCGCGGGCAGCCCACAGGCAGCCCTCGGGGTCGAACATATGGCCGCGGGTGAGCACGCAGACGTAGTCGTCGGGGGAAGCGTGCAGCTCGAAGAGCCCGTCGAAGTTTCCGCCCTCGAGCAGGATGCGCTTCGCCTCGGGGAAGCGGGCCTCGTTCAGGTAGGCCTCGTCGTAATCAACCGCCACCACGTCGAAACCCACGTGGTGCGCGAGGGCCGCCACCTCGGCCGAGGAGTCGGAGGCGCCCAGCAGCCACACGCGCACGGAATCGAACAGCGGGGTGCTCGCCCAGGTGAGACCGTCGAACTGCTCGTTGTGCATGGAGGGACCGCGGGTAACGTCCTTCATCTGGAACAGGTCGCGGGCCGAATAGGGCCGTGCCGAGACCACCTCCTTGGCGTCGTTGCAGAAGAAGACGAGCGGCCTGTCGTCGGCCGAACCGGTCTCGCCGTACTTCTTCGTCACCTCGTTGTCGGTGTTGGACATGGCGGCGGACCCGTCGTAGACCACCTTGAAGCCCAGCCATGCCAGGTCCCCCTCGTCCATGGCCCGGGCGGCGCGGTCGAACACCACGGCGTCGTCCGCTGTCAGCGCGGCCGAGATCTCGGCCAGAGTCTCGGGCGACACGTGCGGGTTGCCCTCGGTGGCTTCCGCGCTGAAGCAGGGGAAGTCTTCGACGGCAAGCTCCACTGCGCGTCCCGAACGCAGGTCGTCGGCAATGGTGCGAAGTTTGTCGGGGTTCATAGCGAATTCCTTTCGTTTGAGGATAATGCACACTGTAGCACAACCCTGGAGCGGCCAACCGCGAAGAATGATGCTTTTCCCAGCAAAGAGCCTACGCGCGTCAGGGGACGTAGGCCTTTGGCACGCTGCGACCGGCTTACCCCCAAAGCCGCGCGATCCGCCAAGCTGCGTCAAAAGCGAGCGCTCCGGACGCGCCGACGCATCTCGCAAACCGCGCTACAAGCCCAACTCGCCGGCAATCGACACCTTGCGCGTTGCAGGGTCAACGGACACGCGGCCCTCGGCCAGGGCTCGCAGCACCTGCGGGTACAGCTCGTGCTCCGCGGCGTGGATGCGGGCCTCCAGGTCGTCCAGGCTGTCGTCGTCGAGCACCTCCACGGCGCGCTGGGCGATGATGGGGCCGCGGTCGTAATCCTCGTTGGCGAAGTGCACGGTCACGCCGGTCACCTTCACGCCGGCGTCGAACGCCTCCTGGATGGCGTGGGCCCCCTTGAAGGAGGGGAGCAGCGCCGGATGCAGGTTCACCACCCGGTCGGGGAACGCCTCCAGCATGACGGGCGTGACCTTGCGCATGTAACCAGCCATGAGCACGTACTCGGCACCCGCCCGGGCAAGCGCATCGGCGATCATGGCGTCGGCCGCCTCCGGATCGGCGTACAGCTCGCGGTTCATGACCAGCACGGGGATTCCCGCCTGCTCGGCCCGCACGATGCCGTAGGCGTCGGGGCGCGAGGACACCGCCAGCACGATATCCGCAGGCAGCCCCTCCGCGCACGCGTCGATGAGCGCCTGCAGGTTCGTCCCGCTGCCCGACAGCAGCACCCCCACCTTGAGCTTCCCCATGAAGACTCCTCCTCGGAACCGGTCGAACAAACCAACGATGAGCAAAGTATAGCGAACGCGCCCCCGTCGCAACGGCGGGGGCGCGCTCGTTCACGGATTCAGCGAGCCGGAGGGGCGGGCCGACGCTAGTTCGTGCCGGGGGTCAGGCAGGCGAAGCCGTAATCGGCCGCACCGGCCTCGAAGGTGGCGGTGACGAAGTAGAAGTAGCCGGGCTCGATGGTGAAGGCCACGGCACCCGCGGCCGCATCGGAAGCGGAGGAGGGCACGGCCTGCGCGGAGCCGTCGAGGCGGCTTAAGTCCACCGTGGGCACGCCGCTATCGGTCTTGCCCATCTCCACACGGCTGACCTGCACCGACAAAGGCGCTGGCAGGAACGAGACCGTGGCCTCGGTGGGTCCTTCCACCCGGGCGTCCATCACGCCGTCAAGAAGCGTGCCGTCGTCGGCAAAGGGGCTCCCTGCCGCCACGGCCGCGCTCTCCACGGCTCCCGCGCCCAGGCTGTCCGTGGCGAAGTCGCTGCGGTAGGCGTCAAGGCGCGACGTCACCGCGGCCATATCGGTGCGGTACTCCAGGCTACCCGTGGGCACTTCGTTCAAATCGACGGCACCCTCCGAGCTCACGGCCTCCACGACCTCGGCGTACTTGTCGGCGTCCGCAGGGTTGCCCTGCTCGAGCACCTGCACTTTGTAGATGCCCGGGTACTGCCCCGGATAGCTCTCCAACATGATGCCGTTGCCGGTGACCTGCACGATGTTGCCCACCGCCAAGTCGGCATCGGCCATGGGCTTGCCCTGCTCGTCCAGCACCGCCCCTTCGGGCAGCGTGGGGAAGTAGGGCGTTTCGGTCTGCTGGTCCACGAACAGCACCGACGTGCCGGACTGCATGACCACCATGGCGGTGGACACCTGCTCGTCGGAGGCCCGCATGGCGTCGGCCCCTTCGCCTCCCTCGGAGCTTTCGCCGCCCGAAGAGCAGGCGCACAGCCCCGCGGCCAGCATGCACGCGGCGACCGCGCCCACGGCAGCCTTGGTCCAGACTAGTGATTTCATAGGGCACCTCCTAGGATGCGTACCTTGCCATAGAGCCAGTATAGCGAAGGAACGCTAACGGCAGGGAAACGCGTTCTCCAACCGACGGCAACGGTATTGCCGGAAGCCCGCCGCGGGAACCGTCCGGCCTGCGGCAACGCAGCGCGAAGAAGACGCCCGCGGGAACGGAGCAGCCGGCGCGCGAGGGCTTCCTCAACCCGGGCAGCCTCAGCAAAGGCCTTACAGCAGCGCACCCTCGTTGCCGTAGCGCACCTTGCCGTCGCCAGACACGATACGGCCCACGGGATAGGCCGTCTCCCCCGCGTCGGCCAGGGCCGAGCATACGTCGTCGGCGGCAGCAGGGTCCACCACCAGCACCAGCCCGAGCCCCATGTTGAAGGTCTTCAGCGCCTCGGCCTCGGTGAGGTTCGCCGCGTCGCACACGTAGCGCACGATGGAGGGAACAGGCCACGATCCCAGCTCCACCAGGGCATCCACCCGCCCGTTCAGCGCCCGGTTGAGGTTCTCGGTGATGCCGCCGCCGGTGATGTGGGCCAAGGCGCGCACGGCCCCGGGGCAGCGGCGCAGAACCTGCAGCACCGGCCTCACGTAGATGCGGGTGGGCGTGAGCAGCGCCTCGGCCACGCTTCGGCCCTCCAACGCCTCCACGGGGGCGGAAAGCTCTTCGGGGGCCTTCCCCTCCACGCACACCTTGCGGGCCAGCGAGTAGCCGTTCGAATGGATGCCGCTGGAGGGAAGCCCCAGCAGCACGTCGCCCACCTGCACCTTCTCGGGATCGAGCATGGCCGGGCGGTCCACCACGCCCACGCAGAAGCCGGACAGGTCGTAGTCGTCGGGGTCCATGACGCCGGGGTGCTCGGCCATCTCGCCGCCGACGAGGGCGCAGCCGGCCTGGCGGCAGCCCTCCCCGATGCCGGACACCACTTCGGCCACGGCCTCCGCCGAGAGCTTGCCCACGGCGATGTAGTCCAGGAAGAACAGCGGCTCGGCGCCCGTGGCCAGGATATCGTTGGCGCACATGGCCACAAGGTCGATGCCCACGGTGTCGTGGACGCCGGCCAGCTGGGCCACCTTCAGCTTCGTGCCCACGCCGTCGGTGCCGCTGACCAGGATGGGATCTTCCATGTCCTTGGCCGCGGCAATGGAGAACAGCCCTCCGAAGCCGCCGATGTCGCCTATGACCTCGGGGCGGTAGGTGGAGTGGACCGTCTGCTTGATGGCCTGCACCGCACGGGCGCCCTCTTCGATATCGACGCCCGCATCGGCGTAGGTGACGCTGGCATGGGCTGTTGGTTCGGCAACGGCGTTGCGCTCTGACATGGGCAGCTCCTCAATCCTGCTTGCAGATAACGGATTGCCCCATTATAAGCCAAGGCCGCTCCCGCGAACTTCCCGCGAACCCCTGCGCACGGCTTCCCCAGAAGCCCTAGAAGCCCGGCACGGGGACGGGGTAGTCTCCGGTGAAGCAGGCCTCGCAGAAGGAGGGGTGCCGTGCGTCGGGAATGCAGGCGCGCAGGCCCTCGATGCTGATGAAGGCCAGGGAGTCGGCGCCTATCCAGCGGGTCATGGCGGGCAGGTCCATGTTGGCGGCGATGAGCTGGTCGCGGGTGTCGGTGTCGATGCCGTAGAAGCAGGGCCACAGCACCTCCGGGCTCACGATGCGCAGGTGCACCTCGGCCGCCCCCGCCTCGCGCAGCATCGCCACCAGCTTCTGCGACGTGTTGCCCCGCACGATGGAGTCGTCGATCACCACAAGCCGCTTGCCGGCGATGACCGAGGGCAGCGGGTTCAGCTTCAGCCTGATGCCCAGCTGCCTCATGGACTGGGTGGGCTGGATGAACGTGCGCCCCACGTAGCGGTTCTTCACGATGCCGTCGGCGAAGGGGATGCCGCTTTCCTGCGAGAACCCCAGCGCCGCGGGCACCCCGGAGTCCGGCACGCCCAGCACCAGGTCGGCCTCGGCCGGGGCCTCGAGGGCAAGTCGGCGTCCCATGAGGCGGCGCGCCTGGTAGACGCTCTGCCCGTCGATGACCGAGTCGGGCCGGGCGAAGTAGACGTACTCGAAGATGCACGAGGCGCGGCGCGCGGGAGGCACCGCCTGCTCACAGGTCATCCCCTCTTGCGAGAAGCGCACGATCTCGCCCGGCTCCACGTCGCGCACGTAGGCCGCCCCCACGATGTCCAGCCCGCAGGTCTCGCTGGCCACCACCCAGCCCTTGCCGTCGGGCAGCCGCCCGATGCACAGCGGCCGGATGCCGTTGGGGTCGCGGAAAGCGTAGAGGGTGTCGGGGCTGGCCAGCACCATGGCGTAGGCGCCTTGCAACGTCTCCATGGCGAAGCGGATGCCCTCGCGCAGATGGTGGGTGCGGCGGGTGACGGCGCCGATGGCCTGGGCCGCCACCTCGGAATCGGTACCGGCGCGGAAGCGCACCCCCTGCCCCACCAGCCGCTCGCGGATGCCCTCGGTGTTCACCAGGGTGCCGTTATGGGCCAGCGCGATGAGCACCTCGTCGATGGCGGAGATATGGGGCTGGGCCGCCTCCCAGGACGCCGCGGCACCGCTGGTGGAGTAGCGCACGTGACCGACGGCCACATGCCCCTTGAGCGCGGAGAGCTTCGCCTCGTCGAATGCCTGGGTGACAAGCCCCAGATCCTTCGACACCACGACGGTGGAGCCGTTTCCCACCGCGATGCCCGCGCTCTCCTGGCCGCGGTGCTGCAGCGCCTGCAGTCCGAAGCACGTCATGCGCGCAACGTCCTCGCCGGGAGCGTACACCCCGAAGACGGCGCATTCCTCCTCCATGCGATCCGGATGCTGCGCCGCCCAGGTTGCCATGCTACGCCGCCGCCTCTCCCGCCGCCTCGCCGACGGCCGTCTGGGCATCCTCGTCGGTGATGCCTTCCGTTATGTCCCCGCCGTTTTCCACGGGTTGCTCGGCACCCTGCTCGCCTTCGTCCGCAACTTCGGCGCCCTCTTGGGACTGCCCGTTGCCGGACGCCGGCGCGCCTCCGTCGAAGCGAATCTCCTGGTACACGTAGGCGAACAGCACCCATCGCCCGTCGCTTGCCAAGTTGTCGCAGGTGGCGAAGGCGAACGTCTTGGGAATCTCGTCGGAGGCGGGCACGTCGGCCGGCACGCCCACGACGGAGCGGTCCATCTTGTCCTGCACGTAGCGCGCGAAGCCCTCGTCGGTCTCGAAGACCACCTGGGCCAGCGGATCGTCGGCCGGCACGTGCACGAGGGAGAAGCTGCGAAGCAGGTAGTTCGCCGAGGGGGTGAGCAGGTACACGTCGCGGTGGCTGTTGAACTCGCCCGCGCTGCCGAGGTCGGCTATGGCCGCGAACATGGACCCGTCGTTCATGTGGTGCCCGTAGATGATGTTGTTGCGGTCGCGGAAGCCCGGGTCGTTGTCCGCCGACAGGAACACGGTGCCGAACTGGGCCAGCCAGCCGCCCTCGCCCTTGAAGTCGTGATGCAGGTAGTACTCGTCGTCATCGCCCTGCACGATCGGGTAGTTGATGGGCGTGCCGGGCATGTAGACCCAGGCGACGATGTCGGGGTTGACCTGCCGCAGCGCCCCCCAATCGACGTCCAGGGCCTCCGAGACCAGCGCCTCTTCGGGCTCGGCTCCGCGCAGGGCCACGTCCAGGTCGGCCACCTCCAGGCCGATGCGCTCTATCTCCTTGTAGGTCTGCTGCCCCTGCCAGTAGCTGAAGGCTATGGCGCCCAGGGCGGCAAGCGCCCCCAGGAAAACCACCAGCGCCACCCAGAACACGATGCGCCAGACGCGCCCCTTCTTCTTGGACGGCATGACGGGGTACTGGACCTCGCCCGAGGCCTGGGCATGCATGCCCGACCGGGAGAAGAAGTCCTCAGGTTCGGCGTTCTTTCCGCTCTTCCAGCTCATAGGAGGCCAAAGCGCCTTTCTCTTCGTCGCACGCCGCCCCGCAAACCAGCTTGCCGGTTGCCATGGTAGCGTTCGGTCGTTTCCGTTTCGTTACCATAATACGACGGAGCACCCCCGTTGCCAGAGGCGCTCCGACAATCCAGCCACTTTTCAGAAACGGAGGCGAGCCCGCGTCCCCGCAGCCGCCAAAGCCTACTTCTTCATCTCGTCGACGAAGCCCTTGGCGATGAAGGCGATGAGGATGATGACGATGATGGCGACGATAATCCAGATGGCCGCCGAGGGAATCTCGAATCCGAACAGGTTGATCATGGCTCGCTCTTTTCTATCCAGCGCCGGCACCGGCGCTCCGAACTTATTCTCGGACGTGCATGCTCCTCAGAGCATATCGTTTCTAGGTTAACGCAACATCACCTATCATGCAAGCGTGCTTCCAGGGCATCGTTGATGATTTTCAGAGCTTTGACGCGGGCGTGGCGCTTGTCGTCGCTCTCCAGCACGATCCATGGGGCGAAAGGCGTGGAGGTCAACCGGAACATATCGTCCACCGCCGCCTTGTACTGGGGGTACTTGTCGCGGTTGCGCCAGTCCTCCTCGGTGATCTTCCACTGCTTGGCCGGGTCGGCCGCACGGGCCTGGAAACGGGCCAGCTGCTCTTCGGGGCTCACGTCCACCCAGAACTTCAACAGAATGGCGCCCCACCTCACCAGCTCCTGCTCGAACTCGTTGATCTCGTCGTAGGCGCGGGCCCATTCCTCGGGCGAGGCGAAGCCCTCCACCCGCTCAACCAGCACGCGCCCGTACCAGCTGCGGTCGTAGATGCCCACATGCCCCGCCTTGGGAAGACGCGTCCAGTAGCGCCACAGAAACGGGTGCATGAGCTCGGGCTTGGTAGGCGCGGGGCTGGGGAAGATGGTGTAGGCCCGCGCGTCCAGGGCCTGGGCGACGCGCTTGATGTTGCCGCCCTTGCCGGCGGCGTCCCACCCCTCGTACATGAGGATGAGGGGGATGCGGGCCCTATACATCCGCATCTCCAGCTTGTTCAGGCGCTTCTGCTGGCGCTTCAGCTGCTCGCGGTACTCGGCTTCGTCCATGGGGTCGGACGACGAGGTGTGCACGATGCCGTCCACCGTGGGATGCCCCTCGACGATCTTGAAGCGGGAGGCGCTGGGCGCCCGGACCGCCTGGGCGCGGGC
>DBFAWQ010000230.1:0-7610 GCA_048242115.1 Eggerthellaceae bacterium
CACCTCCACGCTGTTCCTGTCCTGGCAGGGCCGCCCCAACATGTACAACGTCAACGGCCTTCAGTTCGACCCCGAGGTCCCCATGTACCTGGAGCTCACCCTGCCCTCCGGCGAGGTGTGGGCCAAGGGCGAGCCCAACGAGGCGAACTACATCAAGGGCACCGCGAAGGACTGGGCGCTCGTGGCCATCCGCCGGCGCAACTGGATGGACACCGACCTGGAGGTCGTGGGCGACGAGGCCCGCAAGTACGCCACCATCGTGCAGACCTACGCCGGCCCTGCCGACCCGGCGCCCGAGGCCAAGCGCCAGCGCTAGCCTGAAGCGCGCAACCGCATAGAGGAACGGGAGCCCGGCCGCTGCAAGCCGGGCTCCTTCTTTTCCATTTCCGCCCACCCTGACTCGCCTTCAACGGAGTTCGCGGCGGCTAACAGCACGCATTTCCTTCTCGGGAAAATCGCCGACCTGGGACTTCACAGAAACCCGACACGGAAATGCGTGCTGTTGGTCTAGGCTAACTCGCATTCGGCAGGAGGTGCGTCAGAGGACGGTAGTCGTGCGATAGGGGGTGTTCGCTTCCTAATCCCAGACCATGGGCTGGGGGGCGCAGCCGGCTTTGTCGGGGCAATCCACGCAGTCGCTGCTGATGTCCATGGCTATGTCCGACCACGAGGTCTCCCGGCACCCCAGGGACTCGTAGAAGGGCACGGCGTTTCCGCGCGCCACGAAGCGCAACGTTCCGAACCGCCTATGGGCGAAGTCCATGAGCGCCATTCCCACGCCGCGCCCTTGCGCATCGGGGGCCACTACGATGGGGCAGACGTAATCGTGCCCCAGGCTGCGGACGATGCGTACGAAGCCGAGGACGCGACCGGCCGTACCGTCGGGTGTTCGGGCATCGTCGCGTGAGGCTGCGATTCCCTCGGTAAGCCCTTCCACTGCAACAAAGGAAGACCCGCGATCGGAAAGTACGCCCATTCCCGCTTGCTCGGCAAGGGAGGCGATAGCCTCGATATGCTCATGACCAGCAGAAACGATGAAAAAATCTGGGGAATCCGATAATTGCGCGACCATAAAGCCTCCTTGACCGCAAGGTGGCGGAGTACTAAGATAGGTGTCAAGAAGGGCAATAGCAAAAATCGTGCTATTTTGGCTGAAATCGTTTCCGTTCGCGTCGTTTGTTGAATAACTGGCAACCCAGTATGCAGCAAAGGGGAGACGAACGGTGTGGCCGATGCCGCGAGCGCGTCGCTTGGCCCTTCGAAGGACGGAAGCTTCGAAGGGGGTCTTATGCGCGGTGCTGCAAGCTCGGGCGTTCGTCTTCAGTCCGCTCCTCGGACCGGCGTTGCGGCGAAAACCCATCTGGCCCCGAGCGCTATCCACGGTCTGGAGGTGCTCTCCCTGCCGGTTACCGCCCTCGACGCCTACGTATCGCGGGCGGTGGAGCAGAATCCTCTGTTGGAGCTCGACTACGCTACCAGCGACCTTTCCTTTGGCGAGCTGTCCCTGCACGACGACGACCAGCCCGAAAGCGACCTGAACTACGACTCTGCGAACTGGTATTCGGGCCACCGGGACGTCGAGCGCAACCGCGCATCTATCCGGGGCGACGAAAACACGTTTCCCGACGACGTTTGCGCCGACAGCCTGCCCTCGGAGGCGTCGGAGCATCAGAGGAGCTCCGTGGCCTGCGCCTCTTCCGGTGCGGGCGAAAACCGCGAGAGTTTCTTCGACGCCGCCTCGATCAACGCCCCGGCCCACGACCGCGCCCAGGCCCGCGGGTTCGGCATGGGCTTGGACGAGTGCCGCCTGCGCGACGATTGCTGCCAGACCGAGACTTTGGCAAGCTTTCTGCGCATGCAGGTGGACGGTCGCCAGCTGGACGGCAACCTGTACGAGCTCGTCCTGGCCGTTATCGACTGCCTCGACGACAACGGGTACTTCGCCGGCAGCCTGCACCGGATCGCCCACGAGGTCGGCGCCGAACCGGACGAGGCGTCCGAGGCGTTGGCCATCGTGCAGGGACTGCAGCCGCGCGGGGTGGGCGCCCGGGACCTATCGGAATGCCTTGCCCTGCAGCTTCGGGGCGATGACGAGGTGACGCGGCTCGCCTGCCGCATCGTGACGGAGAGCCTGCAGGATCTGGCGGACAACCGTACCACGCAGCTCATGCGCGCCTACCGGATCTCCCTTGACGAGCTGGGGGAGGTGCGCCGTCTCATTTGCGAGCTCGACCCCCGTCCCGGCGCCTCGTTCTCCCAAAGCCGCGACACCGTTTACGTGATACCCGACATATCCGTCACGCGTACTCCGGCCGGATTCGCCGTGCGTGTTCTGGGGGAGCTGGCCGAACGGGTGGTCATCTCGCCGGACTACGCCCGCATGGCGGCCGATGCGAAGGCCGATCCGGAGGCCAGCCTGTGGCTCTCCAACCATACCGAGGACGCCAAGCGGGTGCTTGCCAATATAGAGCAGCGCAACCAGACGCTGTTCCGATTCGGAACCTACCTGGTGGAGGCCCAATTCTCGTTCTTCAGCGAGGGCGAGCGGGCGCTGCGCCCCCTGACTATGCAGCAGGCGGCCGATGCGCTCGGGTTCAACGTGTCCACCATCAGCCGAATCGTTGCCGACAAGCACATCCTCACCCCTTGGGGCACCTACCCGCTGCGGTTCTTCTTCACCAGCGGTTTGGCCACCAATGCGCGCAAGGGATCCGCCGCGGTCTCCTCGGTGGCGGTGAAGACGCGCATCCGCGATCTGGTTGCCCAGGAAGATCCGCGCAAACCCCTCTCCGATGCGGCCATCACGGGGCTGCTCAACGACGAGGGGGTGGACATCAAGCGCCGGACCGTCGCGAAGTACCGGGAGGCCCTTGGAATCGGGAGGCAATCTCAGCGTCGACGGTGAGCAAACGCCTCCGGGAATGGTAAAGTAGGCACCAAGGGGATTGGAAGGGAAGAGGTGCGATGACGCAGACGACCGAGCATGCGCTTGAGGCGTGGAAGACCTTTGTCAGTACCGGAGAGATCCTGCGGGACAAGGTTCGCCCCGACATCGCCCTCTCTTGGAAGCGCTGCCGAAACGCAGGGCTGAATCCCTGGTCGAGCGATTTCGCCAAGGAGAACACCGCGCTTCTGCGCGAGAAGCGCCTGCGTTACAAGCCCTCCCTGGCCGCCACCCAGCCCGTGATGAGGTTCCTGAAGGTGCTGCTCGGATGCAACGTGTCGCTCATGGACGGCGAGAACTTCGTCTTCGAACTGCTCTCGCCGCTGAACACCTACTCCCGCACCCTCGGCACGTTCATGCGGGAGGCCGAGGTGGGAACGGGCAACGCCACGCTTGTGTGCTCGGAGAAGGAGCCGGTGCGCATCGACGGATTCGAGCATTACCGAGCCATCGCCCAAAGCTACTCCGGGGTTGCGGCTCCCTACCTGGATTCGAAGGGCCACTACTTCGGGGCCCTTAACTTCAACAGCCCCTTCGGCTTTCTGCCGCCGAGCGCGTTGGATTTGTGCGTCCAGGGGGTCGAGCTTACCAAGGCGCTCTACGATATGGGGCCCCGGGCTCAGCTGGCGCTTTCCACGGTGGACTTCTTCAAGCCGCTGCTGTCCCTTTACGAGGGGCCGGTGGTGGCTCTGGACGGAAAGGGCCGCATACTGCTCGCCAACATGGCCATGCGCCCTTACATGCCCGATTGGGACAAGTACTCCTACGGCACCCAGTCCCTGTCCGCCTACCTGGGCGCATCGTCTGCGCTCGGGCAGTTGCTCGAGCTTCCCGAGCGCATGGAGGAGCCGGCGGCGGTGACGTTCAAGCCGAAGCGCTCCCGCGGTTCCTCGGAGCTTTCCCTGGTGCGCCATGGCAAGGTGGAGATCGAGGGGGCCGACCCCTTCCTTCTGTTCGTTTTCGAGGGGCCGGCAGCGCGGGACGAGGAGGCCGCATCGCCCGCCAGGAAGGCGTCGAAGGCAGTGGCGAAGGCGGCGAAGCGCCGCGAGGCCGAGTTCATGCCGCTGGGCGAGGGGGAAGTCGACTACATCGGCGAGAGCGACGAGTGGAAGGCCGTCGACAGGCTGGTGCAGAAGGTGTCCCCGGTCAAGACCAACGTGCTGCTCCTGGGCGAGACGGGCACGGGCAAGGAAGTGGTCGCCCGGGCGCTGCACCGCCGCAGCGGACGGCCCGGCGCCTTCGTCGCGGTGAACTGCGGCGCGGTCCCCCGCGACCTGCTTGCCACGGAGCTTTTCGGCTACGAGGGCGGAGCCTTCACCGGCGCCCGCGAGGAAGGCGCCGTCGGCAAGTTCGAGTTCGCCGACGGGGGCACCCTCTTCCTGGACGAGATCGGCGAGATGCCCGTGGACATGCAGGTGAGCCTGCTGCGCGTACTGCAGGAGTCCAGCGTGACCAAGCTCGGCTCGAACGACACCAAGCCCCTCGACCTGCGGGTGGTGGCGGCCACGAACCAGAACATCCAGCGACTCATTGCCGAGAAGAAGTTCCGCAGTGATCTGTACTACCGCCTGAGCATGGTGGAGATCCACCTTCCCCAGCTGAGACGCCGTCTGGACGACGTGCCGCTTCTGGTCGAGTACTTCAACGCGCGCCTTTCCCAGCAGCTCAACGTGCCGCTCTCTCCCTTCCCCGGGGCCACCATTCGGGCGCTTCAGTCCTACAGCTGGCCGGGCAACGTCCGCGAGCTGCGCAACGTGGTGGAGCGCTGCCTGATCATGGAGGGCGAGGGGGCCAACGTGGGCGTGTCTGCGCTGCCCATCTACATCGCCGACGGCGCAAACCAGGGCCCCGACGGCCCGGCGAGCGCGCGGGTTCCCGTCGACGACGACCGTCTCGAGGGCTTGCGCCTGTTCGAGGCCCGGGCTCGCCTGCGCGAGCTCGTGGGACGCTTCGACGGGAACGTCTCCAAGGTGGCGGCCCATCTGGGCGTGGACGACGACGGGATGAGGGAGCTGCTCGACAGGTTGGGAATGAAGGCCCGCATCGTTTTGGACGAGGACGACGATATCTCCGCGTTCGTCCGCTTCTAGGAGACGGCATGGCGAAGGGGCAGCTAAGGGTTCTTGCGGGGGTGCTGGCGGGCGCCGCGGTCATCGTGGGCGTGGTCTCGTGGGCGCAGCTGCCCGAGGAGTCCTCCTTCGCTCCCTCGCCGCTTTCCCAGGTTCTCCAGCAGGTTCAGGGCGCCCTTTCCGAATCCGAGACCCTCCCGCTTCCCGAAGACGGGCTGATTCCCGGGCAGGGCGACCTTACGCCCGACAAGGACGCCGACGCCCAGCTCCAGCCTCCGAAGCGCCCTACCTCCTACAAAGCCGTCAGGGAGTTTCGGGAAGATGGGCTGGTGCAAGGCGAGGATATAGAATCGACGGGTGACGACGAGAGCGCCGTCGCGGTGCTTGACGATCACGCCACGGTCACCCTTACGGGGGTGAACGTAACCCGCAAATCCCCTTCCAGCACCGGCGGCCTGCTCTCGTCCACCTACGGGGTAGGTGCGGCGCTGCTTGCGGCTCCGGGACGGCTCTACGTTTCCGACAGCGTCGTCGCCACCAACGCTGCGGGTGGGGCAGGGCTGTTCTGCCTTGGGCGCAGCGACGCCTATATCGCCGATAGCACCGTCAGAACCCAGCAGGAGTTCTCGTCGGGACTGGTGGCGGTGGAAGGGGCGTCGCTCTACTCGTGGGATACCGAGGTGCGCACCGAAGGCGACCTGTCCTCCCCGGCCCGCATCGGCAGCGAGGGGGGTACCATGGTACTGAACCGCGGCGTTCTGCTGTCGTCGGGCGAGGGCTCCCCGGCGTTCTCGAGCGAGGGCGAGCTGGCTGCTCTGGACGTTTCGGTCTCGTCCTCCAGATCGGGGGCCGTCTCCATCGAGGGAAAGAATGCCGTGCGCCTTTTCGATTGCCGTATAGCCAGCAACCCTCGACGCGACTCCCGGGACGACTGCCTGTACAACGTTGTGCTCTACCAGGGCGAGGAGGCCGACGTCTCGACGGGGCGCACGACCTTCCAGATGACGGAGGGCCAGCTCTCCGCGCGGGAGGGGGGGCTGATCTACGTAACGAACACCCAGGCCTCCATCGTCTTGGAATCGGTCGATTTGTCGCTGGCCGACGATTCGCCCTTCTTCCTGCGATGCACCGGTAACACGGGGTCTCGCGGCTGGGGCGCCACGGGCAACAACGGGGCTGTGTGCTCCCTTGCGGCCATCGACCAGACCATGGAGGGCAACATCCTGTGGGACTCCCTTAGCCAGGTGACGGTGTACCTGACCGAAGGCAGCAGCTTCGAAGGGGCGGTCGTCAAGGATGACTCGGCGGCGGGCAACCCCACCACCGCCATGGCCAAAGGGCAGGCGAACCTGATCGTGGACCGGCGCAGTTCCTGGGTGGTAACCGGCGACAGCACCCTAAGCTCCCTTTCCTGCGAGGGGTCCATCTCCGATGCCGAGGGGCGTCCCGTGACCATCAAGTCCCCCGAGGGGGCCACGTTCGTCAAGGGGACGAGCCCCTATACGGTGACCGTGACCGATTTCAGCATCGCCGTGGATGTGAGCTCCGCTCCCCAGCCCGTCAATCGTGGCGACTACGAGGCCGACCGTCCCGAGGAGCTGGCCGCTCTTTCGGAGGGGGAGCCCTCCGTCGAGGTTGCGGCCGAGGGTTTGCTGGTGGAGGGGGCCGAAGTCGCGGCGGATGCGGTTGCGGGGGAAGACGGCGCAACGGAAGAGCCGCAGGAGGAGGGCTGAGTGCGCTTTCGGGGCGCCTTGCGGGATGCTCTGGCATGGGGCGCGCAAGACTGCTAACATAAGCCTCCATGCGTTTGCTTTAGGAACGGAATCCGGAAAGGACCCCCATGATCAAGGAAATCGTGACCGACGACGCGGTGCTCTCGATCCCTGCGCAGCCCGCCACCATCGAAGACGTTGCCGTGGCCGTCGACCTGCTGGAAACCATGGCCTCTCTGGAGAACGCCGCCAGCCTTGCAGCTAACCAGATCGGCTCGGACAAGGCGGTCATCGCCTACCTGGACGAGCAGGACAACCCCCATGTCATGATGAACCCGAAGATTCTGCGGGCGCTGGGACCCTACAAGGCCGAGGAGTCCTGCTTCTCCCATGAGGCCGTCTCGAAGGTCACCCGCTTCGCCCGGATCGAGGTTTCCTACGACGAGGTTCCCGAAGCGCTGCTGCATCCCGGTGAGGGGGCGACCGACGCCCCCGCCGAGTTGGTTCGGCGCAAGAAGCGTTTAGAGGGGTGGGAGGCTGAGCTCGTGCAGCATGGCATCGACCATTGCAAGGGCAAGTTGGTGTAAGTTTGGCTCCCCTCGCCGTGTAAAATCAGCGCCCCTGCATCGCGGGGGCGTTCCTTCTACTATAATGCGGTTTTTACCGCGGCTTGCGTGATTCCGTGGCGTTCCTTGCAAAATTCGACCCCTCGAAGGAGGTACGGTTTCGTGGCGAAGCTCCAAATCATGGATACCACCATACGCGACGGCCAGCAGAGTCTGTGGGCGACGCGCATGCAGGTCGGGGACATGCTGCCCATCCTGCCGGCGATGGATCGAGTGGGGTACTGGGCCATAGAGGCCTGGGGCGGCGCCACCTTCGACA
>DBFAWQ010000231.1:0-8706 GCA_048242115.1 Eggerthellaceae bacterium
GCATGCTCTACAAGCAATCTGGAGAAGTCGAGATTCTGTATGACTATATCTACTTCGTTGATTTGTTTGCGTATCTTTCGGTCCTTTTCTTGCTGTTAGCTTGGAAAAAGCAATTTAGCTATGCGGCCGTCCGAGGTGGTCGTAGCGTTTTGCAGAAAGATGCGAGATTGTTTATTCTGCTCTGCGGGCTGTTCTCGATGCTCGCCTTTCTCACGAAGCAGACGACTGGCGCAATGGTGTCGATTTTCGTGTTTTGTGCAACTGTCGGTTTCTGCGTATGTCGGAGGCAATGGAAAGAATTGCCGGAGATGATTGGGTGGGGACTTGTCGGTGCTGCCCTTCCTGCCATAGTGCTTTTTGCCTATCTTTTGGTGAATGGGGCTTTAGGGGATTTTGCGAGAAGCTGCTTCGGAAGCGCTATCGCAGCAAAAGGCGGTCTTGCGAATGAGGCTTTGCGCTGGATCGTTGAAGGAAGGAAGTCTTTTGTTGATTCCATTCCGTATGTTTTGTCTATCCTTCTTGCAATTCTGCTTCTACACTTTACTCCGGTTTTACAGGCGAAGCATATTAGGAGAGAGGCCTCTGGGAAAAAGTGGCTAACTTGGATTCCGGTTGTTCTGCCTGGAACGATTGTTTTGCTTGTTATTGGCCTTTATGAATGGGAGACGATGACGCGCTTCGTTGTTTCCTTGTATGAAGGCTATCTGTTGAGGTTCGCTTTCTTTCTCGTTCCGACGATTTTGTTTGTGTGGTTGGTTGTTCGAGCAATTGCTGATTGCTCACGCCAGACGAAAAGTATGAGGTCTGCCGATTATCTTGTCTTGGGAATTGCCGGGTCAGTTTTCGCTATAGGATATGCAGTAGGGTTTTCGGGCGGTCTATCCTGTTCTCAGGTGTCTCTTGGCGCGGGGTTGTGCTTCGCTGCGCTTGTGCAAACGGCTTTTCGATCGCGATTTGTCAAGCCAGCTCTAGCTCTCATTCTTTGCGCCCTACTCTCCCTTTCCGCTTGCTGGGTTGGAGTGAAGTACGTCCAGATGTATGGGTGGTGGGGGTTAGAAACGGGTTCCATTTGGCAACAGACTGCATCAACCGACGTTCCGTTGCTTGAAGGAATAACTATGAACGAGAAGGATGCGGTTTGCTACGATGGAATCTATGAGATTTCCGGGGAGTATCTTAAAAACGGCGATTCAGTTTTCGTGTTTCCGCAGTGCCCGATTCTGTATGATATCGTAGGGCACCATTCAGAAACATACACGAAAGTGCAATGGTTCGATGTTTCATCGGCGAAAGCTCTACAGGCTGATACGGAAAAGATTTTGAGCAACCCGCCTGAAATGATGCTGATTTGCCAGGTGTCAGAAGGGGCAATCAATGGGCACGAGAGTGCATTTGGGGCGTATTGGACGGGAGATATGCAAGAAACGCTCTTGGCATTTGCGGCCGACGAGTACGATGAGAAGGCATCCTATGATTTGGGAAGCGGCTATATCATGCATGTGTTTGTCCTTAGGTAGCGGTCGAATCGCATTGATCGACCCTTAGGGAGGGTCGAAAACCTTACAAATGCCTTGCGGCGAACTTTGGGCCAGCGTAACTTCGGGTATGCTGGCCTCTTGATGCGGGAGGAGGCCTCAATGGACCATCAACCTTCTGTCGTCCAGGTCGTCCCCGGCCCTGGGAAGACCGTCTACGCCTACTTCAGCGATGGGTCGGTGCGGCTGTTCGATGCGGCGCCGCTCGTTGCCAAGGGCGGCGTATTCTCGGCGCTCGAGGATGAGGGCGTGTTCGCGGAGAGGCTAACCGTGCTCAACCATACCGTCGCTTGGGATCTGGCGGGGAACAGGGATCCCTCATCGTGCGTAGACGTCGATCCGTACGTCGTCTACCGCGAGTCGCCGGTCGTCGATGACCCGCTCGCCCATGGCGCTTAGCCTTCCAGCAGGCGCGCCCAGGTCTTCAGGGTCTGGGCTTGGCAGAACTCCGCGAACGGGCGCGGATCGCCTTTGTCGTGGAAGGCGTCCAGGGCTTCGAGGTAGGCGAGGCGGTCCTCGGGGCTAATGGTGCACGGAGGGCGCCCCAACCGCAGCAGCACCAGGTTCATCAGCAGCCGCGCTGTGCGGCCGTTCCCGTCGGCGAAAGGATGGATGTCCACGAGCTTGGCGTGCAGGTAGGCGGCTGTCATCAGGGCGTTTCTGCGCGCATTAGGGGATGCCATGGCGTCGTTCACCTCGTCGAGCAGCTCCCCGACCAAGCGCCGTACCTCCTGCGGCTTCGCGCCCACGTCGTCGGCGACCCGGTAGTCGCCCTTCTTGAATTCCCCGGGACGTTCGCCCTTCGCCCAGCGAGCATCGTCGTAGGTCCCGCGGGTGAGCACGCGGTGGGCGTCCAGCACCAGCCCCTCGGTCAGTGCGTCCCCGTTCCGCAGCACGTCGCCCAGCCAGGTCCAGGCGTTCTTGAGGTTGTTGATCTCGTAAATGGTCCTGACGTCGCCCGTGAAGTTCGAGACGCCGTTCTCGTCGAAGATCTCGGCCGTGTCATGGTAGGTGATTTCGGGGTTCTCGATGTTGCCCGAGTCGAAGGAGTACCGCACCTTGAACCGGTCCAGCAGCAGGTCCCGCTCGGGGGCGTCCAGATGGTCCCACAGCGTGCAGAGCCTGTCGTAGAAAGCGGGGATCGCGTTGTCGGCCACGGGTCAGTCCTCCAGGTAGTCGGCGAGCTTCGCGGGCTTGCGCCTCTCGCCTGCGCGGGCGCGCTGCGGCTTCGATTCGGAGAGCAGCGAGATGTCGCCGTGCTCGAGCGCCTTCTCGAGCGAGCCGAAGTGCGCGATGTGGCGCAGCAGCTGCTCGTCGGTGTACGTGCGCAGCTCCCCGTCGATCCAAAGCCTCACGCCGCCTCCTTGTCCGCATTTCCGTTTGCGAGATTATACAACGACCCCAGTTTCGGAACCTTGCTCGACGTGCATGCCTCGGTGCGTTCTGCACTTTGGCAACAGATTCGGAGTCTGCGCGCTTGTTCGTTGCAGCTGTAGGGGAAGCATGCTAGTATGCCTATTAAATGTACTTAATTAGGTACTAGAAAGAGGGAATCATGAAGGCCATCTATCCTTCAACGGCTCTGAAGACCAGGCAGCGCGAGATGAAGGCGCTTGCTGACGAACAGATCGTCTACATTACCGAGAACGGGCATGGCGCCTACGCGTTCATGTCCGAGGAGGTGCTCGACCGCTACGTTGCCGATGCGGTCGAAGAGGCGCTCTACGAAGCTCGTATGCACGAAGCGCTTGCGCAGTCACGGGCGGACTTCGAGGCGGGGCGCAGCTACGACTCGCTTGAAGGGTTGCTGTCTGCCGTCGAGAAGAAGCGAGCTTCCCGTGGCTAGGCTGCTCTTCTCGGAGCGGTTCGCCGACGACCTTTCCCGGGTGGAGACCGCAAAGCTCGAGCAGCGCATCTTGGAGAACCTGAAGAACATCGACCGATTCGGCGATATCGGCTCGGGTCTTGTGCCCAAGTCCATCAAGCGGGATTTCGGGGATCGCGTACGCAAGATCGCCGTGAACCCCTTCGACCTCGTCTACACCTACGACCCCGAAAGCGATACGGCTTACATAGAAGCTCTCGTCCATCAGCGAGCGGCCCTCTGATTCTTCGGGCGCCCCAAGGAAATTGCGAGGGTATTCGGCCTTCGGGGCGTCCAGGGCTGTTTCGTCACCTTATTATAGAGGGCAAAGGTGAAAGGCTTGTTTCCGCGGCGCTCTCTGTGCGCAATCGCGGACGGCCCGACGCGTAGGCAAGGACGTGACCTATGACCAAGAAGATCGCCGTCATCGACGGAAACTCGCTTATGCACCGCGCATTCCATGCGGTGCCCCCCACCATGAACGCCCCGGACGGCACGCCCACCAACGCCGTGTTCGGATTCATGTCCATGCTGCTGAAGTTCATCGACACCGCGCATCCCGACGCGATCGTCTGCGCCTTCGACGCGGGGCGCCCGGCCTTCCGCATGGAGGCCCTGGAGCAGTACAAGGCCCAGCGCCCTCCCATGGACGACGACCTGAAGGCGCAGTTCCCCATCATCGAGGGGCTGCTCGAGTCCATGGACATCCCCGTCATCCGCATCCCCGGCTGGGAGGGCGACGACATCCTGGGCACCATCGCCGCCCGCGACGAGCAGCTGGGCTACGAGACGCTGCTGGTCACCGGCGACAAGGACGCCTACCAGCTGGCCACCGACCTCACGAAGATCGTCACCACCAAGAAGGGCATCACCGACGTGGCCATCATGGGCCCGGCCGAGGTGGAGGAGCGCTACGGCGTGCGCCCCGACCAGGTGTCCGACTTCCTGGGGCTCAAGGGCGACCCCTCCGACAACATCCCGGGCGTCCCGGGCATCGGCGAGAAGACGGCCGCGAAGCTGCTTTCCACCTACGGCACACTGGACAACCTCTACGCCCATACCGACGAGCTGAAGGGCAAGCAGAAGGTCAACATCGAGGAGAACAAGGAGGCCGCCTACCTGAGCCGCAAGGTGGCCACCATCGTACGCGACCTGGACTTTCCCTTGGACTTGGAGGACGTGAGCTTCCCCGACTTCGACCCGGTGAAGGTGGAGGAGGCCTTCAAGCGCATCCGCTTCGACTCGCACCTGGTTCGCGTGCTGGCGCTGCAGGGCCAGCAGGTGGTCCGCGAGGAGGCGAAGCTGGTGGTCGAGCCCGTGCTGCGCGGCAAAGAGGCCGAAAGCGCGCTGGCGAAGGCTCTGGCCGAGGGCGCGCGCGTGGGCGTTTCGACGGCTGCGCCGGCCCAGCAGTCCCTCTTCGAGCCGGAGCTGTACTGCGCCGTTGCGACGGGGCGGGAGGTGCTGCTGTTCGAGGGCGACGAGGCTACGGGCGCCATCGCGCAGCTGGTGGCGGGCGGCTCGGCGGCAACCCTGGACGCCAAGGCGCTCGTGCGCCACGTGTTCCCCAACGACACCTCGCTTGCGGCCCTGGTGGAGCCGGACGACGTGCTGGCCATGGACGTGATGGACCTCTCCCTTGCGGGCTACGTGCTGGACTCGTCGGTGTCGGTGTACAGCTACGACGTGCTGCTGGACCGCTACGTGGGCGGCGTGCTGCCCGAGGCGAAGGACGCCCCCCAGGCGGCCGTTTCGCAGGCTGCGGCGGCGTTCGCGCTGGTGGAGCCACTTAAGGCCGCCATAGAGGCCGACGGGGCGCACAGGGCCTACTACGACATAGACCTTCCGCTCGTAGGGGTGCTCTCGCTCATGGAGCGCGTGGGCGCGGCCATCGACTTCGGGCATCTGAAGCGCATCGGGGAGGCCACCCAGGAAGACCTTTCCGACCTGCGCGGGCAGATCTTCGCCATCGCCGGCGAGGAGTTCAACCTGGACAGCCCCAAGCAGCTGGCCTCCATCCTGTTCGAGAAGCTGGGGCTTACCCCCTTGAAGAAGAACCAGCGCGGCTTCTCCACCAACGCCTCGGTGCTCAAGGAGCTTGCCGCCGAGAACCCTATCTGCGACCTGGTGCTGAAGTACCGCGAGCTCGCGAAGATCTCGTCCACCTACATCGACGCGCTGCCGCGCATGCGAGCCGGCGACGGGCGCGTGCACACCACGTTCAACGAGACGGTCACCACCACCGGCCGCCTCTCCTCGTCGGACCCGAACCTGCAGAACATCCCGGTGCGCACCGACTTCGGGCGCCGCATCCGCGAGTGCTTCGTGCCGCTTTCGGCGGGGGAGAGGTTCCTTGGAGCCGACTACTCCCAGATAGAGCTGCGTCTTTTGGCCCACCTCTCCGGTGACGAGCACCTGGTGGCGGCGTTCAACTCCGGCGCGGACTTCCATGCGGCCACGGCTTCCCACGTGTTCGGCATGCCCGTGGACCAGGTGACGCCGGAGCTGCGCAGCCGGGCCAAGGCGGTGAACTTCGGTATCGTCTACGGCCAACAGGCCTACGGGCTCTCCCAGAGCCTTGGCATCCCGTTTTCGGAAGCAAAGGAGATGATAGAGCGCTACTTCGAGGCCTACCCTGGCGTGCGCGCCTATCTGGACGACACCGTGGAGCGGGCGCGCGAGACCGGCTACGCGCTCACCATGTTCGGGCGCAAGCGCCACGTGCCCGACATACGGTCGAAGAACAACGCCACGCGCGGGTTCGGGGAGCGCACGGCCATGAACCATCCCATGCAGGGAAGCGCGGCCGACATCATCAAGATGGCCATGAACGAGGTGCAGCGGCGCCTTGAGCGCGAGGGCTTCCGCGCGAAGCTGCTTCTGCAGGTGCACGACGAGCTGGACTTCAGCGTGCCGGAGGACGAGATCGAGCGGCTCTCGGCCATGGTGCGCGAGGTGATGGAGAACGTCGTTACGCTGAAGGTGCCGCTGGTGGTGGACGTGAGCTGGGGAGACAACTGGGCGCAGGCGCATTAGGGCGCCGTGCGTCGAGCGCGTCCGGGCCCGGCGCCGCGGCGGTCCTGTGGCAATCCCGTCCCATCCGCACGTTTGGCGTGGACGATTTGTGAGTGATGGGCTGTGGAATCAAGTTGCCCTTGATTCGCGGGTTCGTTCTGATACCATGTATCAAGTTGCGCCCAAAAGGGCGTAGCGAAGGAATAAGCGCGATGATACGCGTCGGGCATGCGGAAACGTCCGCCATGGCCACGCCAGCAAGCTATCGCCTTACGTTTATTCATAGGAGAGCAAGCATGTACGCAATCGTGAAAACGGGCGGCAAGCAGTACAAGGTTGCCGTCGGGGACAAGCTGAACGTGGAGAAGCTTCCCGCCGAGGTGGGCCAGCAGGTCGAGCTCACCGCCATCTGCGTGGTGGACGGCGACAAGGTGGAGGCCGACCCCGAGAAGGCCGCCAAGACCCCCGTGGTCGCCACGGTGATCGAGCAGTTCAAGGGCCCCAAGCAGCTGGTGTTCAAGTTCAAGAAGCGCAAGAACTACAAGCGCCTGCGCGGGCACCGTCAGCAGCTCACCCGCATCCAGATCGATTCCATCGGCAAGAAGGCCTCCAAGAAGAAGGCCGAGAAGCCTGCCGTCGAAGAAGCTCCCGCGAGCGACGCCGAGTAACCTTAAGGAGGGACAACAATGGCACACAAAAAGGGTCTCGGGTCCAGCCGTAACGGCCGCGACTCCCACGCGCAGCGACTGGGCGTTAAGATGTTCGCAGGGCAGAAGGTGCGCACCGGCAACGTCATCGTCCGCCAGCGCGGCACCCACTTCCATCCCGGCGAGAATGTCGGGCGCGGCAAGGACGACACGCTGTTCGCTCTGTGCGACGGCACGCTGAAGTTCACCCGCGGCGTGAAGCGCCGCATCCACGTCATCCCCGAGGAGTAGCCCTCCCGGGAACCTGCGGTAGGAACCCTTCCGCGGCGACGGTCGGAAACCGAACGTGCCCTCTGCTTGCCAGGGGGCATTTTCTTATAGATTGGCGGTACGCATGTTCATCGACAAGGTGCGCATCCATGTGAGGGGCGGCGACGGCGGCGCCGGCTGCATGTCGTTTCGCCGGGAGGCCCACGTCCCCAAGGGCGGCCCCGACGGAGGGGATGGCGGCCACGGCGGAAACGTGGTCATCGAGGCGGACGCCAGCCTGTCCTCGCTGATCGACTACCGGTTCAAGCATCATTTCAAGGCGACGCGCGGCACCCACGGCAAGGGCAGCCGCATGCACGGCGCTACCGGCGAGGACCTGGTGCTGAAGGTGCCGGTGGGCACGGTGGTGCGCGAGTACTTCGAGGAGACGGGGCAGGCGGGAGAGCTCATCGCCGACCTGACGCGGGACGGCGAGCGCGTGACCGTCGCGGAAGGCGGCCACGGAGGCCGCGGCAACATCCACTTCGTCACCTCCACCCGGCGCGCCCCCGCCTTCGCCGAGCTGGGCGAGCCAGCCCAGGAGGGCTGGGTGGAGCTGGAGATGAAGCTCATGGCCGACGCGGCCCTGGTGGGCATGCCCTCTGCGGGCAAGTCCTCGCTCATCGCGAAGGTGAGCGCCGCCCGGCCCAAGATCGCCGACTACCCGTTCACCACCCTGGTCCCCAACCTGGGCGTGGCGCGCTCGGGCGATCTGTCCTTCGTCATCGCCGACGTGCCTGGGCTCATCGAAGGGGCCCACGAGGGCCGCGGACTGGGGCACGAGTTCCTGCGGCACATCGAGCGCACGGCGCTCATCGTGCACGTGGTGGACCTGACCGGCGACTGGGAGGGGCGCGATCCGCTGCGGGACTACGACATCATCAATCGGGAGCTGGCCCTTTACGACGAGGAGCTGGCGGCCCGGCCCCGCATCGTGGTGGCCAACAAGATCGACGTCGCCGGTACCGAGGAGGTTGCCGGGCGGCTGGCTGAGCGCGTGCGGGCCGATTCGATCGCCGCGGCCGGCGGGGACGAGTTCGCCCCCAGCCCCATCGATCCCACGCTCTACCGCATCAGCGCGCTTACGGGCGAGGGGGTGGAGGGCTTGAAGGCCGCCATCGCCAGGAAGGTCCACGAGCTGCGCGAGGAGGCGCGCGACCGCGAGGCCGACAACGTGCAGTACGAGCATGTGTGGGAGCTCAAGCGCGAGGAGCGCGACAAGCGCTTCTCCGTCACGCCTTTGGGCGGCGGCGTGTTCCGTGTGGAAGGCGCCCAGGTGGAGCGCTGGGTGGTGCAGACCGACTGGGAGAACGAGGAGGCCGTCACCTTCCTGCAGCAT
>DBFAWQ010000232.1:0-18208 GCA_048242115.1 Eggerthellaceae bacterium
ACGCCAACAACTCGCTTGGTTCGCGCATCGCCGAGGTGGAGAAGATCCTGGACGAGGATTCGGTGGAGACCTACGAGCTCGACTCTGCAACCTCTGCGCTTCTCGAAGCCCTGGCCACTACGGCCGATGACCCTTATATGCGCTACTACACTCCGCTGCAATACGACGAGCTGACCCGCGAGGCGGCGAACACCGGCTCGTATTCCGGGGTCGGCGTGCTATTCGCGGAGTACAACGGACAAGCCTACGCGGTAGACGTGTTCGACGGCTCCCCGGCCCAGCAGGCAAACGTCCAGGAAGGCGACGTCGTAGTCGCCATCGACGGCAACAGGGACCACGATTGGACCATAGCGGAGGTCACCGCCGCCCTCAAGCGGGCCAGCGGGCAGGATGTCGTCATAACCTGGAAGCGGCCCGCATCCCTGGACGACGCGACAGGCCTCGAGTTTACCACCACCTTAGCCTGCGAGGACCTGAGCATTCCCAACGTGGATATCGAGACGATAGACAATATCGGATACATAAAGCTGCGCCAGATAACCCAAAACTCCTCCAAGCTCATGGAAAGCGCGCTCAAAAAGCTCGAAGCGCAGGGAGTGGATGCTTTCGTCGTGGACATCCGCGACAATCCGGGCGGCTTCCTAACGCAGGCTGTGAACATCGCCGATCTCTTCCTGCGCAGCGGCACCATCGTCCGCATAGAGACCAAAGACGCCGACGCCACAACGAAAAGCGCCACGAGCAACACCACGGTTACCGACAAGCCCGTCGTCATGCTCGTGAACGGCAACACCGCCGCCTCGGCCGAGGCGCTTACCGCTGCGCTGCAGGACAATCAGCGGGCCACCGTCGTGGGACAGAACACGTTGGGGAAGGGGTCGGTCCAGGTTACTCGCGAGCTGTCCTTCGGAGGGGCGCTGCGCTACACCGCTGCTTTCTACAAAAGCCCCCTCGACTACGCCTTCGACAAGGTCGGCATCATGCCCGACATCACGGTGAAGCTCTCAGAATCCGAGGACAACCAGCTGGCCATCGCACTTGAGACCGCCTACAACCTCGCCAACAGCTAACCCATTACGCAAGGCCGCACATACCACGAAACGCACCGTAACCGAACAGGGAAGAGAACGAACCGAACATGGACCACGAAACGCAGCAAACCGAGATCGCCTGCCTGAAGGTATCGTCGAAATCCTCACCGGCCTCCGTCGCCGGCGCGATTGCCGGCTTGGTGAAGGATGGCAAGACCGTCGATATCCAATCGGTCGGAGCCGGTGCCGTCAACCAGGCGGTAAAGGCAATTGCCATATCGCGAGGCTTCCTCTCTCCGGTCGGCATAGAGGTCGCCTGTATGCCGTCGTTCGCGGATGTAGTCATAGACGGGGAGTTCAGGACCGCCATCCGTTTCTCGGTGGTCCCGATCAAGCTCGCATGCGCCGCGCCGGTCGCCGCCCAAATGTAGGATGGGTCCCGTGAACGCTCCTTTCCAGGGCCTGACCCTATGCGTGCGCACCTTCGGATGCCAGATGAACAAGCATGACTCCGAGCGCGTCCTGGGTACGCTGGAAGCTCTGGGCGCCACCGCGGTGGACAGCTTCGAAGAGGCGGACATGGTGGTCTTTCTGACCTGCTGCGTTCGTGAGGCGGCCGATACGCGGCTTTACGGTCAGGTTGCCACCATGAGGACGCTGCCTCTTCGTCCCGGTTCCCCCTTGGGAAAGCGTTTGATAGCCGTAGGCGGGTGCATCGGGCAGCGCGACGGCGCAAAGCTCGTCGAGGCGATGCCCCATGTGGATGTGGTCTTCGGAACCCACAACATCCATGCGCTGCCGTCGCTGCTTCAGGCGGCCCGGGACACGGGCGCGTCGCAGGTGCGAACCGAGGAGGCCTCCACATCGTTTCCGACCGATCTTCCGACGGACCGCGAGCAACCTTGGGCCGCATGGCTTCCCATCACCATCGGATGCAACAACTTCTGCTCCTACTGCATCGTGCCCTACGTTCGCGGGCGGGAGAAATCGCGTCCGCTGGAGGACATCGTCGCGGAAGCGGCCGGCTATGTGGGGGAGGGGGTCAAGGAGATCACGCTGCTGGGGCAGAACGTGAACTCCTACGGACGCGACCTGTACGGCGACGCACGCTTCGTCGACGTGCTGGACGGCGTTGCAGCCACCGGGATCGAGCGCATCCGCTTCGCGACAAGCCATCCGAAGGACCTCAACGACGCCGTGATCGAGCGCTTCGCCACGCTTTCGAACCTCATGCCGGCGCTGCATCTTCCCGTGCAGTCGGGTTCGGACCGCATCCTCTCCGCCATGAACCGGCGCTACGACGCCGAGCACTACCTTGGGTTGGTGAGGAAGCTGCGCCGGGCTCGACCCGACATCGCCCTCTCCACCGACATCATCGTGGGCTTTCCGGGTGAGACCGAGAAGGACTTCATGGACACCTACCGCCTGGTGGAGAAGGTAGGCTACCATCAGGTGTTCACGTTCATCTACTCAAAGCGCGAAGGGACTCCGGCTGCCGCCATGGAGGACGATACCCCCCGCGAGGTCATCCAGGACCGTTTCGATCGTCTCGTGGAGCTGGTCCAACGCCAGGCGTTCGAGGCGAACCAGGTCGATAGGGGCACGACGGTAGACGTGCTCGTCGAGGGCGCTTCCAAACGCAACCCCCTGCTTCTGTCCGGTCGCAGCCCGAAGAACCAAACGGTTCACGCGCCCATACCAGCCGATACGTCCATCGCCCAACTGGAAGGACGCATCGTTGCAGTGCGCATCGACGACGCAAAGACATGGTATTTGCAGGGAATGCTTGCATGACGCCGCCCTCCGCATCGAAGAAACCGCCCGTTATCTGCATCGTCGGACCCACCGCCTCCGGGAAGAGCGACCTTGCGCAACAGCTGGCCCTTCGGCTCGGCGGGGAAGTGGTCAGCGCTGACAGCATGCAGATCTACCGCGGCATGGACATAGGTACGGGAAAGCTTTCCCCCTCGCAGCGCAAGGTACCCCACTGGGGGCTGGATATCGTCGACCCGGGGCAGCCCTATTCGGCCGCCCTGTTCCAGACCTATGCCCGGGACCGTTTCGCGGACATCGCCTCGCGCGGGAGACAGCCGTTGCTATGCGGAGGCACCGGCTTCTACGTGAGGGCCGCCATCGACGACTACCGTTTCCCCGCCGGCGAGCAGCAGGGAAACCCCCTTCGCGACCGCTATCGCGCCATCCTGGAGGAATCGGGGGCCATGGCCCTATGGGAGCTCCTCCGCGAGCGCGACCCGGCCTCTGCGTCGGTCATTCAGGCCGCCGACTCCAAGCGAGTCGTCCGCGCGCTGGAGCTCGCCGACGAAGGCGTATCCTATGCCCGGCAGAAGGAGCAACTGCGCTCCATCGGGCAGGCGGTGCCGGCTCTGCTCCTCGGCATCGCCGTTCAACCGGAACGTCTGCGCAAACGCATAGACGACCGGGTGGACGCCATGGTGCGCGACGGGCTGATCGACGAGGTCCGAAGCCTCCTAAACCAGGGGTTCCGAGAAGGACTCTGCGCGCCGAAAGCCATCGGCTACAAGGAAATCGTGGCCTTCCTGGATGGGGATCGCTCTTTGGATGATGCGGTGTCCGACATCAAGACCGCCACCCACCGCTATGCGAAGCGGCAACGGACGTGGTTCCGCAAGGACGGACGCATCCGCTGGCTGGACGGAGACGACGCGAACATCGACCGCCTCGCGGAAGAAGCGCTCTCGATCGTTCGCGACGACGTGGAGGATTTCGCAGGGTAGGGTGCCCTGCGCAGAGAAAGGAAGCCCATGGGCATCGAATTTCAGAAGATGAACGGCCTCGGGAACGACTTCATCATGATCGACGACCGACAGGGGAGGCTGGAGCTCGGCTCCCGCGAGGTCGAGGCGCTCTGCGACCGTCATTTCGGCATCGGCGCCGACGGGGTCATCTTGGTGCGTCCCTCCGAGAACCCGCAGTGCGCGGCCTACATGCACTACATCAACTCCGACGGTACCTTGGCCCAGATGTGCGGCAACGGCGTGCGCTGCTTCGCGAAGTACCTGGTGGATAACGGAATCGTCGACGCCGATGCCGGCGAGCTGGTCGCGGACACCCTCGCCGGGCCGAGGCCCATCACCTTTTCCGTGGACGGGGAGGGAAAGCTTGCCGAAGCGACGGTGGACATGGGGGCGCCCATCCTGGAGCCCACTGCCGTGCCGGTGGCCGCCGCAGCCGACGCAGCGAGCCCGGCGGGGCAGCCCTTCGTCCGCGACCTTTCCCTAGATTCGCCCTGGGGACCCTTCACCTTCACCTGCGTTTCCATGGGAAACCCCCACGCAGTCACTTTCATCGACAACTTCGCCGCACTCCCCGACGACTTGTTCGCCGATGCATCGAACAAGTGCCTGGGAACCCTGGACTTGAACAAGGTCGGCCGCTTCTTCGAAACCCACGAGGCGTTCCCCGAGAAGACCAACGTGGAGTTCGCGACCATGCTCGAACCGAACGGCGAGGACGAGGAGGGCGGCATCCTCATGAGGGTGTACGAGCGGGGCTGCGCGGAGACGCTCGCCTGCGGAACCGGCGCCTGCGCCACCAGCGCCGCCGCCACCCTGCGGGGGCTATCCGGACGGGCCAACACGGTGCACCTGCTCGGGGGCGACCTGCGAATCCGCTGGGACGACAGCGGCACGGTCCTCATGACCGGACCTGCCCACACCGCATTCCGCGGCACGTTTGAGCGCTAGGTCGAACGCATCGGCACCATTCGAAAAAGGAGCAGTATCATCCCATGTCAGAGTTCGAATCGGTGATTGAGCGGGGTCCGAAGACGCGCTTGGAGCAAAAGCGCGAGCGCGCGCTGCTGGTGGGCGTGGACCGACCGGGGCTCTCCTGGCCGCTGGAGGCGACGCTGGCGGAGCTGGCTAGACTCGTGGACACGGCCGGCGCGGACGTGGTGGCCCAGACCACGCAGCGGCTGGATGCGCCGAACCCGAAAACCTTCATAGGAAGCGGCAAGGCCGAGGAGATTGCCCAGCTGTGCCGCGACCAGGAGATCGACCTGGTGGTCTTCGACGACGAGCTCACACCCTCGCAGCAGTCGAACCTTGAAAAGGTGATGGGCAAGCCGGTGAAGGTCATCGACCGGACGGCCCTCATCCTCGACATCTTCGCACTGCACGCCACCACCAAGGAGGGCAGGCTGCAGGTGCGGCTCGCCCAGAACCAGTACCTGCTGCCGCGGCTGCGCGGCATGTGGGCGCACCTGGCCTCGAACCGCATGGGCGGCGGCGTCGGCTCGCGCTTCGGCGAGGGCGAAAGCCAGCTCGAGGTGGATCGCCGCATGGTGCGCAAGCGCATCACCTCCATCAAGCGGGAGCTCGCCCACCTGGCCGAGGTGCGCGCCGTACAGCGGGAGGGCCGCTATGCCTCTGGCATGTTCAAAGTCGCTCTCGCCGGCTACACCAACGCAGGGAAGTCGAGTCTGCTAAACCGACTGACAGGATCGGACGTGCTCGCCTGGGACAAACTGTTCGCCACCCTGGATTCCACCACCCGCAAGCTCGTGCTTCCCGAAGGACGTCAGATCACCGTCACCGACACGGTCGGTTTCATCCAGAAGCTGCCCACTACGCTCGTTGAATCCTTCAAATCCACTCTGGACGAGATTTCCGGAAGCGACCTCATACTCCATGTGGTGGACGCATCCTCCGACGAGTACCTCGACCAAATAGACGCCGTGGAGGAAGTGCTCGGGCAGATCAACGCCCATTCCATTCCCCGAATCGTCGTATTCAACAAGACGGACCTGCTCGACGGCGAAACGCTGCGGAACCTAGAGGCGCGCAACCCGCATGCGCAGTTCGTATCGGCCGCCACGGGACAGGGGATAGAGGAGCTGGTCGGCCATCTATCTCGTGCAGCCGCAGCGGCAGACATCGCCATAGACGTTCTTGTTCCGTACGACAAGGGGAACATCGTCTCGTTGATTCACGAGCGATGCCGCATCATCGGGGAGGAGCACACCGAATCGGGAACCCGCATCTCGCTCTTCGCTCCGACGGCCTACGTGTCGCAATTGGAACCGTTCAAGACCTCCTAGGCGTGCGCTCCCAGACCAGGTCGCGGATACCTACATGCGACGAAAGACCGCCGTAACCTTCCCGATCACGTAGCAGTCGTCGACGATTATGGGGTCCATGTAGCGGTTCTCGGGCTGAAGGCGGATATGGCCGTCCTCCTTGAAATAGCGCTTCACCGTGGCCTCGTCTTCGATAAGAGCGACGACGACCTCCCCGTTCGAGGCTACGTTCTGCTCTTTGACCACCACGTAGTCACCATCCATGATGCCGATGTCGATCATGGACTTGCCGTGAACCTCCAGCAGGAAGCTTGCGGCGTCGCCCACGATGTCGGTAGGCAGCGGAAGATACTCGGTTATGTTGTGCTCGGCGTAGATAGGCTCGCCGGCTGCCACGTCGCCCACGAGCGGCAGGTTCATGACGCTGCTGAAGCTCTTCTCGATAACCGATGCGGGATTGACGACGTCCTTCAGCGCATAGGTAAGTGCGATGGACCGCGATTTGAGCGGATCCCGGGTGATGAGCCCTTTCTCCTCAAGCGCCTTCAGATGCACATGGACGGTGGAAGGGGAGGACAACCCCAAGTCGATGCACACCTCGCGCACGGTGGGCCCATACCCCTTTTCGCGTATGCACTTCTCGATAGAGTCGAGGACGGCCTGCTGGCGCTTCGTTACCTTAGGCGACGGTCTATCGGCCATACGCACCTCCCATGGGCACAGCTTCGGGACAACCCGCTTGCTATCGAACAATGTTCTATGTTTTAAACACTATACAACGAACATTGGTTCTAGGCAACCGGTAAGCGCAAAATAATCCCTATTTCTTTTCAGCACTCAGATTGCGTTCCGTTGAACCACAATATCTTGTATGCTAACCTTGATGCTAACCTATTGATAAGGAGCATCCATGCGCTGTCCCGCCTGCGGAAACGCCGAGTCAAAAGTCGTCGATTCACGGTCGTCGGAAGACGGAAGCGCCATTCGCCGACGCCGGGAATGCCTTCAATGCGCTCACAGATTCACTACTTACGAGCGGCTAGGCGACACGTCTCTCATCGTCATCAAAGCCGATGGCTCATCGGAAGCTTACGACCGGAACAAGCTGATGAGGGGGCTGTTGACCGCATGTGCAAAACGGCATATCATGCCAGATCAGCTTGAAGGCCTCATCGATAGCATCGAATCCGAGCTTAGGCTGAAGAACCGTTCCGAAATCGGCTCGAAGCAACTTGGAGATATGGCCCTTGTTCGCCTGAGCAAACTTGACGAGGTTGCCTACGTCCGGTTCGCCAGCGTCTACAAGGACTTCAAGAGCGTCGAGGAGTTTCAGACCGCTTTGGAGCATCTGTCTTAAGTTAGATAGAGGTAACTTTATTTTGAACACGCAGTCAGCTTCGAGACGGGACGCATCGCCGAACCAGGTGGCCGTAGATATCTGCACCGTGGGCGGTGCCCGCGTTCCCGAGTACACGCGACCCGAGGATGCGGCGGTAGACCTGCAGGCAACGATCTCCACGATCCTCGAACCTGGCGCCCGGGCCCTCATCCCGACAGGCATCCGGCTAGCCATCCCGAGCGGCTTCGCCGGGCTGGTGCTGCCCAGGAGCGGCCTTGCAATCAACCATGGCCTTACAATTCTGAACGCCCCGGGCCTTATCGACGAGAATTACCGTGGCGAGGTCAAGGTGGCGCTGTACAACAGCTCCTCCGAAGCGTTCCCGGTCAACGAAGGCGATCGGATCGCGCAGCTTCTGGTCATGCCGGTGCCGCGCATTTCGTTCCGAGAGGTCCGAAAGCTCGACGACACCGACCGAGGAAGCGCCGGATTCGGCAGCAGCGGAATCTGAGCCTCGAAAATCGCAGAAATCCATGGGTTAGGAGTCGTCCGAAGGCAAAACCACCCCTTAGAACGGCTCTCAGAGCCTCGTTCTTAAAACCCCAGGTCAAAGCATTGATTTTCAAGGAAGTTATCATGGAAGACAAAAAGAACGCTGGAAAGGCCTCCGAAACCGACGAGACGAACGTCGCCAACGCCCCGCAGGCCGTCCCTGAGCCCAGTCGGGGAAACCCGGAGGACAGCGGCACGATCCAGCCACCTGCGCCGAGGTCGGACTCGCGGGTTGACGTCCCGAAACCTCCAGATGCAGCCAGCCCGTACGGAAACGCGCAGGACGCATCGCCGTCGAATCAGCCAACGCAGACCTATTCGCCGAACCCTCAGTACCGTCAAAGCGAGCAGGACCCGCTCAGAAGGTACCGGACTCTGGTGCTCGTATCCTCCATAGCCGGTCCCGTCTCGCTGTTCATCGGCGGCACGCTGCTCGACATCGTCGGGCTCGTATGCGGCATCGTGGCTCTCGTCAGTCTGAACCGGGTCGCAAAGGCGCAATCGCAGGCAGCGGACTACGCGAAGAGCCTGCGCAGAGCGGCCATTGTTTCCATAGTCATCTGCTGCGTGGCCATGGCGCTCAACATAGCGACGGTCATATCGATCATGCCGGAGCTCATGGAGATGCTCGAATCCGGCGAGATCCAAGGCCTCGGCTCGGCATCGACGGGCGCAGCAACCAACAGCACCTGGGGATAAGCAACCGGAGAGCCGCTGCAAAGCAGCAGAGCGCAGCAAACGCAGGGGCTATTTTCGCACGAATCGCAATCTCATCGCGTAAGCTCACCGTGTCCCTTAAAAGGCTGATAATATATCTTATGTAAACCTATATTTGATTTGAAAGCTCCTCGCTTCGGGCCTATTGCTCTTCCAAGGAACAAGACCCTTCCCTTCCGGCGCCCCTCGAAGCCAAAGCGCGGGAATGGCTGCCTCGAGCAAAAGCGCCCCTGCGACATAAACGCAGGGGCGCCGGCGCCGATCTAGCTAGAAGTTATCGCTTACAAATCCATGTATTCGATGTACGCCTGTTCCTCTCTCGGCCAATTATGGCAGTTCAGGCAGTAGTTGTTTTCGTCGGTTGGCTTCTCGCTGCCGTTCTCGTGGCAAGTGCCGCAACTCATCGTGCCGTTGCCGTGTGCTCCCGCATGGGGGTTCGAATCCCCATAGGCGTCGGTAAGTTCCGCAACCGCTTCGTAGGTTCCCCCGTGGCAGCTTAGGCAAATATCGTCCGACACGAACGGATCATCGGGCTTTGCGTTTGCAACGAGATTTTCGAGAGAGCTATCCTCGGATGCCGCGCTTGCAACCGCTGCAGTAGCTTCGTCTCCGCTTGCGAGATCGCCCTGCTGGTCCTGCGTCCCCTCGGAGCATGCTCCCAACGCACATATCGAGCATACGGTTCCAAAGGCGAGGAGAAACGCCATCGTCTTTTTCAGTTTCATCCCTTATTCCCCTTTCACGGCATGACGGGCGGCCACGAAACCGAATGTCGCGGCCCTACCTACAGAGGTTGACGGCAAATGACGGGGATACACGTCCGAGTACATGCCTCCGGATGCGTTTCCGCCGGCATACAAGCCTTCGATCACGTTCCCCTCCTTATCGAGAACGCGGCATTGCTCATCGATAATCAGTCCGCTTACGGTAGTAAGGAACGTAGAGGAACATGTCATCGCATAGAACGGACCGTTCTTCACCGGCAATGCGCTCGCCTGGACCTTCCCTTCCGTAAACGACTTGACGACAGGGTTGATGGATACCAGGTCTCGCCTGAAAGCGAGGTCAACAGGAGGGTCTTCCTCGAAATACCCGTTCCATACTTCCATTGTTGCGGCCAACGTGTCGGGGGGCATGCCGAGCGCTTTTGCTAAGTCGGACAGGGTCTCTCCGCTGGTTATCGTACCGTTTGCGAAGTACTCGTCCAGGGGCGCCTTGACGGTATCCATCACATCCTGGTCGAAGATGTACCACGCGCCTCCGTTGAAGGTGTGCGCGGTGTTGAGGGCGTTTGCCACGCACTCCTTCTGGTGCGCCTCGTTGCAAAAGCGCCTGCCGCGCTGGTCGACCAAGGGGGCGACTGCCCGTACGATCTGCTTGGCAGGGCATTTCCTGCTCGCCTCGTCCGGGTATCCTCCGCTGAATATCATGGCGGCATGGGGAATCGGATCCATATTCGCTCCGACCCTCAGGCCCATCATATGGCCGTCCCCTGTATCACCGATAGCGGCGTCCTCCTGATACGGAGTAGCGAAGTCCTCGGGTCGAAGCCATGCCTTCATCATCTCGAGGTTGTTATGGTACCCTCCCGTTGCAAGGAGGACTCCTTTTGCGGCATCGATCTGGTAGTAACCCTCCTCGTCCTTGACGATCGCCCCGGTTACCCTGCCCGAGCCGTCCTGGACAAGCTGAACGCCTGCAGTGTAGAGCCTCAGATCGAGGTTATCCCTGCTGTTCGCAACAGAAGTCAGCGCCGCCATGGGAAACATCCCAGTCATGTGGGCCTTCCATTCCACCGGACCGTTGATCTTGAACTTATGCTCGGCCTGGATGGTCACCAGATCGTAGCCGGTCTCCGGCTGGGTGGTGTTGTAGAGCTCTATATCGTATTCGGACTCGTCGAGCATGTCCTGCACGAAATCGAGGGCCGCCCCCGAGTTGTTGATGTAGGACCACACGACCTCGGGGAGCGCCCGGAACATACTTCCTCGGAGAATAGCATCTGCAAAACGGGCCGGATCTACCTCGTTTCCGCTGACCGCCTGCGCTTTTGTTCCGTAACCCCCCATGGATTCCCAAGTGCACCGGCCCCGAGAAGTCTTCTCGACGCAGATGACGCTCGCTCCTTCGTCGGATGCCTTGAGGGCACCAACGATTCCGCATATCCCAGCGCCGATAACCAAGAAGTCGCAGGAGTCGACCATGCGTATCTCGTCCTGCTCGATCGTCCGGTCCTCGAACGCTATGTTCCCATTTCTGAAAGTCGGCTTCTCACCGATGCTCTTGACGGGAAGATAGCTGACATTGCCGTCGTACAGGTTCAGATAAGGGTTTGCCTGCGACGGCGAGCCCGTCTCCCCATCGGCCGCAAGAGCGACCCCGGGCACCGCCATTCCCACAGCGGCCGCTGCGGCGGCAGCCCCGGAAAAAGCAGCTCCCTTCAAAAAGCTCCTTCGTGTGAAACGCATTATCCTCTTCTCCTTTCGCGTCTCCATCATTTCGAACGCTCGTCGGTTATAAGCCGGCGAGCTGGATTCCCACATCAACCATACCAATCGATTTCGCCAAGGGGACATATCGACCATATCGGTCGATGCCGATATCGGCCGAATCGGATAGGATAGAAGTCAAGGAGGGAGTGCATGGAAAACACGGAAGCGCCGGCCGAGGCACCTAGAAGCCTTATACAGTCTTGGCGACAGAAGCCCTGGCTCATGCTCGGCGTTGGATATTACTTCGCCTTCTCGCTTTCGGTCGTAGTCAACTGCCCGAGTCTCTCAATCGGTCAAGAGCAGTTCTACCCTATGCTGCTAATACGCGTGGCCTTCTCGGCAACGGTCTCGGTCAGCCTGATCGTCATGATGTTCCTCGTGCGAAAACTCGATATCTTGAACTCAGGCAAATGGCTGGTGGCGTTTTTCGTCGGCCTAACCTCGATCGGAACCATCCTCCTTATCGTATCGTTGAACTACGTCGATTCCGTCTGGCTGATGATCGCATCCACGGCGTTGATAGGATCGGGGAACTCGGTCCTCCTTCTTTCATGGGGCGCCCTGTTCCAAAGGCTTAGCCTCGACCGCCTGGCGGGCCACGTTACGTTTTCCTGCTTGTTCGCAGCCTTTGCATGCTTGGCTTTTCAGGCTTTTCCCGTTCAGCTCTACTTTGCGGCAATCGTTATGCTTCCGCTCGCCTCAGGTATAACGCTTATTTTCTGCGCAGACGAGCAACGGAAAGCCGACGAGCGCGAGGTGATGTGGAAAAACGGACTTACGAAGATCCTCGTCAGCTGCGTCGTCATGGGCCTGACATGCGGCCTTCTAAGAGTCTTCCCAGTCTTCGGCTATACTTTCTCAATCCATTCCAGTTTGGTTTTCGCCATCATGATTGCAGTGTTTCTGGTCAGCTTGGTGCTCATCACAATCATGGGGCAGGCAAACCCGATTCTGTTTCTCTACCGTTTCTGCGTTCCGGTCTTCATTGCGGGATACGGACTTTTGGCTATCGGCGGCGATGTTGCGAACACCCTTGCCATAGCCTGTGCGCTGAGCGGTAGCGTCATGTTCGAATGCCTCGTTCTTTTGATATTTCCCTACGTTGCCATTCGTGCAAAAGGGTCGCTCGTGCATCTGTTCGGATGGTGTGCCGCAGCGCAGCACACCGGTTCGTTTGCAGGATTCGTCGCTGGGGAGCTGTCCGGGATAAACCAGGTTACTGACCAAGCGGAAATAGCCCTTTTCAGCCTGTTGGCCGTCGTGGCCTTTGCGGGCCTTTTCTTCTTCATCCTCAAAGAACTAGATGTAGTCAGCATAACGGAGAAGAAAGCTGGCGCAACCGTACCGCCCGCGTCGCAGCCTGCAGAAAATCGTATCCGGGAAGTTGTCGAGCTCTATCGACTGTCGCCGCGGGAGGCCGAGGTGCTGAAGCTGCTCTCGAACGGAAGGTCGCTCCCCTATATCGAAGAGGAGCTTGTGATATCGCATTCCACGGCACGAACCCACGTCAGGCACATCTACGACAAGATAGGCGTCAACAGCAGGCAGCAGCTTCACGACCTTATTGAAAGCGCCGACACCTGAAAGCGGGCAAACGACAGGCTATTCATGATGCATCGCTCGCAAGGCACGGGAAACGCCCTTGCATAGCAAAGGGCGCAATCTTTCGATTGCGCCCTTTCATCAAAAATCAGAACCTTGCCGACGGCTTCTACAGGTTGAACATGGCGATGCCGAGCTGCTGGAGACCGGCATCGGTTACCTGCCACTCGTTGTTCTCGCATACCAGAGGAAGCGTCACTGCCTCGGTCTCCGTCGCGGGAACGTCGGTGATGGCCTGCAGAACGATCTCTCCCACCTTCTGGTTCAGCTCGTCTTCGGACATGGATGCCACGTCGGCGCTCGTCGCGAACTCTGTTGACGCCTCTGTGATCTTGGTGTACACGTCGGTGAGGCTCTTCACCTTAAGCGTGACCACCGCGGTGGCCTTGTTCTTGTCGCTCTCGTCGATGGTAACGGAGTCGATGCTGTAGTCGAAGCCGTCGAAATAGGTCTCCATGAAGGACTGGGCGGTGATCCCGTAGGTCTCGAGCTCGCTGGCCGCGTCCATGGCGCCCACTTCCGACATCAGCTCGCCATCCAGGTTCTTCACCTGGTCGAGCTCCTTGGTGAGCCCCTCGCGGATAACGTCCTCGGCGCTGGGCTGGCTGCATCCCGCCAAAGCCATGCAGCCGAAGGTCAGCATCATGGCCGCAACAGCAGCGGCAAGCACCTTCTTCATCTTCATCCTCTTTCCCTTCCGATTCTTTCGTACGTCGGCGCGCGGTTCCCATCGAAACGCAACGCACCATCAGCATACAACATCCTCCGCCAAGCGAACGGACACGGTTTCGATTATATCAAATGACCTATAATACATGCCTGTCGTAAGCATCTCGTAAGAAGGACCCCCATGGGACATACGCCGAACCCGACCGTCGACACGAGCCCGTACACCTCACTCACGGCCCGCATGGCCCTCAATCTGGCAGCACCGCACACCTGGCCGGCAGCCGTGCTTCCTTGCCTTGTCGCCATGGCCGCCGGCAGCATCGTAGGACCCGTGCACCTTTCGACCGCCTTCGTGCTGCTGGCCATCTGCGTGCTCATGCAGGCGTCCGTCAACACCTTCAACGACTACTACGACTATGCGAAGGGGGCGGACTCCGTCGACGACAACCTCGAGGCCGACGACAACGTGCTTGCCTACAACGCGGTGAACCCGGCCCATGTGAAACTGCTGGCGGTGGGGTTTTTGGCCGCAGCCTTCATCCTGGGAGCCTACATCATATGGCTGAGCGGCTGGGTGCCCCTTGCCATCGGCATCGTGGGTGCCTTCTTCGTTGTGGCCTACTCCGCCGGAAAGACACCGCTTTCCTACCTTCCCGTCGGCGAGTTCGTGAGCGGCATCGTCATGGGAGGGCTCATCCCCCTGGCCTGCTACTACGTGGTCACCGGACACCTCGAGCCTCTGATGGCGCTCTGGGCGCTTCCCACCGTCATCGGCGTGGGGCTCATCATGATGACGAACAACACCTGCGACATAGAGAAGGACATCCCCGCGGGGCGCCGCACGCTGCCGGTAAGGCTGGGCCGCGCCCGGGCGCGCGCTGCTTACCACGGCGCGGTCGTCATCTGGATCGCCTGCATCGTTCTCAACGTGGTTGCGTTCTACACCGGAGGCGCGCTCGTGCTCCCCTTCATGCTGCTTGCCGTGTATCCGCAGGCAAAAGCACTGTTCTCAAACCCACTGGCCCCTCAGTCGCGAATCGCCGCCATGGGTCAGATCGCCGGCGTGAACATCACCTTGGGTGCTTTCTACGCGGCCGCCATCTTCGCAGGCACCCTCCCCTTCTGCTGGTAGGAGGACCCCCGCCCCGCTCTCAGCGAAACGGAATCTGAACCTTGTCCGGAAACATTTGCGGAAGCGCGCCCACGGAAAAGCCCTGCAGCAGCTGTTGCGGCGTGGCGGCCGCATCGGCATCCTGCAGCCCTGCGACGAAGGCTATGTGGCCCAGAACCCCCGCCGGGCTTCCGTAACGGGCCATAAGCTCCTCCAGCGAAGCATCGCGGTCGCGCTTGGAGAGCCTGCGGTCGCGCTGCGCTACCAGAAGCGGCACATGGGCGTATTCGGGCTGGGGAAGGCCCAGCAGACGCTGCAGGTGGATCTGCTGGGGCGTGGAGCACAGAAGGTCCACGCCTCGGACTACCGAGGTCACGCCGCAGGCCGCATCGTCCACCACCACCGCCAGCTGGTAGGCGAAGGCGCCGTCGGAGCGCTTGACCAGGAAATCGCCGCATTCGCGTGCAAGATTCTGCCTATAGGATCCCTGCACCAAATCGAAGAAGGACACGGTCTCGTCGGGAACCGCCAGCCGCAGGGCCGCCGTCCTCCCCTCCTCGCGCCGCCTTCGCACCTCGTCGGCGCCAAGCCTCCGGCACGTCCCCGGGTAGACGAGTTTCTCGCCGCGATGCGGTGCGCTTGCGGCATGGAGGTCGGCCCGGGAGCAGAAGCACGGGTACACAAGCTCCCGCTCCCGGAGCACGTCCAGCGCCCGTTGGTACGCATCGTCCCGGTCGCTCTGGAAGACGGGACCCTCGTCCCAGGTGAGCCCCAGCATCTCGTAGTCGCGCTGCACCTGGTCGGCGAAGACGGGCTTCGAGCGCTCGCGGTCCAGATCCTCGATGCGCAACACCATCGAGCCGCCCTGGGACTTCGCCACCAACCACGCCATGAGCGAAGCGTAGATGTTGCCGGCATGCATGCGCCCGGTGGGGCTCGGCGCGAACCTGCCCTTCACCTGCATCTTCCCCGCGAAGTCCAAGACCGCCTACCTGCGCCTGTCCTCGACGTGCTTCGCCTTGCCGGTGGTGCGCTGTATGCCGCCCGGCTCCACCAACTTCACCTGGACGCCCACCAACAGCACACCCTTGAGCTTGTCGGCGATGGCTTTCCGGAACGCGTCCATCTCGGCGAAGGAATCGCTCATAGCCTCGGGTTTCAGCTCCACGTGCACCGTCATGGTGTCCAAACCCGTCTCGTTCTCCACCACGATGAGGTAATGGGGCGACACCCCCTCGATGGAGGCAAGCACGTCCTCCACCTGCGAGGGGAACACGTTCGTCCCGCGAATGATGAGCATGTCGTCGCTGCGGCTGCGCACCTTCTGCATGCGCGCCGTGGTGCGACCGCAGGCACAGGGCTCGGTGACGACCCGGGTGAGGTCGTGGGTGCGGTAACGAAGCACGGGGATGGCCTGCTTGCCGAGCGGCGTGAGCACAAGCTCGCCCTCGCACCCGTCGGGCACGGGCTCGCCGGTATCAGGATCCACCACCTCCCAGAGGAAGTGGTCCTCGGCGATATGCTGCATGTCGCGGCTGGCCAGGCATTCCCCGGATACGCCCGGGCCCATCACCTCGGTCAGCCCGTAGTTGTCGGTGCAGATGATGTGCATGCGCGACTCGATCTCGGCCTTCAGACCCGGCGGGCACGGCTCGCCGCCGAACAGTCCCACGCGAAGCGGCGACTTCTCCCAGTCGTAGCCCAGCTGCTCCCCCACCTCGCACACGTGCAGCGCGTAGGAGGGAGTGGCCACCAGGACCGTAGTGCCGTAGTCCTCGATCATAGCGATATGCCGCTCGGTATTGCCCGACCCCGCGGGAATCATCATGCAGCCGAGCCGCTGAAGCCCGTAGTGCAGCCCGAAGCCCCCGGTGAACATGCCGTAGCCGAAGGCCATCTGCGCGCGGTCGGAGGGTACGACGCCGGCCATCTGCACCAGGCGCATGATGCAGTCGGCCCACATGTCCATGTCGGAGCGGTTGTAGCCCACCACGATTGGTTTGCCCGTGGTGCCGCTGGAGGCGTGCAGCTCCACCACCTCGTCGAGCGGCACGGCGAACAGCCCGTAGGGGAACGTCTCGCGCAGCACGTTCTTATCGGTGAAGGGGAGCTTGCGCACGTCCTCGAGCGTCTTGATGGAATCCGGGGTCACGCCCGACTCGTCCATGCGGCTGCGATACCACGGTACCCGCTCGTAGGTCCATTTCACCTGTTGGATGAGCTTTTCCAACTGGATGGCCCGGATGCGCTCGCGGGAAGCGCACTCGATGTCGGGGTTGTGGATGGGGAAACGCCCGTAGTCCTTGGCGCGCAGGGCCGAAAGCGCCTCCTGCTTGGTCATTGGAGCGGCCATGGCTACCTCCCCTCCCCGCCGCACGGGGCGGAAACGGGGCTCGCCAGGGTTTGTTGGTCCACCAAGGTGACCGGCTGGGCCGCAAGCAGACGCTCCGCCTCGGCGATGTCCTTCACCGACATGACGATGAAGGTTGATATGAGCGAGTAGCTGTATAGCACGTTGATCCCCACGTCCGAGATGATGCCCATGACCCGGCCGAGCTCGCCCGGCACGTCCTGAAGCGCCACGCACAGCACGTCGGAAGCCTTCCAGGCGGTGCCCATGCCGGTAAGCACCTCGGCAGCCCGCTGCGGGTCGTCCACCACGAAGCGGACGATACCGTAGTCGCCGGTATCGGAAGCGCTGTATCCCCGAACCGACACATGGGCCGACTCGAAGGCGTCCAGCACGCGCTTCATGTGGCCGGGCTTGCTTTCCAGAAACACGCTCATCTGGCGAACGCTCATGGCAAACTCCTCGATAGAACCGTCAAACGAAGCGCGCTGCGACCCTGCGCAGCACGCTGCATGAAACCAGGATAGCGGAAACCCCTACGAAGCCGCCTGGGCGAACCGGTAGCCCTCATGAAAGGCCGCCAGGTTAGCGTCGACGGTCTTGGGGGGAACTCGCTTCGCGATGACGTCCTCCCAGACGCGGACGGGGAACGGCAGCCGGGCGGCCAAAGCGCCCAGAAGCACCACGTTCACCGACTTAGGGCTGCCGACGCTGCGCGCCAGGGCTTCGGCATCGATGATGACGGCGCCCGCATCGGAAAGCCGAGCCTGCGCATCCCCGGGCATCTGCGCCTTGCCCGTGAGGACCGGCAGCGGGGCGATGGAGGTGTCCGCCACCAAGAGGTAGCCTCCCTCCCTCACGAAGGGCAGGTTGCGCAGGGCCTCGGTGGTCTCGAAGGACACGACCGCATCGGCAGTGCCGGGATCGCACACCATGGAGGCGACGCCGTCGGGTCCGAAGCGCACCACCGTCGTGACCGAGCCGCCCCGTTGGGACATGCCGTGAATCTCGGACACTTTGGCCTCGAAACCCGAGGCCAAGGCGGCACGGGCCAGCAGGTCCGCGGCAAGGATGGTCCCCTGGCCGCCGACACCGCACAGAAGAACCGTCTTCTCGTCTTCCATGGCCTTACTCCCCTTCCCTTACGATGGCGCCGAAGGCGCAGTACTGGGCGCATTGCCCGCAGCCAATGCATTGCTCCCGGTCGATGGAGGCCCGCCCCGAAGGAAGCTTCTCGATGGCGGGGCATCCCAGCGTCGGGCAGACGCCGCAGCCCGCGCACGAAG
>DBFAWQ010000233.1:0-2573 GCA_048242115.1 Eggerthellaceae bacterium
GTGCCCGACACCGTGAAGGTGGTGCGCAAGAAGAAGGAGAAGGAGCTGGCAGTAGGGGAGTTCCTGCTGGGCGCTCTGGAGCTTGAGCCCGCCGACGACGAAGCGCGGCCTGGCGAGGTTGCGAGCGATGTGCCCGCCGGCGACGGCGCGGTGGCGCAGCTGCGCTTCAAGCTGGAATCGAAGCCCACCGGCAGCCTGCGCCCCGACATCCTGCTAGCGAACTGCACCGACGCCGCCGGCAATTCCTTACAGATAACCACCATCACCCGAGTAGCCCAGGAGACCTAGGGGCTGGACGACTATTCGGCGTCAGCCCCTTGGACGAACCAGTCGCAGGGATCGTCGAGGGAAGGGTCCAGTCCGGAATCGTCCACGGGCAGGCCGTCGAGGCATCCGTAGACGCCTTTCCAATACTCTGCAGGCCAGCCGCTGCCGTCCGTTGCTGCGGTTGGCGAGGGAGAGTTTGCCTCACTAGGCGATGTATGCGTCATGGTGACCTCCGATTCGGCAAGATGATGGGTCGAGTATAGGCGCTTCTGCATAGCCGGACTACCGGAATTATGAATCAAATATGAAGACGCAAGCGTTTTGCCGCTATCGAACCTTGTTGCGCAACAGGGTGTGGGTTTTCGTCTCCAGAATCCGGGGAAGGGAATCCGTTGCGCGAAGGAGCGGCCTGCGGTCGTCTGCGGGCGCGTGTGTTGCCGCAGGGGCGGACAATGCAGGTAAATTGCAATGTTGCGCAACAAAATTCTTTGTTCCGGTGATAGGGTTTTGCCGAGAGCGTGCGGCGAAGGGGCCGCACAGAGGAACCCGGGAGAAGGAGAGGCGCATGGAAGGATCTATGGCCCGCAAGGCGTCGGCCGCTGCGTTGGCCGCCGCGCTCCTGCTGGGGGGGGGTGCCTAAGCGCAGCTGCCGTCGCGGCTGACGCGCAGCCCGCCCACGCAGCCCAGCAGGCCGGATGGGTGCAGGACGGCGGGCGCTGGTGGTACGCCCACGAGGGAAGCGGCTACGCGACCGGGTGGGAGCGCATAGGGGGCGAATGGTACCTCTTCGACGGCTCCGGCTGGATGCTCACAGGATGGCAGCAGGTAGGCGGCGAGTGGTACTACCTGAAGGACGGCGGCGCCATGGCCACGGGCTGGGCCCAGGTAGGCGGCCAGTGGTACTGGCTCGGCGCCGACGGAGCCATGCGCACCGGCTGGTACGCCGTCGACGGCGAGTGGAACTGGTCGGACGCGAGCGGCGCCTGGCATCCCAACAAGTGGGTCTCCGACTCCCGAGGCTGGTGGTACAACTGGGCCGACGGCACCTACCCGGCTTCGAGCTGGCAGCTCATCGGCGGCAAGTGGTACCTCTTCGACGGCGCCGGCTACATGCGCACCGGCTGGGCCTCCGTGGGCGGCGAGTGGTACTACCTCAACCCCGGCGGCGACATGGCCACGGGATGGAAGTCGGTCGGCGGCAGCTGGTACTATCTGGATGCGGACCGCGGGGGCGCCATGGCGACCGGCTGGCAGCAGGTCGGCGGCACCTGGTACTACCTGAACGGCGACGGCTCCATGGCCACCGGCTGGAAGAAGGTGGGAGGCGCCTGGTACCACCTGAAGCCCTCCGGCGCGATGGCCTCGAACGAGTGGGCCGGAAGCTACTGGCTGACCTCCTCGGGCGCCATGGCCACGGAAGCCTGGGTCGACGGCGGCAAGTACTACGTAGGCCCCGACGGCGCCTGGGTCCCCGGCAAGCAGCCCGAGAAGCCCTCGCAGCCGACCCAGCCCGACCAGCCCGCGACTCCCGACCAGCCGTCGCAGCCCGACACCCCCGAGGAGCCCTCGAACCCCTCGCAGCCGGAGGAGCCCATCACCCCAACAGATCCCAACGACCCCGACTACGTCACGCCTGCGAGTGCGTTCAACTACACTATCGGAGATGAGGGCGTTCGCATTCACGGGCTGAAGTCGTATCCTTCGGAGGAGTTCGGCCTCGTTATTCCCGAGACAATCGAAGGAAAGCCCGTTATTTCATTCCACCTTGGTTTCTATGATTACTATATGGCGCCCGCGACCGTACCTTTAGAGGAGAGATGCAAGCTTGTGTCGATCGATCTCGGCCGCTGCGCGTCAACGATAGAGTCGTTAAATCTCATAGGCGCGTCCCTTGGGGAGCTTGATGTTTCAGAGTGCCATCAGTTGAGCTGGTTGATGTGTACCGGAAATAACATCGAGGAGCTTGACGTGACCAACTGCCCGCAGTTGGAATGCCTTTGGTGCGAGGATAACAAGCTAACGTCGCTTGATTTGTCGAAGTGTCCGGCGCTCATTGCTGTAGGGATCAGAAACAATCAGCTAACTGTCATCGATTTGTCGTCCAACAAAGAGATTCAAAGACTGAATTGCGACGGAAATCGTCTTACTTCGCTCGACATCTCGGGATGCGGCGCTTTGACGAGTTTGAGTTGCGAAGGCAACTTGATTACCGAGCTTGATTGCTCTGGGGTTAGTCTCGCGGGGCTGTCTTGCGGCAACAACCCAATAAGAAAAATCAGAGGCTTCGGTAGTTTGTGTGGCTAGAG
>DBFAWQ010000234.1:0-16027 GCA_048242115.1 Eggerthellaceae bacterium
GTCTTCTACCTGGTCGCCCGCCGCATGCCCTACGACCTGATTCCCTGAGGAGCCCCCGCGGGGTAGGTTTGTGAAGAATTAGCCATGGCTCACTTTTTTGCCGCCAGAACCCTTACGTGCCAGTGTTAGCCGATGTTAACATACGCCGAAACCTGAGGCCGCCGTGCGGACAGTGGCGCGCTTCGACAAGAGAGGGAGACTTAGTGCAACACGTTCATCGCAAACTCACGCTAAGCCAGAAGCTGTGGGCGCTCGGCGGCTTTATCACCTTCGGCCTGGGCTTTCTGGGGGCCATCCTGCCGCTTCTGCCCACCACGCCGTTCATTCTGCTGGCCGGCTTCTGCTTCGCGCGCAGCTCGAAGCGAATAGACGCGTGGTTCAAGCGGACGAAACTGTACAAGCTCGTATTCGAGAACTACACGAAGCGCCGCACCATGACGCTGAAGGCCAAGCTCACGCTGCTGGTCCCGCTGACCGTGCTGCTGGGCATCTCGTTCGCGCTGCTTTCGAGCGTGCCGGCCATGCGCGTGGTCATCGCGGTGGTCTGGATCGCCCACATCGTCTACTTCGGCTTCGTCGTGAAGCTGGAACGCCCGGAAGCGGCTCGTTTGGAAGCGCCCGAACCGGCCGGGGCTGCGGAGTAGCACCATGTTCGACAAACGATTGCTGGCCATGGCGCCTAAGACCAGGCCCTACATTATCGCCAGCGTGGCGCTGCAGTGGGTAGCGCTGCTGGCGAACATCGGATTCGTGCTGGCCACGGCCGTGGTCGTGCAGTCCTTCCTGTTCGGCGCCCCCTCCCCCGGCTGGCAGGGCTTTCTGCTGGCCGTAGCCGCGGCCGCCATCGTCGTGCGGCTGGCCTGCATGGCCGGCGCCCAGAAGGCGGGGCTCAGGGCGGCGGCCGTGGCCAAGCGCGAGGTGCGCACGCAGATCTACCGCAAGCTGGTGGCCATGGGGCCCTCCTACACCGAGTCGGTCTCCACGGCCGAGGCGGTGCAGGTGTGCGTGGAAGGGACCGAGCAGCTGGAGGGCTACTTCGGCGCCTACCTTCCCCAGCTGTTCTACGCTGCGCTGGCGCCCCTCACCCTGTTCATCTGCCTGGCGCCGCTGTGCCTGCCGGCCGCCGTGGCGCTGCTGGTGTGCGTGCCGCTCATCCCCCTTTCCATCGTGGCCATCCAGAAAATAGCCAAACGGGTCATGGGCAGCTACTGGGATTCCTACGCCGACCTGGGTCAGACCTTCCTGGAGAATCTGCAGGGCCTTACCACGCTGAAGATCTTCCAGGCCGACGGCGCGCGCCATGAGGCCATGAACCGCGAGTCCGAGCGCTTCCGCCGCGCCACCATGCGGCTTCTGTCCATGCAGTTGAACTCCGCGACCGTCATGGACCTGTTCGCGTTCGGCGGAGCGGCCGTGGGCATCATCGTGGTGGCCGTAAACTTCGCCGCCGGCGCCATCCCCTTCTTCGCCGCGTTCACCGTGCTGTTCCTGTCGGCCGAGTTCTTCCTGCCCCTGCGCGCCCTGGGGTCGTACTTCCATACCGCCATGGGGGGCATGGCCGTGGCCGAGAAGATGTACCGCATCCTGGATGCCCCGTGCCCGCCCCACGGAAGCCACGTCATTCCGCGGGACGATTCCACGCTTTCCTGCGGGGGCTTAAGCTACAGCTACGACGGCGAGCGGACGGTGCTTTCCGACGTGGAGTTTTCCGCCCCCACCGGGTCGTTCACGGGTATCGTCGGCGAGAGCGGATCGGGTAAGTCCACCCTGGCGGGCATCCTGTCGGGGCGGCTGGCCGGCTACTTGGGCGACGTGAGCGTGGGGGGCGTGCCGCTTAAGGATGCCTCCCCCGCCTCGCTGGCCTCCACCGTGACCGTGGTGTCCTTCGCGAGCCACCTGTTCAAGGGCACCGTGCGCTCGAACCTGGCCATGGCCGACCCCCAGGCCGGCGACCAAGAGCTCTGGGGCGCCCTGGCCCAGGCGCGGGTGGACGAGTTCGTGCGCGAGCTGGGCGGCCTGGACGCCGCCATCGCCGAGGAGGGCAAGAACCTCTCGGGCGGCCAGCGCCAGCGGATAGCCCTGGCCCGGGCGCTGCTGCACGACACGCCGGCCTATATCTTCGACGAGGCCACCTCCAACGTGGACGCCGAGAGCGAGCATGCCATCATTCAGACCATCCACGAGCTGGCGAAGCGCAAGACCGTGGTCATGATCTCGCACCGGCTGTCCGCCGTGTCCGGGGCCGACGAGATCTACGTCATGGAATCGGGACGCGTGGCCGAGCATGGGCCCCACGAGCAGCTGCTCGCCGCGGACGGCGCCTACGCGATGCTATGGAACCAGCAGGCGGAGCTGGAGTCCCTGGCTGCGGCCGACGGGGTGCAGGGGCTTTCCGACGAGCTGGACTGCGCGGCTTCGGACGCGCGTGCGGCAGAGGCGGCCAAGCCGGGCGGAAGGGGCCAGGCGGACGTCCCGGCCCCGACGGGCGCTGGCATGCCCCAGGACTCCCCCGCCCACCAGCCGCAGCAGCCCATCACGTCCCACATGAGCGTCATGGTCGGCCTTGCGAAGCTGGTGCGCCCGCTGGCCAGGTGGATGGTGCTGGCCGTGCTGCTGGGCGTGGCGGGCTTCGGCGCCGCCATCTTCCTCACGGCGTTCGGCATGGAGGCCCTCATGGACGCGGCCGGCTTCCCCTTCCCCGGAGGCTTCACCGCCGCTCTCGTGCTGGTGGGGCTGTGCGGCGTGCTGCGCGGACCACTGCGCTACGGCGAGCAGATGTGCAACCACTACCTGGCCTTCAAGCTGCTGGCGCTCGTGCGCGACCGCGTCTTCGGGGCGCTGCGCCGCCTGGCCCCGGCGAAGCTTGAGGGCCGCGACAAGGGCGATCTGGTGTCGCTGGTCACCGCCGACATCGAGCTTCTGGAAGTGTTCTATGCCCACACCCTGTCGCCGGTGCTCATAGCGCTTCTGGTCTCCGCCGGCATGGTGGCGTTCCTGGGCAGCATCTCCGGCGCCTTCGGATGGCTCGCCTTGGCGTCGTACCTGGTAGTGGGCGTGGCGCTTCCCTGGATCGGCTCGAAGGCCAGCGGCCAGGCCGGACGGCAGCTGCGCGAGGGCATCGCCGGCATGAACGCCTTCGTGCTGGACAGCCTGCGGGGCCTGCGCGAAACGCTGCAGTTCGGACGCGCGTCGGAGCGGGCCGCCCAGCTGACCGAGCGCATGGACGCCCACGAGGCGGTGGAGCGGGCCCAGAAGGGGCGCACCGCGCTGTTCGGCGCCGCCATCAACGGGGTGGTGTTCGCCTTGGATGTGGCCATGATCCTAGTAGCCGGCGGCCTGGTGTTCGCAGGCCAGCTCCCCGCCGGGGCGGCTCTTGTGGCCATCGCGGCGTTCATGTCGTCGTTCGGTCCGGTCATCGCCGTGGCGAACCTGGGGACCACCCTGCAGCAGACCTTCGCCTCGGGCGCGCGGGTGCTGGAGCTTCTGCGCGAGGAGCCCCAGACCCAGGAGGTGACAGACGGTGTCGACCTGGCCGCCTTCACCGGCGCCGGCGCCCAAGGGGTCGACTTCTCCTACGGAAGCGTGCCGGTGCTCCACGACGTGAGCCTGACCGTGGAGCCGGGCTCGGTGGTGCAGATCGCCGGCCGCTCCGGTTCGGGAAAGTCCACGCTGTGCAAGTTGTTTTTGCGCTTCTGGGACACCACCCGCGGCATCGTGGAGCTCTCGGGCGAGGACATCCGCCAGATCAACACCGCCAGCCTGCGGGCGAACGAGAGCTGCATGACCCAGGACACGCACCTGTTCATGGGCACCCTGGCCGAGAACATCCTCATCGCGAAGCCCGACGCAACCCAGGAAGAGCTGCTGGCCGCCTGCGAGAAAGCGGCGCTCACCGACTTCCTGGCGCGGCTGCCCCAGGGCCTTAACACCACCGTAGGCGAGCTGGGCGACACCCTCTCGGGCGGCGAGCGGCAGCGCATAGGCCTGGCCCGCATGTTCCTGCACGAGGCGCCCCTCATGCTGCTGGATGAGCCCACGTCGAACCTGGACAGCCTCAACGAGGCCGCCGTGCTGAAGGCGCTGCGCTCCGGCAAGGGCGACCGCACCGTCATCCTGGTGAGCCACCGCCCCTCCACCGCCGCCCTGGCCGACAAGGTGATAACCGTGGAGCACGGCCGCGTCAGCTAGCAGACGGAAGCCGTTCGCGGGTTCGTCGGGCGCGCTCGACAGTGTTTTTCGGGTGCTGGCGGCGGGGGCGCTGTGGTACACTGCTTCGGCCAATTTAATAGTACTGCAAACGACACATGTGGCGCCCGGCGGCGCGTAAATCTGATCACGGCACAGGAAAGGTTATCGCCGTGACCCATGCCCGCCGAGCCGCTCATCGACCTGCAGCCCCTGAAGATCCCCGCCTTCGCCGTGGGCGTGGTGGCGAACATGCTGTCGCTGGTGACCATCTTCGCCATGAACATCATCGTGCCCACCTTCATGCAGTCGGTGCTGGGCACGCCGCCGCTGGTGGCGTCGCTGACGCTGTTCCCCGCCATCCTGTGCTCGTGCGCGGCATCTCCCCTGGCCGGCCGCGTGTACGACAAGCACGGCCCGGGGATGCTGCTGCCCGTTGGCTTCGGCTGCATCGCAGTGTTCTCCGTGCTGACGGCCCTCTTCATCGCCACGGCCTCCCCGGTGGTGCTGGCCATCATCTATATTCCCGTCATCTGCGGGTCCGCCCTGGTCGTCGGCCCGGTGCAGAGCTTCGCCCTGTCGAAGCTGCCGCCCCAGATGAACCCCCACAGCGTCACCGTCATGTCCACCGGCTTCCAGATAGCCGGATGCTTCGGCTCGTCGGTCTTCACCGGCGTCTATGCCCTGGTGGGCGCCACGGCTGCTGCGTCGGGTACGCCAGCAGCCGATGCCGCGGCGGCGGGCATGGTGGCCTCGGGCATGCTGGTAGGGGTGTTCGCCCTGGTAGGATTCGGCTTGGCCTTGTGGATCCGCAAGATCGCAAAGGCCCCGGTCACCGTCGCCGCGGGCGCGCAAGACGAAACTGGCTGGCTGCATGAGGGTGCGCAAGGCGCCTCCCTGACCGCAAACGGCTCCAGCGCCGACGCTGCAGCAGCCGTCTCCGTCGCAGGACGCCCGACGAGCGGCAACCAGCCCTCCGACGCCGCCCTGGAGGCTTCCGTCGCGCCCGCTTCGGCACTGGCGGCCATCATGAAGACCGATGTGTTCACCGTGAGCCCCCAGACCACCGTGGTCGAGGCCATGGAGCTATCACCCGCTACGCCATCGCCCGCTACCACAAGGAAGCGGAAAGCCCGGCCGCCTAGTCAATTCACAAAAAAAGAGACCGGCAAGGACCGAGGGGGAAAGTCCTTGCCGGCGCGATAAATGCAGCGGTTGGTAAGACGAGAAGAACCACCGCTGCCCGGTTCAGCAAACGAAAGCGTCGCAATCGCACCGCAGGGGGCGTCGGAACAAGGAGAGGGGGAAAGCCGAGTTTCCGACGCTTCGCCTCTGCGTTCGGCGGAGCCGCCGGAGGGAGGCGGCAAGCACCGTGGCCGCCTTCCCCACCCGTCGGTTCCGCCTTCTGCGATACCGTCCGCTGACATTTGTTAGTTTAAGCTAACTCTTTTGTTCCGTCAAGGCCTCGCCTGCTAAGTTAGTCATAGTTTACATTTTGTCCATAACTCGCCTTTGGACGGAGCGTCCACTCCCCTCCGGCCCGTTTCGTCTTTCCGCACCCCCACCCTGCCCCTTTTCTGGCAAAGATTCGGGTTTTGGCAAATCCCAGGTGGCCGCCCAGACGGAACGGGTTTATTCACGGCACTTGCGACCTGGGAAAACGGCACGGCCCACTGCAACCCCTCGCTTTGCGGATCCCTCGTATTTGCCAAACTCGCAATTTGCGCCAGAAAAAAGTTACCGGAGGAAGGCTGCGCGAATCCGGCAAAGCAAAGGGGCGCCCCCGTCTCACGCAATTCGGACACGAACGGACCTCCGTGTCGTTGCGCCTCGGCTGCCACTGCCCCATCATGGGTGTCGGAAAGCGACCCGTCCCCACGAGAAAGGACCTGCCCATGGATGCAGACAAGATCTACGCGGAGAAGATCATCGGCGAGTACACCCCGAAGAGCGCCTCGAAAAGCACCTCGAAGGTGGCGGCCCTCCGAAAGCTGGACGCGCGGGCCAAGCGGCCTGCCACCATCACCGCCTACACCCTGGGCATCCTCTTCGCGCTGCTGCTCGGCGTGGGCATGTGCCTTACCATGGGAGTCGTCGGCAGCCAGTCCACAGGGCTGTTCGTCCTCGGCATCGTCGTGGGGGCGGTGGGCATCGCGGGCGTCTCGATGAACTACCCCCTGTACAAACATCTGATCGCGAAGGGAAAGCAGAAATACGCCTTCGAAATCATGGAGCTAGCCCATGAGATCAGCGAGTAGTCCGCTCGCTGGCACAAGCGCTAAGGAGGAACAGCTCTGAAACGATCGGACAGCAAGTACTTCAAAGCGGCGGCTCTCATGGACGAGGCCCTTCTTGAGCTGCTCGACGAGAAGGAGCTGCCCTACATCACCGTGAAGGAGATCTGCGCCCGGGCCGGGGTCAGCCGCTCAACCTTCTACCTGCACTACGAGACCATCGGCGACCTCCTGACCGAATGCACCGAGTCGATGAACCGGCGCTTTCGGGACTTCATGGGCGAGAGTCGGCACGACTTCGTGGAAAGCATCCCGCAACGCACCCGCGACGAGCTGTACCTTATCACGCCGGAATACCTCGTCCGCTACCTGGAATTCGTTCGCGAGCACCGCCAGCTCTACCGCACGGCATTGGAGCACGCCGAGGCGCTGCAGCTGACTCGCGTTTACGACCGCATGTACGAAGGAGTCATCACCCCCATCCTGGACCGTTGCCGAGGTGGGCGCCCGCGACCGGCGCTACATCATGGCCTTCTACATAAACGGCCTGATAGCAGTCATATCCGAATGGCTGAAAGGCGACTGCGCCGACTCGGTCGAGCATATCGCGAAGCTCATGCAGCAATGCGTTCCCGAAAACAGACGCGAACAGCGAAGCTGAGGGCGACGAATAGCTCGGAAGGGGGCCTTCGGGCGAGCATGCGGCTCGGATATGCGCCCGCGCCCCCGAGGAAAGGGGCGAGCGAGCTCGTCGCGTTGCCCTTCGCACGTCATCACGGCACGGGCGCATTGTAGTCGTCGGACTATTTGCCGGGTTCGTCGCCGCGGACCCTCGCGATGCGCAGGCGGTCGGCCAGAAACGTGAACAGGGCAGTGAACGCGATGGCGAACAGAATGCCCACCAGGTTGTCCCACACCCGCAGAGCCGCCGAACCCGCCAACCCATAGACACCCTCGGCCAGCAGCAGCGCGCCGAAGCAGTTCAGGGCGTTGTTCACCACGTACTTGCTGGAAAAGCCAATGCAGATGCCCGCAATCGGCCCGAAGAGGAACCGCAACTGCGCCGGCACCAGCAGCGAGAAGACGGCGAACAGCACCGACCCGATTACGACGCCGGCGAACCGCTGGGCGCCGCGCCGCAGCGAGCTACCGGATTCCTCCTGGTAGGGAAGCAGCACCGACATGCACGCGTAGCCCACCCACACGCCCCGGGGGATTCCCAGAAGCTCGCCAACGAACAGCACCCCCGCCACCCCGGCGGCCAGACGCAGCTGCCAAGCGAACGTGGCGTTTCGCAGACTGCAACCCTCGATGAGATGGTGCAGCCGCACGTCGGAGAACTTCCCATGGTGCTTGTGGACCAGCACCGCCGAGCACGTAACCCACAGGATCGCTGCCAAAACGACGCGTCCTGCGAGCGTAGGTCCCTCCACCGGCGTCTGGCTGACGAACAGGTAGCCGAACATGTACAGCCCCGCGTTGCCCATAGGCGGCTCGTTCGCGACGAGCACGAGGATGACCAGCGAGAACGCGAAGTTCGCCGCAATGGAGAGCACGGAGTTGCCCACCAGCGAGACCATGCCGCCCAGCACCATGAGCGCGTACACAACACCCAGCGCCACCACGCTGTCGGCGGCCCGGTAGCCGTAAGGGACATGCTTGATGCCCAAAAGGATGCAGAACCCCGCGACGGCAAGCCCGCTGTTCTCCTGCCCGAAAAGCGAGGTGAGCGCGCCGATGAACAGGATGGCGAAGGCCACCAGCAGCACGCTTCGCACGGCCATCGCCCCCAGGAGCCGCGCCTTGCGACCTGCGTCGGACGCGCAGTGGATGAGCCCCCACAGCCCGCGGGCGTCCAACTGCAGCAGCTGGTAGAAGGTGGGGCCGCCCTCGCTCGACGCCGAAGTGAAGTCCCTGTGCGACATCCCGCTTACAACCCCCTTGCCCGGTAAGCTTTGATGGCGGCCAGGGCGGCGTCGGCGAAACGCTGGATTGCGTCCACCTGCACCCAACGGCCGTCCTCCCGGTAGCGAAGCGATACGTCGCGCTGCCGCCCCAGCCGCAGGCCCCCGATGGAAAGCTGTACGTTGCCCGGTATCTGGCGGTCCTCTGCCTGCACCCGCACGTCCGGCCCGCCCAGCGCCCACGCCGCCAGACCCGCGTCGCGAAGGCTGCCCGTCTCCTGGTACACCGCCAGCGCGACCCACAGCCCGAAGCCGTCGTCCTCGCCCTCCACCAGCTGCGTGTGCCGCTCGGTCCGCCCCGGAACCCCCGTGGACACGATATGGGACTGCCCGGTGAAGTAGTACTTCTGCCTGCCGACGGAGATGCCCCAGCTGTACAGCTCCCACACCCCCGAGCCGTCCGTAGCCCGGAAGCTCGCCAGCACGTTGCCGCTGCCGCTGTTGCCGCCGCTCGCCGCCGCCATCGCAGCCCCTTTCCTTGTCGAAAGCCGTACAGCAAGCGCAACGCCGACACACCGCGGGCCCACGCTAACGGCCGCGGCAAACCCGGCAGTCGCAGCGAACCGCATCTGCATCCCGTTTCCGCACCCCGCCTGCTTCGCCGATTGTGACAGAGAGAGCCCCGTTTGTCATCGGCCAGCTCCCCCCATGTTACGTTTTGGCCAAATTCGGCAACTTGTGGGTTTGGCGCAGAGCGACAGTTTCCCTCCGGCGCCTCCGCCCTGACCAAATTTTGCCGAAGGGATATATGTCCGCACCCCCCATCGGCGAAAACGGCCCGAACCCTACAGCCCTTCGGCAAAACTTGGACGGAGGAGCAGGGCGTTGCCGAACGCCGAGTTGGCGATGCAGCCCCTTTCGCCGCCGCGTCCGCCCTCGCAAACCCGCAAGCTGCCAAACCCGGAAAACCCAGCTTCAAGAACCGCAACCGCAAAACGCATCGAACATTCCCGGGCACCCAGGTTGACGCCCTGCAAACCCACGGCCGCTTCCGGAGCGGTGGCAATCGCCTTACAGATTCCGCCTCCCGGCGCCCGGGCTCGCAAGCCCTTCTTATGATGGTATGGAAAGGATGGGACGCGGAAGCCCCGTTGCCAAGCATCGCGAAGGAGGCGCGCCACGAGCACGCGCACCGCACAGATTCCCCTGGCGCCCGGAGCGTCCGAGACCGGCAGCGTTTCGAGGACGGCGCTGCGGGCGGCATCGATCCCGCCCGCGGTCCCTTCGGCAACCGTGGACTTCGACAAGCGCGGGTGTTCGGCCGTTCTGCGCAAACATCCGCAGCTTGCGGGCCGCATACGGCAAACCGTGGCGAGCCAGCTTGCGAACGGCCTGTTCAAATCGAAGTTCGCTACTGCGGCCCGATGGAGGGGACTGCATCTGTGGGAGTGTCGCGTGAACGAGCGCTCCGTCGGTTCGGTCCGCGTCGCCTTCGCCGCGGAGAGCAACCGCGCCACCGTCGTCTACATCTCGCAGACCTTGCAGAAGAAGGCCTTCGCCGCCGAACTCGAGCGGTTCCTGGAAAGGGGGCGCCCATGAAGCTCATGCCCGTAAAGCAGGCCCAGGCCAAGCTGGCGAACGCCATGGCCGACAAGGGCCTGCGGGAACTGTCCCTGGCAACCTACAAGAAGGACCGCTCGCTCACCCTGCGCCGGGAAGCCGACGGGTGGATGCTCCTGGAAGAGGGCTTCCAGTCCGCCCGCACCCCCATTTCTCCCGACGCCCAGGGGAAACGCCTGGTCAAAGAGGCGTTCAAGCGGGAATTCCCCCGCAGCACCCGCACCTACGTGGCCGAGGTGCGCTAAGTGGCCTTCCGCTTCGCGCTCGACCACGGCGGGCGATTTGGTATGATGACCCGAGACCGAACGCGGGGTGAAGGGATTCCAACATGGAAGGGAACGGCGGCGTGCGCTACTTCGAGTACGGCGAGGAGGAACTGGCTTATCTGAGGGCAGCCGACCCGAAGCTCGGCCCCTACATGGACCTCATCGAATCGCGGGGGCACATCCGGCGCGCCATGGACGACGATCTGTTCGCGTCGGTGGTGCACCACATCATCGGCCAGCAGATATCCACCGCCGCCCAGCAGACCGTCTGGCGACGCATGGCCGAGCGCTTCGGCGAGGTGTCGGCGGAGACGCTGTGCGCGGCCGCCGTCGAGGACATCCAGGCTTGCGGCACCACCTTCCGCAAGGCCGAGTACGTGAAGGACTTCGCGCAGAAGGTGCAATCCGGCGCCTTCGACCTGCAGGCCGTGGCCCGCATGGGCGACGACGAGGTGATCGCGGCCCTGAGCAGCCTCAAGGGCATCGGACGCTGGACGGCGGAGATGATCATGCTGTTCTGCCTGGGCCGCCCCGACATCCTCAGCTTCGACGACCTGGCCATCCAGCGCGGCATGCGCATGGTCTACCGCCACCGCGCCATCACGCCGGCGCTCTTCGCCCGCTACCGTCGCCGCCTGAGCCCCTACGGCAGCACGGCGTCGCTGTTCTTCTGGGAGGTGTCCCACGGCGTGATCGAGGGCCTCACCGACCCCGCCCGCCCCGCGAAGCCGAAGCGAAAGAAGTAGCCGCCCTACCCCTCCCCCAGCACTCCCAACAGCACCAGGGCCACCGCGGCCAGGGCGGCATACGGGGATTCGGGGGCCAGCTCCCGAGTGCGTTCCATGAAGGCGGGCATCCAGGCCAAGGCGTGCTCCCGGGCGAATCGATGCGCCCGCTCGGCCCATTCCCGCGCCTGCTCCGGCTCGTCGCGCTGCAGGGCATCGGCCTGACGCGCGAACAGGTAGGACAGGAACTCGAACTCCTCGCGCACGCTGTCGCAGGGTTCGGTGCGCTCGTCCTTCGCGGCGACGCCCGCGTCGTGCATCTGGTGCTCCACATCCAACGTGATCGCGGTGCGGAAAAGCGCCGGCGCCCCGGGGAGACCGCGCTCCACATGAACGAAGGCGCTCTCGTAGGGGAAAATGGGCGTGTCGCTGCCCGGCTTCAGGTACAGAAGCGAGTACACACGCCGCATGCCCGCATACAGCTCGGCGACATCGAACCCGGCCCAAGCGCCCAGCCCCTCCACCGCCGAAGCGCCGACATTGTCGGCAACACCGGCGTCGAGCAAGCAGCTTCGGGCATCCTCCATGACCGATCCGTCGCTCAGACCCTTGGCCAAAGCCTCGCTCGGAAAGGCGAAGGCGCAGCTCAAAAGCTCACATCCGTCGGCCATCCCGACCGACTTCCTGATGGCGCTCATATCCATCGATTCCCCTCCTTGAAGCAAAAGGGGCAGCGCCCGCAAGCGCCGCCCCGTCGAGCCCGGCAGAACCTACTTCAGGTAGTACACGTTGGGCTTGGTGCCCGCGCTCTCCATCAAAAACACCGTCTCGCGGCCCTCGATGGCCTTGGACACATCCGAGCTGGGATCGTCCAAGTCGCCCCAGTAGCGGGCACGGCCCGGGCACAGATCCATGCAGGCGGGAACCTCGCCGCGGTCGATAAGGTTCTTGCAGAACGTGCACTTCTCAACGGTACCGGCGGTGTGCGGCGGCGCGTCGTACTCGCCCACCACCACGTCGAGGTAGTACTCCGGCGACTTCACCAGCGTGCGCACGCCCTCGTAGGGGCACGCCTTGATGCAGGATTCGCAGCCGATGCACAGCTCGCTGTCCACCGACACGATGCCGGTCTCGGGATCCTTCGACGTTGCGCCCGTGGGGCAGGCAGCCTCGCAGGCCGGGTTCTCGCAGTGCTGGCACTGCACGGGCAGGAACATCAGGGTGCAGTTGGGGAACGTGCCGCCAGCGTTGTCGTTGGCCAGGGCGCCCTTCACCACGGCGGTGCCGAAGGAATTCCAGTCCTCGTCGGTTTTGGTGTACACCACGCTGTACGCAACGTCCTTGGGATTGTTGTTCGCAATCTTGCAGGCCGCGGCGCATGCCTGGCATCCGATGCAGCGTCGAAGGTCGATAGCCATTCCGTACCGAGTCATCTACCTCAGCCTCCTTACAGCTTCTCGATGGCCACAGCGCAGTCGAAGTAGGACTGGTTCCTGCAAGCCTGGTTGTAGTCGTTGAACGTAGTGCGGGCAAGGTCGCCGTCGATATGCTCGCGCGTGAGGAAGCTGCGCGGGCAGTGAACCGCATGGCGCTGCTCGCCGGGGTTGATCGTGGCCAGCATGGTGACCGAGCCGCGGTCGTTGTACAGGCGGATGGTATCGCCTTCCTTGATACCCAGCTCCTTGGCATCCTCGGGATTGATGCGGCATACGGGCTGCCGCTCGTACTCCTTCAGGTAGTCCACGTCGTACCACTGGGTGTGGGTGCGGGTGCGCATATGCTCGCAGCAGATGGTGAACGGGAACTTCTCGCGGATGGGATTGGAAAGGTCGGCCTCGCGCGCCGGCTCCCAGAACACGGCGAGCTTCTCCTTGTTCAGGTCCATCTCCTGGCCCATGAAGTAATCGGGCTTGGGGTCCTCGCGGTAGAACATCGCGCGACCGGTTGCGGTCCCGAACTTGCCGCCTTCATAGGCGATGGTCGGATCGTTCGTGCAACGCAGGTAGTTCTTCTCGCGAACCTTGTCGATGGTCACCCCGTTCTCCAGGCCCCACGGCGTGGACAGCACGATGTTGAGGTACTCGTCGTCGGTGAAGTCGAAGAACTCGCCGTAGCCCATGGCGTCGGCCAGCATGCGGTAGATCTCCGCATCCGGCTTGCTTTCGAACTGCGGCTCGATAGCCTTCTCGTTCCACAGCAGGTAGGGGTTACCGTAGTAGCGAACGCGCAGGTCAGATGTCTCGAACCAGTGGCACGCGGGCAGCAGGATGTCGGCCTGGAGCGCCATGTCGTTCATGGTCATGTCCTGGACAACGATGAACTCAACCGCGTCAAGCGCCTTCAGGGTCTCGTTCTGCTCGCACTGGTTCGACACGAGGTTAGAGCACGACACGTACAACGTCTTGATCGGGAAGTCCTCCCCGAGCTTCTTGCCGGTCTGGACGATACCGCAGAAGTCGGTCCAGTTGACGACCTGGCCCACGCCCTGGGGCTTCTCGCCCGACGAGCTGGGGAACGAGATGCACTCCGCGGTGTTGCCCTCGCCGAAGTTGGGCTCGCCGGTGTACAAGCCAGCGCCGGGGCGACCAATCTGACCGCTGATCAACACCAAAGCGTACACGCACTTCGAGCTGTACATGCCGTTGTTGTAGTGGTTCAGGCCGAACTTCGTATCAGTCATCACGTTGCCGCCCTTGGCGTACAGCTCGCCCAGACGCTTAATGTCCTCGGCGGAAACGCCAGTCACCTCAGAGGCATGCTCAGGAGTCCAATCCGCAACATAATCCCTGATCATATCCATCTCGGTGCGCACCTTGATGCCCTCGATCTCGGGCACGTCGCCCAGAGCGGGCTTGGCGGCCTCGGCGGCGGTGGTGGCTACGCCATTGTCCTCGTCCCACACCACGATGGGGTCAACCTTGACTTCTTGCCCCTGGGCGTTCGTGGTGGTCGTGGGCTCCACGCCCAAGTCGCTCATGCGCAGGAAGTTTCCGTCCTCCTTCACCAGGAAGGGCGCCTCGGTATGGTCACGAAGGAAGTCGGTTGCCTCCCAGCCCTGGTCGAGAATCCAGTTGATGGCGCCAAGCGCCAGGGCGCCGTCGGTGGCGGGGTGCACGGGAACGAACCAGTCGGCCTTTCCGGCCATGGTGCGGAAGGCGATGTCGATCACCGTGAGCGTGGCACCGCGGTCCTGAGCCTCCAGGAAGAAATGGGTGCGCTGCTTCTCGGAAACGGCAAGGTCGCCGCCCCAAACCACGAAGTGGTCGGCGTTGACGGTGTCGGAAGCACGGTTGGAGCAGGACCCCTTACCGTACATGTAGGCTCGGGCCATGGGAGTGGCGATGTCGCGGTCGGGCATCACGCGGCTCGCGCCCATGACGTTGACCAGGCGAGCCATAAGCGAGCCCTCGGGAGCGCCACCGCCCAGGGTTGCGGTATTGCCGCTGCCCAGGAACATGGCGATGGACTTCGGGCCGAACTGGTCGGTGTAGCCCTTCCACTTCTCCGCGATCTCGGCTATGGCCTCGTCCCAGCTGATGCGCTCGAACTTGCCCTCGCCGCGCTCGCCGACGCGGCGCATGGGATACTGCAGGCGCTCGGAACTGTACACGCGGGCCGGCTGCGAGAGGCCCTTGGGGCAAATGCGGTCGAACTCGGGACCATCGTCGAAATGCCCGGCCGTCGTGCGAACCACCTGGCCGTCGCGCACATGCACGTTCAGGTAGCAGCCCTGGCCGCACTGGGCGCGGCAGGCACCCGTGAAGATCTTGGTCTCCGGAGGGGGCGCAGCGGCGGCCTTGACCTCCTTGCTGCCGTCTGCCGCATCGGCCGGCTGCTCGGAACCCGACTGCTTGAGGTTGTCCGTTTGGGGACTGCAGCCGACAAGGGCGCCGGCCGCAGTCAGTGCGGCAGCCCCCTTGATGAAGCTCCTGCGGGTGAATTCATGGTTCGTCTGTTCAGCCATAGGTTCTCCTCCCAATGAGTTGGCCGAGACCGATCGTGCTGCCCGTCCTCGCGAAGAGTTGAGGGGGCGACCCTTCGCGGGAAGGCGGCCGGAAAAGCCTTTCCCCCAGCTTTTCCTTTCCGCAAACTTTACGCAGTTCGACGTCCGCTGGCTATAAACCGACCGTTAGTTTTCGGCCCGGTAGGAAAACAGCCGATTAACTTTTTCTTAACTGCATATAAAATCGCAGGTGGGATTCAGCTTCTCGCGCGCAAGCCCACGCCCTCAGTCGTGCGCCAACTCGGCCATCTTGTAGCCCACCCGCTGCACCGTCAGAAGGTACTTGGGCTCCGACGGGTTGTCCTCGATCTTCTCGCGGATCTTTCGCACGAACACCGTGATGTTGTTGGTCGGCTTCAGACCCTCGTCGGAATCGCCCCACACACGCTCCTGGATCTGATGGCGGGTGAGCACTTTGCCCGGTTGGGCCGCCAGGCACGCCAAGATCTCGAACTCCTTCGTGGTGAGCGGAACCACCTGGCCGCGCAGGCGAACCTCGTACTCCCCGAAGCGCACCTCCAAATCCCCGATACGCACGGAATCCTTCTGGGCATGCAGCCGCGAAAAATCGAGGTCCTCCTTGTGCCGGCGGATGTTCGCGTCGATGCGAAGCAGCAGCTCGGCGGAATCGAAGGGCTTCGTCACGTAGTCGTCGCCGCCCAGGCGGAATCCGATGCTCTTGTCCACGATGTCGTTCTTCGCCGAAAGGAAGATGATCGGAACGCGCCCTCCCTCGCGACGAATGCGCTCGCACAGGTCGAATCCGTTCGTCCCCGGCAGCATGACGTCCAGCAGCAGCAAATCAGGCTTCTCCCGGGCAAGCAGCGCCAACCCTTCTGCCGCGTCCTTCGCGCCCACGTAGGCGTAGCCGTTCGACACCAGCAGCTGCTCGATCGCCTGGCGCAGCTCTTCCTCGTCGTCCACAAGCATGATCTTATACATCAGATTTCTGGCTCTTCGGTAGTTTGTGTGGGTCAATATCAGACAAAAGCGCAGATGACCTATGAATAATTGCATAGATTGATGTGATTTAAGGAGAACGGCCCCGCGAGGGGCCGTTCCCGCACGGGGCACGTTAGGATTGAATCGC
>DBFAWQ010000235.1:0-3001 GCA_048242115.1 Eggerthellaceae bacterium
CCACCATGAAGTTGTACTCACGGGCCAGCTCGAGCAGGCGGCGCCGGCGCTCAGCCGTCATCGTGACGCCGCCGGGGTTCTGGAAATTCGGGATGGTGTAGCAGAACTTCAGGCGCGGGTTGTCCTTGCCGATACGCTTGAGCTCCTCTTCCAGAAGATCCATGCGCATGCCGTCCTCGTCGAAGGGGATCGCGCGCACATCGGGCTCGAAGGCGGAGAAGGCCTGAAGAGCTCCCAGATAGGTGGGGCCCTCGGTAATGATGATGTCGTCGGGGTCGATGAAAGCCTCGGCGATGAGCGTTAGGGCCTGCTGGGCGCCCGTGGTGACGAGCACCTGGTCGGCCTTCACGCGGATGCCCAGATCGCGCATCATGTCGGCGAGCACGGCGCGCAGCCCGGCGAGCCCGTCGGTGGGGCCGTACTGCAGCGATACCGCGCGGGCCTCGGGGCTTTCAATGGCGGCCAGCGTGGCGCGGCGAATGTCCTCCTCGGGCAGAAGCGACACAGCGGGCATGCCGCCCGACAGCGAGATTACATCGTCGCGCGTAGCAGCGGCGAACAGGTTGCGCACGGCCGACGGGCGCATCTTGCGCACGCGTCGGGCGATCTTGTCGCCGGTGGTGTCGAAGGTGATGTGAGCTGACGACATCTTATTCAACCGTCCCTTCCAGAAGCGCCAAGGCGTCCTTCAGGGCGCCCAATGCGATGAGGTCATCGGTAAAGTTTACTGTAACACGGGCCAAACCGTCCCGCTTCGAAAGCCATTCCGTCGTACCTACAAACGTGGCATCGGAGGCGCAAGCGGGGTTCGCAGCCTGCAAATCGATGACCAGATGCTCCAGCGCGTGAGGCAGCGACGTGCGGGCGAGCACCTCGGCAAAGGGGGCGTCCTCGTCATTCAAGCAGGTGTGGAAGGCGAGGGAGGGGCGCGCGGCAAGCAGCCGATCGGCGCCGCACGTGCCCAAAGAGGCATCCGCGCCCTCGGGCACGCGCACGAGCAGGGCCATGCGATCGCGCTCGAAGGCAATGCGCTCGACGGCGAGCCTAGGCACGGTCGTCAGCTTTGTCCGAGGTGTCGGGGGCCGACGTGGCATCGGCCTTGCCGGGCTCTGCACCGCCGTCGTCGTTGCCGGATTTCGAGCCATCACCGGTGTCGGCCTTGGCGTCTTCGCCAGCCGGGGCCTCGGGCGTGTCAGCCGCCTCGGGAAGCGACGGCGTCCCCGTGGGCGTGCGGGAAAGCAGCGTGACGCCCCGGGCCGCCTCCTCCGGAGCCAGCACGCGCCCCTGGGCGCCCTCGGCCAGCGCGCGCAGCGTCCAGGCGATATCGTCGCCCAAGGTGTCGGCGCCGGAGAAGTCGCCGTCCACCAGGGCCAGCTGGTTGCGATCGAGCGAGAACCGGTAGCGGCCGCCGCCCTTCAAGTTGCCGAAGGATAGCTCGAAGGTTTTGTCCTGGTCGTTCAGCGCATAACGGTAGGACACATCATCGGTCAGCTGGATGCGATCATCGGTGATGGTGATGGGCGTAGCCGTGCCGGCCAAATACCAGGTGCCCGCGAAATCGGCCGCATCGTCCTCGGAGAACCAGTGGAGCCACGCGAATCCGCCCGCCGCCGCACCGACAAGCAAAACGACAACGACAACTACGGACACCACCGCCACCCGCACCGGATGGCGGCGTTTGCGAGAAGGCGCAGTGTTCGAACGGCCTCCCCTCCCCCTCCGCACTTCGCGGCCGCCATCGCCTTCACCGGACGACGCCGCGCGACGAGACGACGGCTTCTGCGCCGTCGCCGTGGCGGCTGTCGTCGCAGCGGAGCGGAGACGACCCTCGGCAGGCGGCCGGCCGCCGGAACCGGTCGGCGCGGCCGCCGCCGGCGACTGCTCTTCCATGGCTCTTTAGACCTCTTCCGGCCCGATCACCGTCTTGCCGCCCATATAGGGAACGAGCACCTCGGGCACCGTGATGGTACCGTCGGGATTCTGGTAGTTCTCGATGACGGCGGCCATGGTGCGGCCCACGGCCAGGCCCGACCCGTTCAGGGTGTACACGAAGCGGCTGCCCTTGAAGTTGGCCGGGTCGCGGTACTTGATGTTGGCGCGACGGGCCTGGAAATCGGTGCAGCAGCTGCAGGAGGAGATCTCCTTGTAGGCGCCGTAGCTGGGCAGCCACACTTCCACGTCGTAGGTCTTCGCGGAGGAGAACCCGATGTCGCCGGTGCACAGGCTGATGACGCGATAGGGCAGCTTCAGCTGCTGCAGGATGTTCTCGGCGTCTTCCACCATGGATTCCAGCTCGTCGAAACCGGTCTCGGGTGTGGCGAACTTCACCATCTCCACCTTGGAGAACTGGTGCACGCGAATGATGCCGCGGGTATCGCGACCGGCGCTGCCCGCCTCCTCGCGGAAGCACGGGGTGAAGGCGCAGTAGTGCAGCGGCAACGAATCGGCGTCGAGCACTTCCCCGGCGTGCAGATTCGTCAGCTGCACCTCGGCCGTGGGGATGAGGTAGAGGCCCTCGGTGGTGTGGAAGAGGTCCTCCTCGAACTTCGGCAACTGGCCCGTGCCCGTGAGCGTGGCGGCGTTAGCGAGCGCCGGCACCCACCACTCCTTGTAGCCGCGGGAGGTGTGCTGATCCAACATGAAGGCGATGAGCGCGCGCTCGAGACGGGCGCCGGCGCCGCCGAGCACGTAGAAGCGGCTCTCGACCAGCTTCACGCCGCGCTCGAAATCGATGATGTTCAGGGCCGGCCCCAAATCCCAATGGGCCTGCGGTTCGAAGCCCTCGGCGGCGAAATCGCGGGGCGTGCCCCAGCGGCGCACCTCGGGATTGTCGTTCTCGTCCTCGCCCACCGGCGTGGTGACGTCCACCATGTTCGGAATGGAGAGCATGAGCGCGTCCATGGCGGCCTCGGCCTCGGCGCGGGCATCGCCCAGGGCGGTGAGCTTCTCGTTGATCTGGCGGACGGTCTCCTTGGTGGCGTTGGCCTCGTCGGTCTTGCCC
>DBFAWQ010000236.1:0-15527 GCA_048242115.1 Eggerthellaceae bacterium
CTTCATCTCCAGGCACAGGCGCTGCTGGTGGGAGTTGGTGGCCTGCAGCTTCGGCAGCACCTTGTCGCGCATCTGCAGCACCTGGGTCAGCGCCGCGTTCAGCGCCGGCTCGCTCTTGTCCACCAGCACCCAGAACGGCGACATGATGCCCAGCAGCTCGTCGCGGGCCCAGTCGGGGCTGAAGCCCTTCTCCTGGTTGAGCGGCGCCTCGATCTCGGCGGTGACGGCGTCCACGAAGTCCTGGGGCACCTTGCCCGACACGGATGCGGACGCAGCGTAGGCGGCAGCGGCCTTGCCGGCGATGTCGCCCTGGATGGACGTGAAGTTCGAGGTGAAGCCCACGCCCACCGGGTAGGCCGAGCCGGTCACCGCGCAGCCGTTGATGCCGTCGCCGGCCACCCACAGACCCGGGATGCCCGTGGCGCCCTCCAGGTCGTCCAGGCCGCAGAACACGCCGCCGGAGAAGTGGGACTGCATGCCCACCGCAGCGCCGTAGCAGTCGGCCTTGGGCTTGGGGGACAGCATCTTGCCGATGCGGATGTCGTCGGGGTTGCCCGACAGGGTGCCGCCGCGCCGCCCGATGTCGGCGGCCGCCTGGTCCTCGATGTTGCTGCCATCGTTGACGGCCAGGCCGTTCACCGTGTTGGAGACGCGGGCCACCACCATGGCCTTCTCCTTGCTGGTGGCGTAGCTCTCGGCGGTGTCGGCCGTGATGTCGCCGCCGCACAGCCAGATGTTCTCCAGCCAGTCCCACTGGTTGTTCACGAAGGAGTTGCCCGACGCGTAGGAGGTGGTCACATGGAAGTCGTCGAACTCCTTGTTGGCGATGGGCAGCCCCAGGTTGTAGGCGATGTACTCGCCGTCGAAGGTGTTGCCGCCCACGGGGTAGCCGGTGGGCTTGTAGCAGCCGCCGCCCATGGCCATGACCACGGACTTCGCGTTGAAGGTGACCACGGTGCCGCTGGGAACGTGGAAGCCCACGGCGCCGCAGACGGCATCCCCGTCGCGGGCGACGTCGACCACCATGGTGTAGGGCGCCACCTCGATGCCGGCGCCCTCGATCAGCGGCATCCAGCGGGCGTGGCGGTCCACCGAGGCGTTCTCGTCGTAGTAGCCCTGGATGTCCAGGTCGTCCCAGTACTTCGTGTCGGCGCAGCGGTCGAAGCGGTCCATGAGGCCCCAGTCGGCCAGGCGCTCGTAGGCCTCCTTGGAGTGGTCGATCCACATCTGGTACCAGTCGCGGTTGACCAGGTACTCGCCGCCCATGGTGATGGCGGTCATGAAGGCGTCGGCGTCGTCGCCCATCTCCGGGTCGAACCAGCGGTGCGAGCTCGGCCACGGCGACAGCCCCGAGTAGCCCGGCTGGCCCTTGTCCACCATGACGACGGAGGCGCCGGCGTTCTTGGCGGCCATGGCCGCGTTCAGGCCCGCGAAGCCGCCGCCGATCACCAGCACGTCGCAATCGTAGGAGGTCTTCGAGGGCGCGCCCTGGGCGGGGACGGGCAGCTCGGTGGTCACGCGCTGCTCGACGGACGCAGGAGCTGCCGGCTCGGGCGCTGCTGCCGGCTCGGCCTCCTCGGCCTTGGCCTGCGCAGGGGCGCTCTCCTGCTGCGGGCTGCAGGCGCCCAGCGTCGCCAGGATTCCCAGGCTGCCAGCGGCCAAACCGCTCGCCCGCAAAAACGCGCGACGGGACAGGCCTTCGCCCCGGGCGGCGGACCCTTCGTTGCTCGAAGTGCTCATGGTTCCCTTCCTTTCTCCTGTTACCTCGGTCTGCCGGGCGTCTCGTCTTCCCTTCCGAACCAGGGCCCGGCGACAGGGGAAAGCATGCGGCGAAGGGGACGGCGGCGCATCCTCCGAAACGAACAAACTTGGGCGCATCGAAAGGGACGTCTCTCATACGAAACGGTCAAATGCCTGATGGGAGGCGCAGGATGGGGAAAGCCGGCAGAACCTAATGCTCGCGGTAGCCGTCGACGAGCGAGATGAGCTCCTGCTTGGTGTGCACGCCGAGCTTGCGGTAGCTGTGGGCCAGATGGGCCTTCACCGTCGACTCCGACACGAACAGCGTCTCGGCGATCTTCTTGGCGGAGTAGCCGCGATAGGTGTACACCACCACGTCAAGCTCCCGCGGGGTGATGTCGTAGGAAGCCGTGGCGCGCCGGCACAGCTCCTGCTGCCAGCGGTCCCCCGACACGGTGGCCTCGGCGGCCGTTCCCCGCGAATAGGCGACCAGCATCACGATGGCCGCAGCAGCGATGCAGAAGGCGCCGACGGCGGCCACGGGGGACACGTAGGGCGATTCGGAGACAACCCCCAAAAGGCCGGTGGCGAACAGCACGTCCTGGGAGAGCAGCTGGGGCAGCGCGCAGACGAGCGCCCCGTACAGGCCGAAGACGAGCAGCCCCGTCGAGCGCCGGCGCGACACCTCCCCAACCAAGGCCATGAGCAACAGCACCTCGGCGCTATGCTCGCCGGCCACCAGCACGCGCTTGGCCACCAGCACGGGCAGCCCCGACGGGTCGGCCAGGGTGATCACCAGCAGCGAGGCCATATACACGAGCGCGAGCAGCGCTACGGCCGAAACGACGTTGGACAGCGCGAGCCCGCGCCGGTAGAACAAAGCCCCCAGAAAGCCGACGATGGCAAGGCCCGACAAGGCCGTGATCAGCGATGCCGCGAACCCGGGCAGCCCTACGGTCCCCATGCCGAAGCCCATGGTGGTGAACACGCGCACCGCCAGCACCCCGAAGTAGATGAACGCGCCGCACAGCACGACCACCCCCCACGGCAACGGCTTGATCAGGGTCTCGTCCCCCTCGTCCGTTCGGTCGAGCACCTCGTCGGCGCTGCAGCGCAAAAGGCACAGAAGCGACACCGCGGGGCAGAAGGCCGAGACGAGCGCCGCAGCATCGCGGCCCAGGCAGATGAGCAGCGCCCACAGCGCGCTGAACCCGACGAAGGACGCCGACAGCAGCAGAACCCCATCGCGCGCCTGCAGACGGCCGAGCAGCGACAGCCACAACGAGAAGAACGTCGCCACGTAGGCTGCGACGAGCACGACGGCAGCGAACTCCAGAAGCGGAACCGGGAATCCGGAGGGGGGCGCCAGCAGAAACGCGCCGCAGCCGACCAGCCCGCACAGCGCAGCCGCCAGGATGAGCCGGCGCTTCGACCGGACCCCGATGCGGTTGCGGCCCGCGACCAACGCCGCGAAGAAGCCCATGAGCGCCAGCGCGTACACCGTGTGCAGGCCCGACACCACCGGCAGGTCGTTCAGGGCAAGCCGCGTCGACAGCGACACCGGGTAGTAGGGCGATACCATGAGCGAGAACCACAGGGCGCCCAGCCCGACCGTCAGCCAGACGTTGCTCCGCAGCAAGGTTAGGGGTTGCTTCTCTTCCATAATCCCCAGTATACCATCGTCCCCGGCCCCGAAGCGGGCGGAAGGACCCAAACGCAGCGACTCGGCCACGGACCGTTGCCCTCCGCATCGCGCTTCCCTATCATTGACGAAGTTCGAACCCGGAAGAAAGGAGGGCAGCCATGGAAAAGCCCGGCAGCAAACCTGGATGCGTCTGGCTTCTCGCCGCAGCACTGGCCCTTGCTCTTGCGGCGGGAACGTTCGCGGGATGCGCGCAGACCGCCAGCGACGGAGCACCCGGCTCCGACTCGCCGTCATGGTCGCAGGGTGCAGGACGCGACGGAAGCGCCGAGCCGTCCCTGGCGTTCCGCACCGCGGAGAAGCTGCAGGAGCATTTCGAGAAGCACGGCTGGGAAACCGGCTGCCGCACCGCCGAGGAGTACCTGGCGGCCGCCAACGCCGTCGTCGCGAACCCGGCGTCCCTGCACAAGCTCCAGCGCGAGGACGGCGACGACCTCTACTTCCTGGAGGACACCGGCGAGTTCGTCGTGGTCTCCCCCGCCGGCTACATCCGCACCTACTTCCTGACCGACCGGGACTACTTCGACCGGCAGTAGCCCGCATCGGGGCTAGGGCAGGTTCTTCTCGGCCTCGGGGTTCTCGTTCGCGCCCAGGTCCTCGGGGATGGTCTGCTCCTCGAACTCCACGTCGGCGGCCTTCTGGGCCTGGTTGGGGGTCATCCAGTCGCCCACGGCCACGAACGCTATCGCCAGCGCGATCACGGCCGCCGCCGCGACGACGAACCAGATAAGCCCCGGATGCTTGGCCGTGCTGCCCTTGGGACCGCCCCGATCCACCTCGAACTCCTGCATGGCCGGAAACTCCGGGTCGCTCGCCGACGATTCCAGCACGTCGGGCTGCTCCGCTGCCAAAGGGTCGCGCTTCGCGAACGATTCCCGCTCCTTCTCGCGCTGCCGCCTCCCGTCGCCCATGGCGCACCTCCGACCTTCCGCATTCCGCTTTCCTCGAGCCGCTTTGCGCCGATGATAGCGCCCCTCCCGAACCATCCGCCAATCCGTCAGCCAAGCGCAACCTTTGCCAGCAAGGGCCTTTGCTATACTCGAAAGCACAGACGAGCTGGTATCGGGCGAAAAGCGCAGGAGGAGCCATGGAGCCTCGAAACGACAGGAAGGAAGCGGCCGGCGGCAGGGAAGACATCCCGACGAACCTCGCGGCCGCCGCGTCGGAAGAGGTCCCTCCGCGCACCGCGCTCGCCTCCCTGCCCGCACCGCCCCCGGCCGCCGTCAAGCCGCCGTCGGAGAAGAAGCCCAGGCAGGCGCCGAACATCGTCGACTACGTGCGGACCGAGTTCGCCACCTTCGACGAAAAACCCTTCACCGACGTGGACAGCCTGGTGCTCTCGGTGCTGTCCTACTTCCATCTCCCCGCAGCCTACAGCGCGGCGCACGGCTGGGAGGGCATGCGCGTGGCCGACCTGTTCCAGGCGAACCACTTCAACGAAATGTACGGAACGCTGTGGGATCCCGAGTCCAGCGGACGGCTGCTGGCTGCCCTGGCGGCCAGCCCGCGCTTCCGCAACGTGGTGGCGAAGGGCTACGTCGTGCGCAACGACCCGGAGCAGGAGAAGCAGTTCAGCGCCCTTTCCCTGCAGCTGACGCCCGACTTGGCATACATCGCCTTCCGCGACACCGACAACACCATCCTGGGATGGAAGGAGGACTTCAACCTGGCCTTCCGCTACCCTATCCCCTCCCAGCAGGAAGCGGCGCGCTACGTCGGCGAGGCGGCTCCCAACCTCGCGGGCCGGCTGATGCTGGGCGGCCACTCCAAGGGCGGAAACCTCGCGGTATTCGCGGCGTTCAACTGCGCAGAGACCGCCTACGGGCGTATCTGCGGGGTGTTCTCCCACGACGGCCCGGGCTTTCCCGACCAGGTGTTCGCCGACGGATCCATCGGCAAGGTTGGAGGATTGCTCAGCAAGACGCTGCCCCAATCCTCCATCGTGGGAATGCTGCTGGAGCATCAGGAGGACTACCGGGTGGTGAAGAGCTCCACTTTCAGCGCGTTCCAGCACGACCCCTACTCGTGGATCGTGGAGGACGGCTCGTTCGTGGCGCTGGACTCGCTGACCCCGGCGGCGAAGTACTTGGATCTGACGCTGAACGAATGGGTGCAGTCGCTTTCCCCGCAGGAGCGCGAGCAGGTGATCGACGCTGTGTACGCCCTGATCGAGTCGTCGGGACAGACCACTATGGCCGGCATGCGCGACAACTGGCAGAAGGCGCTGCCCGAGATCATCACCGGCGCCATGCACCTGGACGACAGAACCCGCAGCCTTATCCTGCAGGCGGTGAAGGAGCTCGTGGTACTCGGGGGCAAGAAGCTTCCCGAGATGTTCGGCCGCGGCAGGGAGGGCAGTGCGGAAAGCGCCAGCGGCCAGGAGGGGGACTAGGTGGGAGTCCCTTAGGCCGGGGCGTCGGCGGGGTCTCGGTCGGTGCGCCAGCGGCCGGCCTCGTTGTCCAGCTCGCGGAAGCGCCCGTAAATCCAGCGCAGGCACATGCGCGTCTGCTCCTCCACCGGCACCCGGCAGCCCTCGTCGAGCCATTTAGCCAATGCGTAGGTGCTGGCTGCGGCGATGACGTAGGAGGCGAACTCGGCCTCCCTTTCGGGAACCTCCGCCATGCCCTGCGAGTCCTTGTTGATCCGCACCACCATGTCCATGTAGAGGCTCAGCAGCGCGGGCTCGGAGCGCGTGAACACCTTGCCGTAGAAGTCCCGCTTCTCGTAGACCTTCCGCAGGGCGCGCCCGTAGATGATGGTGGGGGACGACTTCAGGCTGTCCGAGTCGATGAGGTCGTGGATGTCGTGGACCGGCTTGATGAGGTCCGCCTCCAGAACCGCCTTGAGCGCCGAGAGCTTGTCCTCGAAGTAGCGGTAGAACGTACGGCGCGAGACGCTGGCCTCCTGGCAGATCTGCTCCACGCTCACTGCGCCGTAGGACGACCGCGCCACAAGGGCTTGGAACGCCTCGAGTATGGCATCCCTCGTATCCATGGCACTCCTCTTCCCCGCCGATACGGAACCGGCCGTCCCTTGCCGCAAACGGCGCGCCCCCTTCTACACCCGAACCTTCGGCGCCCGAGCCCGACGCAGCCGACGGCGATGGCGCGCTGGCCGAGCCCGTCGCCCAGGCCGAACCCAAGCCCACGGCGCCACCAGAGGAAATCTACCAGGGCGTGTGCCGCGGCAACTGCGGCGGCTGCCGCATGAACGTGCACGTGCGCGAGGGCAAGGTGGTGAAGACCTCGGTCATCGAGGCCGAGGACCCGCTGGACACGCGCCTGTGCGCCCGCGGCCTCTCCCACGCCCAGCGCATCTACGACCCCGACCGGCTGCAGTATCCCCTGCGCCGTGTGGAGGGCACCGAGCGCGGCGCTGGCGAGTGGGAGCGCCTGAGCTGGGAGGAGGCCATCGACTACGTCGCGCAGAAATGGCTCGGCTACATCGAGGAGTTCGGCGGCAGCAGCGTCGGCATGACCTACGGCGCGGGCACCTACGCCTACAACCAGTACGTCTACCAGCACCTGTTCAACCGCTTCGGCGGCACGAACTGGGACCAGGGCTACGACATGACATCGCTCAACGTGGGCAAGTCCATGCTGGGACGCGGCATCTACCTGCACGGCAACAACGGGTCGGACTGCATCAACTCCAAGTACATCGTCTACTGGGGATGCAGCGGCTCGAACGCCCAGCCCATGCGCTGGACCTACGTGCGCGAGGCCGTGAAGCGCGGGGCCAAGGTCATCGTCATCGACCCGCTCTACACCGATCCCGCCGCCCGCGCCGACCTGTGGGTGCCCATCAAGCCCGGCACCGACGCCGCGCTGGCCCTGGCCCTGTGCAAGGTGGTCATCGACGAGGGCCTGCAGGACGACGCCTACATCAAGTCCATGACCGTGGGCCCCTACCTGGTGAAGGACGACGGCCGCTACCTGCGCATGAGCGACCTGGGCGTGGAGCCGACCGAAGGCCCCGCCGACCGCGCCGGCAACCCCACCTACATCGACCCGGTGGCCGTGGCGGGTCCCGACGGCACCTTCGGCCCCGCCGGCGAGGTGGCGGACCCGCAGATCCGCGGCACCTTCGACGCCGACGGCATAGCCGTGCAGCCCGCCTTCGAGAAGCTCTGCCAGCACGTGGCCGAATGGGATGCCGCGCGGGCCGCCGAGATCTGCGAGATCGACGAGAAGGTCATCCCCCAGATCGCCCGCATGTACGCCGAAGGCCCCACGAACCTCGAGATCGGATTCGGCATGGACCACCGCTCCCACGGCGCCGAGGCCACCATGGGCGTGTTCACGCTGCAGATGATCACGGGCCAGCTGGGCCGCACCGGCGCCGGCATCGGCGGCACCATGGGCGGGTCCACCATGGGCACCCATTGCGTGAACTTCCTGGCGGGCCTGTACCCGGAAAGCCCCGTGCCCATGACCTCGCTGTGCATCGACCAGCTTCCCACCGTGGTGCGCGAGCAAACCTACGCCGGCAAGCCCATGGTCCCCAAGTCGCTGCTGTTCTTCTGCGGCAACTTCATGTCGAACATGTCCGGGCGCACCGAGCTTCTGGAGGCGCTCGCCGACGTGGAGCTCCTGGTCACCTGCGACACGGTCATGAACGACACGGCGCGCCTGTCCGACGTGGTGCTTCCCGTGCCCCACTGGTTCGAGTACGAGACCTTCATCACCTGCCCCATGCCCTACGCCTACTTCAACGACGAGGCGGTCCCCCCGGCCTTCGAATGCAAGCCCGACGTGGAAATCGTGCGGATGCTGGCCGAGGCCATGGGCTACGACAGCACTCCCTACGCCGACAACGCCTCCTACCAGTCGCTGTTCCTCACCGGCGACGCCGCGGCCGCTTGGAACCTGAACTGGGACGACCTGAAGGCCAAGAAGAGCATCGCCGTGTGCCCCAACCCCTACCTGTTCGGCAACCCCGACGACGACACCTTCAAGTTCGGCACCGAAACCGGCAAGGCGGAGTTCTACTTCGAGAACCCGCGCCCCTGGTTCGACATCGGCCAGGACTTCGACGCCGAGCCGTGGCATCTGGCCACCTACCAGCCCACCACCGAGGCCTACAACCCGGACAACCCGCTGTCGGCGAAGTACCCCCTGAACATCGTCACCCAGCGCAACCGCCTGAAGGTCCACACGCAGTTCTCCACCCATCCCTGGTTCGAGGAGCTGCAGCCCGAGCCGACGCTGGCCATGAACGAGGCGGATGCGAAGGCACGCGGCATACACGAGAACGACTACGTGCGCGTGTTCAACGATCGCGGGCACGTGGTGCTTCGGGCGCATCTGGACGCCGGCGTGCGGCCGGGCATGGTGCGCACCGAGCACACCTGGTGGGACAAGCAGTACAAGGACGGCAGCTTCCCGTCGCTGCTGCCTCTGGAGCAGGGCACGTTCCGGCCGGGAGTGCACCCCTTCGACACCCTGTGCGAAGTCGAGAAGACCACCATCTAGAGGAAGGAGCGCGCCATGAGATACGGAATGGCCATCGACGTCGAGGCCTGCGAGGGATGCCACGCGTGCGCCATCGCCTGCAAGTCGAACAACAACCTGCCCAACGGCGTGGTCTACCACCTGGTGACCACCGACGGCGGCGAGTACATGGACACCGCCCGGGGCACCTACCCCGACGACCTGTATCGGCGCTACATGCCCATGGGCTGCCAGCACTGCGCCAACCCCGCCTGCGTGGAGGTGTGCCCCACCGGCGCCTCCTACAAGCGCGAGGACGGCATCGTCGCCATCAACCAGGACGAGTGCATCGGATGCGGCACCTGCATCTCCGCCTGCCCCTACGACGTGCGCACGCTTCTGGAGGACGAGCCGGAGTACGTGGTGGACTTCGCCCTGGGCGACTGGGACGCTCCGGCGCACAAGGCCCACACCGTGGAGAAGTGCACGTTCTGCGCCCACAGGCTCGAGCGCGGCGAGAAGCCTGCCTGCATGGAGCTGTGCCCGGGACGCGCCCGCTACTGGGGCGACCTCGACGACCCCGCCTCCGAGATATCCAAGGTCATCGCCAGCCGCAAGTGGGAGCAGCTCAACCCCGAGGCCGGCACGGAGCCCAGCGTCTACTACCTGAAGTAGGCGGCAAGCCTTAGACCGGCACCTACCCAGTGGCTACAGCCCGAGGTCGGCTGTAAGCTCAAGGCCAGCACCTACCCCAGTGCCCACAACCCGAGGTAGCGTGCAAGCCGCAAAACATGCCCCCGGAGCAACTCGCAAGCCCGGCCGCCGATCGCCCTCTCGGCGGCCGGGCTTTTTGGTAGAATCGCCGTTTCCGAGATGCAGATTGGTAGAATCGTCGTTTTCAAAACCGTTTCCCCAGGTCGGTCGAAAAAAGTTGACGATTCTACCAATTCTTCACTGCAGAAATGACGATTCTACCAATGCCCCCGCTACGCCGCCTGCGGGTCGAGCAGCTGCTCGTAGACCTCTTCCAGCTGCTCGGCGCTCAAGAGCAGGGGCACCGGGTACAGGGGGTTCGCCTCCGCGGCGGCGGTGCGGGCGAGCTCGGGGATGTCCTCGCGGCGAAGCTCGGGGAAGGTGTCGCCGATGGCGAAGCGGTGCTTCATCTCCGTGACGGCGCGCACGAAGGCCCTGGCCGCACGCTCGTCGCCGTCGCGCTCCGTGGCCACGGCCGCCGCCCGGGCCAGGTCGGCCAGAGGCCGCTCGGCGCTCTTCCCGTAACGGCGCAGCATGAGCGGCAGGATGACCGCGTTCGCGTAGCCGTGGGGCACGTTGTAGCGGCCTCCCAGGGAATGGGCGATGGCATGCACGTAGCCCACGTAGGACTTCGTGAAGGCGCATCCGGCCAGGAAAGACGCCCTCAGCATGTTGCGGCGCGCCTGCTCGTTGCCGCCGTTTCGGTAGGCCTGGTCGAGGTTGGCGAAGATGAGCCGCACGGCCTCCAGGGCGTCGGCACGGGTGTCCTTCGTGGTGGAGCGACCGATGTAGGCCTCCACCGCATGGGTGAGCGCGTCCATGCCCGTCGATGCCGTGAGCGCCGGCGGCAGGCTCAGCGTGACGGCCGGGTCGAGCACCGCGTAGCGCGGGATGAGCGGGAAGTCGTTGATGGCGTACTTGTGGCGCGTCTCGGCATCGGTGATGACCGCGGCCAGCGTGGTCTCGCTGCCGGTACCGGCCGTGGTGGGCACCGCCATGAGCAGCGGCAGCTTCGTACGCACCCGCAGGATGCCCTTCAGCTGCCCGAGCGTCTTGTTCGGCTTGGCTGCGCGCACGGCCACCGCCTTTGCGCAGTCCATGGAGGACCCGCCGCCGAAACCGACGATGCAGTCGCAGCCCTCGGCCCGATACAGCGCAAGCGCCTCCTCCACCGTGGCCGTGGTGGGGTTGGGGACCGTCCTGTCGTACACCGCGAAGGGAACGTCCGCCCCCTCGAAGGCCCGCAGCATCGGCTCGGCCAGGCCCAGCTTCGCTACGCCGGGGTCGGTGACCACCAGCACCCGCCCGCAACCCTCCGAGCGCACCACGGAGGGCAGATCGCCCAGGCTGTGCACGATGGCGGGCTTGCGGTAGGGCAGCAGCGGGATGGCCAAATGGAACGCCTTCTGAAACGCACGGCACCACAGTTTCATAGGCGCTGCCATGGGCTTGCGCGCCGCCTGCAGCGCAACGTCCGCGTCGTCGCTTCCGCAAAGAGCGTCGGCGTCCGCACCCGCGGAGGCGGCCTCCCCGCTCCCGGCAAACCCTTCGAACTCGTCCTCGATAGCCTGTTCCATGCCCAGCCTTTCACTATATTTGTTGATACTTCAACAAATATAGTGAACCTGAGCAAATCGATAAAGGATAGGCGTCAAACAGCACAACCCCTTCTCACTTGCCCCACCCCTCCTCCATCTCCGCTTCCCCCTCGCTCCCTCCTCTCGGCCAATCGCTCAGCAGGGGACGAAACTTGAGTTGTGCATCGCACAACTCAAGTTTCGTCCATTTCAAGAAAACGTGTTTGACCTGCAATTATATAACGTTTTACCAGGTCAGAGTCGAGGGACGAAAGTCGAGTTGTGCGATGCGCAACTCGACTTTCGTCCCTCAGGGCAGAGTTTTTTGTCCTATAACCCTAACCCTCAGAGCAGTTGGCAAGTCGGGTTGCAGACGCAAAAAAGCCCGACAGCGGTGGCCGTCGGGCTTCGATTCCTGGTGCTCCGTCGGCGACTCGAACGCCGGACCTTGGGATTAAGAGTCCCCTGCTCTACCAACTAAGCTAACGGAGCGAGCCGATTGCTGCAAGCAGCGAATGGATAGTATAGCCATTCGCTCAGGCTTACGCAAGATGAATTGTCAAAAAAAATCTGGGGTGGGTGAAGGGACTCGAACCCTCGATCTCCAGAGCCACAATCTGGCGCCTTAGCCAACTAGGCCACACCCACCGTTGCGCAAGGAGATAGTATATGGCATCCCCCGAAGCTGCACAAGATGCAATTTTCAAACCCGACACCTACTCCCCCGACGGGGCTCCATAAGGGCCGAACGGCGAAAAGCAAACCGGCCGCCTCCCCTGCTAGAGCCCGTTGGGGAAGCGGCCGGCGGCTTGGTGCGGGAATCGGAACGACTGCCGCCGAACCCCGAGGGGCGCCTTGGCGGCAGTCGCGCGGGCCGCTACATCTTCTCGGGCGCGGAAACGCCAAGCAGGCTCAACGTCAGCGCCAGCACGATGCGGGTAGCGTCGGCCAGGGCCAGACGGGCGCTGCGCACCGGCTCCTCCTCGCTCAGGATATGGCAGCTGGTGTAGAAGGAGTGGAACAGGGCGGCCAGGTCCTGGGCGTAGTGGGTCAGGCGGAAGGGCGCACGGTCGCGGGCGGACTGGGCCACCAGGACGGCGAACTCGTCCATCTTGCGCATAAGGGCAAGCTCCGCCGGGTGCGTGAGGCTGGACAGGTCGACGTTCTCGGGCACCAGCTTGCGCGCCAGCTCGTCCATGGTGACCTCGCCGGCCTCCACGGCGCGGGCATCGGCGGGGTCGGCGGCCTTGCGCAGAAGCGAGCAGATGCGCGCATGGGCATACTGCACGTAGTACACCGGGTTCGAGTTGTCCTTCTTCTTCGCCACCTCGATGTCGAAGTCGATGGGCTGGTCGGAGCTGCGCGAGAGCATCAGATAGCGCGTGGCGTCCACGCCCACCTCGTCCACGAGCTCCTCGAGCGTGACCATCTCGCCGGTGCGCTTCGACATGCGCACGGCCTCGCCGTCGCGGTACAGGTTCACCAGCTGCCCCAGCACCACTTCCAAGGCCCCGGGCCAGCCCCAGGCCTCAAGCATGCACTCGCAACGCTTGATGTAGACGTGGTGGTCGGCGCCCCACAGGTCGATGAGATGGTCGAAGCCGCGCATCATCTTGTCGTAGTGGTAGGCCACGTCGCTCATGAAGTAGGTCATCTCGCCGTTGGCCTTGATGAGCACGCGGTCCTTCTCGTCGCCCAGGGCGGAAGACTTGAACCAGGTGGCGCCGTCCTTCTCGTAGACGTAGCCCTTGTCGGCCATGGCGGCCAGGCTGCGCGACACCGCCGTCTCGCCGTTCTCGTCGGGCACGTAGAGGCTGCGCTCCGAGAACCAGCGGTCGAAGGTGGTGCCCATGCGGCCCAGGATGTTCTTCTGCAAATCGAGCATCTCCTGGTAGGCGATCTCGCGGAAGGCCTCCATGCGCTCGTGGTCGTCCATGGACTCGTACTTGTTCCCGTCGCGCGCGATGATCTCGGCCGCGATGTCGCCCACGTAGCTGCCGCCGTAGCACTGCTCGGGCATCTGGACGTCGTGGCCCAGCTGCTGCATGTAGCGCACGGAAACGGAGTTGCCGAACACGTCCATCTGGGTGCCGTGGTCGTTGATGTAGAACTCCTCGTACACGTCGTAGCCGGCATGGCGCATGACGCGCGCCATGGCATCTCCCAGCGCGGCCCAGCGGCCGTGGCCCACGTGCAAAGGCCCGGTGGGGTTGGCCGAGACGTACTCCAGGTTCACCTTCCGCATGCCCTCGGGCACCGTGCCGCGCCCGTAGCCTTCGGCCTCCTCGCGCACCGTGCGCACGACGTTTTGCAGCACGCTGTCGCTCAAGCGGAAGTTGATGAAGCCGGGGCCTGCGATCTCGGTGGCCGCGATGACGGTGTTGGCCGGAATGTGCTCCACGATGATCTGGGCTATCTCCCGCGGGGCCTTATGGGCCTGCTTGGCCAGGCGAAGCGCCACGGTGGACGCCCAATCGCCGTTGCTCTCGTCGCGGGGGCGCTCAAGGGAGGGGTCGGGAATCTCCTGGATAGCCAGGGAACCGTCCTCCGCAGCTGCGGTCAAGGCCGCGCCGACCAACGCCTCGAGTTGCTCGCGTATTTCCATGATGTCCTTTCGTCCCTTCCTCGGCCGCTCCGACGAGCCGAACCTTATCCGACAGGCGCCCGAAGCGCCGACATGCATATCGGGGCAGTATAGCACCTGGAGCGTTTTTCCGCACTCACCTGCACCCGCTCCACACGCGAAGGCAAGGCGCCCTATGCGCCCGCAACGGCCCGGGCGCGACGGCGCAGCAGCACGCCCGCCACGATGCACAGGACGCAGAGCAGCACGGTCGTTCCCAGCCACACGGCCCCCATGCCCATCCAGAAGGCGATGGGGTACATGGTGATGAGCAGGCTGTCCCAGGAGAACGTCCAGCTGCCGGCGGCGAAGAACAGGCTGTGGAACGCCGCGAACAGCCCGTCGAAATCAACCGCCGCCCAAAGGCCCAGGGCTGCGAAGGCACCCAGCACGGCAATCCCCGCGGCCAGCAGCATCGTCCCCACACGCCGCCGGCCGCAGGTCGCCCCCGCAAGCACTAGGCAGGCGACGGCACCGATCAAACAGCCCAGCAGCGCCGGGCGCGCCACCCGGGCCACAGCGTAGCAGTCGTCCAGATGAGAGATGGCATCGAAAGTGAGCACGTAGGCCTCGTCGGCGTCGGCCAGGACGGAATCGATCGACCCGGAGCTCGCGGAGAAATCCGGAGCACCCTCCCCCGCCCGCCCGTCGGACGCAGCGCTCTCGTTGATGGAGCGCAGGGCGACGTCCAGGGCCGCCCGGTCGTTGTCGTCGAAGGTGTAGCGCTTCCCCGCCAGCGCCATCTCCACCAGCTCGTCCTTGCTGAAGGGGGTCTTGGGGTTGTCGTTCCCGGAAAAGGCCGTGGACAAGAGCACCGTGGGCCCGTCGGTCATGGCCACGAGGGCGTAGCCGCCGCCCACCAGGCACACCGCCAGCAGCACCGCTCCCAGCACCGCCGCAATACGTCCAAGCACGCTCATATACTCGTCACTCCCGTCCTTCGCCGCACTCGCCTTGCGCGCGCTCGCCGCGCCGTGGTGCCGCAGCCGTCGCTTACGCACCTTCTCGTGCCATAGCCGCCACTTGTGCCTGCTTTCGTGCCATATCCGACGCTTATTTTACGTTTCCCCAGGTCGAGAAAACATAAGGCACGGTTATGGCAGAAAAAACCGCACAAAGGACGGTTATGGCGCATCGCGCATCCCATAACCGCGCGAAACGCAAGTCCTTCCCGCCCGTACGCCGCATCGCCGGTCCATGTCGCCGAGCCCCTAGGCCCGGTCGACCCACAGGGTTGCCGCCGTCATGTTGCCGGTGATGATGGGCCGCGGCCCCTGCCGGCTGAAGACGCCCTGAAACTTGCCGTTGTACAGGTACAGGCCGCTTAAGTTGTTCCACATCTGCGGGCGCACCTGCTCCGCCTCCTGGGCGCTCTCGGACAGGATGTCCGCATCGGGGGGAAGCACCTCGGTTTTGAACGGCGTCACGAACTCCTGCACCAGGAAGGGCACGCCGGCCGCACCGTCGGCGTAGCGGTCCACCAGCCGGTCCCATTCCCTTTGGTCCTGCATGCAGCCAAGATACACATCCGTAGCGTCGAACAGGTCGCTTGGCTTGATCACCCAACGGTCCTTCTGCGCCTTCACCTGCCCCAGGTCCACCTCGCCCGCGGACAGGAAGGCCGTGAAGGGCACCGTCGCCTCCACGAAGCGGTTCTCCTCCTCGCTCAGGATCGCCTTCGCCTGGGGACGGTGCAGCAC
>DBFAWQ010000237.1:0-11014 GCA_048242115.1 Eggerthellaceae bacterium
CCCGTGAGCAGCGCCTTCACCGGTCCGTCCACGGTTTGGGCCACCCCGTAGAGCGCAGCGAGCAGCCCGAAGGAGCAGGCCAGCCACAGCCAGCGGCGATGCCTGAACGTCCAGACAAACCCCGTCCAGAAGAACAGCACCAGCAGCACGTTGAGCGAAGAGAAGCGGAACATGAGCAGCCCCACCTCGCGCAGCGCCTGGGCGAGGGTCTTCGTGGCGGGCCACGCGAAGCTCGCCACGGATTGGATGAGCGGGACGCTGAACACCGCGACCCATGCGCCCGCGATCAACAGGCATGCCGCGATTGCCCAGAGCCGCCCGCATCGACGGGCGGCACGCGACCCGTCGGCCGACGGCGGCAGGCGATCCCCGGCTCGGCGCCGGCCGTGGCCGTAGGCTTTCGCCACGATGAAGGGGACCAGATACACCCCGACGGAGAACACGGCGTTGGGCTGGGCGAACACCAACACGATAACGCCGACGAGCATCAGCAGGAACCATCGTCCGCAAGCCGCCGGGCGCCCCAGCAAAAAGCCGGAGGCGTCGCGCGGGCGCGAAGCTTCGTCGGATGGCGACGCCTTCGCGAAGACGCGCACGGGACCGAGCCAGCAGACGAAACCGGCGGCGACGGCGGACATGAGGGCGTAGGCCAGCATGTTGGGATACAGCGGACCGAAGATCATGAGCGCCCAAGGAAACTGGGTGGAGGCGAGCATCACCACCGCCCCCGCGGCCACTACGTCGAGCCGCGCGGGAAACAGCGTCCTCATCAGGAAGAACATACTTATCGGGTAGATGACGCCGGCGATGGTGCAGTTCAACGCGTTGGCGGCCAAGGGTACGCTGCAACCGGTCAGGCTCGCGACAAGGGCCGCCAGCATCGACCATGCCGTGGGGTAGAAGCCGCCCAGCGGCAGCGGGTTCACGGCGGCGGCATCGGGCGTGCTGTACAGATTGGCGGCGAAGGGAGACCAGACCCCCGACTGCAGAAACGCCTGGGCCACGCCCAGATGGTGCACGTTGTCGTACTCCTGCACGATGGATTCGGGAGAGGCCAGGCAAAAGGCGGTCATGAAAGCGGTCACAGCGATACCGAGCACCAGGTACAGCGCCAGCACGGCCCAGTCACCCCGGCGGCAAACGGCGCCCGCCTCCCCCCGACCGACGATCTGACCGGGGGTTTCCTCGCACGGAAGCGCCACGGCACGGAACGACCGGCGGGCGCTGCGCCGACGGGCGAGCCGCGCCGCGCCGTACAAGGCGGCGGATACCGCCATCGCGCAGCCGACCAGCACCGGCCCCGTCGCGAACGCCCCGACGGCGGCCAGGGCCATGCCCAGCGCCACGTAAAGCCCCACCGCGACCACGGGGGCGCACAGCACGGAGACCAAGCGCGAGGCCCCCAGGGCGGAAACCAGCAGGCAGCCCGGGACCAGCAGCGCCGCCACCAGTGCGAACCCCGCAACCCACAGCATGAATCCCATGGCGCTTCCATCCCCAATCCTCGCAAACGAGCAATGACCGTTGATACTACCACGAGCGAAAGCAAACCAGCAAGGTCGGCGAAAGCCACCAGGGAAACCGCAAGGACCGACGAGGCGCCCTTAGTTTCTTTAGTCGTCCTTAGTTTCTTTAGTCCGGCTTAGCGCTGTTTGCGAGTGACGGTTTTCGGACGTGGGCGATACTTCGGGCGCGGGGGTTGCCGCACTGCGCCGGCGAGGGGGCTCACAGCAGCACGACGGGCAGGCGGAGGCCTATGACCAGCACGAGGAAGCGCAGGGCCAGGTTTCCCGCCAGCGCGCAGAGGGCGGAAGCGAGCACGAGCGCTTTGGGGTGGCGACGGCGCATCAGAGCCGCAACGGACAGCGCGAAGGGCACGCCCAGACCGCATGCCACGACCCCCAGCCAGAACAGCGGCGCCCTGTGTCCCACGAGCAGCATCTCCGCCGCCGGCGCCGTGGTCTCCCCCGCCGCCAGCCAGGCCACGTACAGCGCCAGAAGCACCGCCTCGGCCACGATGCAGCCCAGCTCGGCAGTACTCCACGAACCCATGCGCCGGGCTCGCTTGGGTTTCTGGCGCCATCGCCAGAGCACCCCCACCGCCGCCGTACCGGTGCCAAGCGACGACGCCGTGAACAGCGCCGGCAAAAGAGCGGTTCCCCAGCTGACCACAGCCGTGGCCTCCATGAGCAACACGCCGGTGTAAGCGCACACGGCAAAACCCGCCAGCGCGCACGCCGCGTCCAGCGCCCGCCGCAACCATCGGCCCGCCGCGCCGGCACAACCCCACCGCCGGAAGCTCGTCAGCCCGAGCGCCACGCAGGCCGTCATGGCCGCCACCAAAGCCCAAGCGCCCACGGAAAGCCACGACCCCAGATTGCTGAAGCTTCGCCACAGCACGATTCCGCGCAGGGGCAGGCCGGTGTCGAACAGAAGGATGAGCGAGCCCGTGACCAGACAGCCCAAGGCAAGCAGACATGCCGGAACGACCGTCCGGCGGCAGCGCTTCGGCCCTGCGGCATCCAGCGCTCCGGCCACCAGCAGCACAGCGCCGCCCAGGCCCCCTAGGAACAGGTAGACCGGCAAAAGCCCCTGCCATGCGGTTTGCAGCTGCATGCGAACCCCTCTTCGCACCCGTCAGTCGGACAGCGAACGACGAAAGCGGCTCCATCTTACCCCAAAGCCTCGCCCCTCGGGCGGTCGCGCCCGGGGACGAGGCTTTACGCAATGCCTGCGACCCCGAAGGGCCCTCGGCGAGAGGTCGCGGCGTCGGGCGACGCGAAGGCGCCCGACGCCGCCAGCCCCTATTCCACCACGATCACCGACACCGCCACGTCTCCCGCGAAGGTGCGGCGGGTGCGGCCGGCGGCCTCTTTCTCCAGCTGGGAAAGCGGGCCCACCTTGAGCGCATGGTTGAAGCAGGTCTGCACGCAGGCCGGCTCCAGACCCATGGACCGGCGGTCCACGCACAGGTCGCACTTGGCCATGGTCTTCTCCTGCTCGCGGTACTGGGGAACGTCGAAGGGGCACACCTGGCTACATGTCTTGCAGCCGATGCACACGTTCGTGTCGACGCGCACCACGCCCTCGTCCTCGCTCTTGGAAAGCGCGCCCGACGGACAGTTCTCCACGCACGCCGGCTCGGCACAATGCATGCAGGACAGCGACAGGTTCTCGACTTTGGTGTTGGGAAACGTGCCCGATTCGCTCACCTGCACGCGACGCGGACGCGGACCCGGCGCCTCCAGATGCTGACGGTTCTTGCAGGCGATCTCGCAGGCCTTGCAGCCTACGCATTTGCTAAGGTCGACGAGAAAACCGATTTGCTCCATGATTGTCCCCCTTTACGCCTTGTAGATCTTGCACAGAATGCCGGTCTGATTGGTGATACCGCCGGCACCTCGGCGTTTATCGTTTCCGAACTCCCCAACGAACGGAGGCAGAAGAGACCCGCGAAGCTTCGCGTCGACGTTCTCAAGCGAGCGGGACGTCGGATAGATGCCGCTCTGCACGTTGCCCCAGTGGACGGGAGGGGCAATGGTTCCCGCCATGGTCAACTCGTTGACAATCGCCTTGATTCCGACGATCTTGCCGTACTGGGATTCCACGACCACCTCGTCGCCGTCGACGATGCCGAGCTTGGCCGCATCCGAAGCGTTGATTTCGACGCAAGGCTCGGCAGCGGTCTTAAAAGCCTCACGCAGCGCCGACGAGGCGGTGCCCCCGTCAAGCGTCTGATTGAACGACAGGAACTGCCAGAACCTGTGGACCCGACCGACGGCAACATACTCAAACCCGCTTTTGACTGCATCCGAAAGCTCCCAGTTCCCGGACTCGATGGGGTTCCCTTCGGCGTAATAGCTGTCGTGGGGTTCCTCGGGTACGGGAAGAGCGGGCAAGACGCCCTCGGATTGCTCAGGCAGGAAATCCGCTTTGAAGAGAAGCTTCCCGGTCCCCCCGTCGGTCGGGAACCATATCTCTTCGGGATCCGTTCCTTCAGGAACCTGCTCGTTGTAGGCATACACCTTCGCTTTGAAGGGAACGAATCCTTCTTGCCCGGCATAGAAGGGGTTGGGGACGCCTTCGGGGTGCTCGAGCGCCTTGTCGAACGTCAGATGCTCGAATTCCTTGAAGCTCGAATCTCCCTCGGCCACCTTCTCGTCTATCGCGGCCTGAATCTTCTCGTTGGCACACATCGAGGCGATGAATTCCCTGTCGTCTGCGAAAGGCCAGATTTCCCGATCTTCTTTGCCAAGCTCAAGCTTCTTGCCAAGGGCCACGGAAAGGCGCTTGAAGAGCTCGATGTCGGAAACGCTCTCGAACAGCGGATCGATAGCGGGAGCCGTAACCGTCATATGAGCCCAATCGGGGCGCCATACATAGGCCTCCGCCCACGAGCAGATAGGAAGCAGAATATCCGCAAAGGCAGATGCGGTCCAGTGGGCGAGACGATTGTAGACCACGACGAGGTCGATCTGCTTGAAGGCCTCGGCTGCCTCCGCCTGGTTTCCGCTCGTCGCGGCAAAATTACCGTTCGTCATATAGACGCGATATCCATAAGGGTCGCGCTTGTAGAGGATGTCGTTCTTCTGCCAGATTCCCGCCGGTTTTCCCTGAGTTCGCTCAACAAGGGGCTCGATGCCCTTCGCGGGCGCCGTCATAGTGAAGGACTTGGGCCAATGGTAGAACAGGTTGCCGGGGTTTCCTGACGACGTCTCAATGCTAACTCCAGACCCGACGGAACCCACTTGACCGCACAGACCGACAAGACACGTAATAGCGCGAGACATCATCCAGCCGGCATTGCTGGTACTGCCTCCGGCGGAATTACCGCCGCGGCCGATGCAGAGCATGGCAGGTTTCATGGTCGCATAAAGCCTGGCGACCTCCCTGATGCGATCCGCCGGAGTCCAGCAGACCTTCTCGACCTCTTCCGGGGTGTACTTAAGAGCGAGCTGCTCGAATTCGTCGTAGCCGAACGTATGCTTCTCAATGAATTCCTTGTCAGCCAACCCTTCCGTAATGATCACGTTCGCCATAGCTAGAGCAAGATAGGCGTCGGTTCCCGGACGAACGGGCAGGTACAAGTCCGCCTTGTTCGCGGTTTCGGTAAGGCGGGAATCGATTACGACCAGCTTCGCGCCGTTCTCGTACATGGCCTTTCCATAGGACCGCGACCATTCTTGTGGCTTGGTGAGGGCGGTGTTCTCGCCCCACAGAACCAGCAGCTTCGACTCGAGAGGATCGCTTTCGTGGCAATGGTACATGTCACCCAAAGTCACCGTAGGACCGAACTGCAGGTCATGCCAACACTCGGGGCCGTTGGGAGAATCGCCTCCGAAAAGGGTGACAAACACTGATGCCGTGGCGTTCGACGCGTAGTTTCCCGGGTGCGCGAACCCGGCGGCGACGGTGTGGGGGCCCTCCTCCTGGATGGCCTTCTTGATGGCGTCGGTGATTTCGTCGATGGCCTCTTCCCAGGTGATGCGCTCGAACTCGCCTTCTACACCCTTCTCGTTCACGCGGCGCATGGGGTACTTGATGCGGTCGGGGTGGTTGATGATGCCCAGACCCGACATGCCGCGGGCGCACATGCCGCCCTTGTTGTGGCCGGCGGTGCAGCCCTCGTAGTGGACGATCTTGCCGTCCTTCACATAGCATTGGCCGGTATGCAGCTGGCCGCAGGCGTCGCCGTTGGTGCACAGCACCGGGCAGATCTTGTCGGCGCCGTAGGGCAGCCCGTCGCTGATGGCGTCGGTGATGTAGCCCGGCTCGGCGGCGCTGGCCACCGGCTTCTCGGCAGCCTCTCCCCCTTCGGGCGTCGATTCGCCCGCCGGCTCCGTTTTCTTCGTCGCACATCCGGCCAGCATCGACGGCGCCAAAAGCGCAGCCCCTCCCGCGATGCCCGACCACTTCAGAAAGTCGCGCCGCTTAATCGTAGAGTGATGCATCTTCTCGGTCTCCTCTCAAAACGCACCCGCCGCGGCATAGGACCAAGGCGCGATGCTTTGCTCAAGATGCTGGATTCCCGATGGCACGGTTCGCGCGCTGATCGCGCCTTCCGCAGAATCCCCCTCTGCCTCGAATGGAGTTGCGCCGCTCCTTTCGAAGTGTCTATTGTAATAATACATTATTACACTTATGCTTTGCAAGACACTTTTTCGGAGCATCGAGAAAAAGAAGGGAGGAGCGCTTGCCGTGGCCGTCAACGCAGTTTCCCTGCCAACCGTTATAATGAGCCGAAAGACGTTCGAGCAAAAGGGCGCTATGGCCGAAATCATCGTTGACGAAACCGCAGATGTCCCCATCTGGATTCAGATCCGCAACCGGGTGATTTATCTCATCAGGTCCGGCCAACTGCAGCCTGGCGACCGCTTGCCGTCGGTGCGCGAGCTCGCCGTGAAGCAGAACATCAACTTCAATACGGCAGCCAAAGCCTACAAGGACTTGGAACGGGACGGACTCATCCAGACCAAGCGAGGGTCGGGCACCTTCGTGACCACCCAAGCCGACGCCATCAAAGGCGTGAGCGACTCCCCCCTGGATGCGCTCATCGGCGAGCTGCTGGTGCTGGCTCGGTCCTCGGGCATCAGCAACGACGAGCTGCTCTTCCGCATCCGCCAGCAAATCGAACCGAAGGACGATATCCATGGCTAAGAAAAAGGGCAAGAACAAACCCCAGGCCGTCGCAGACTCGAGCATTCCCATGACCAGTCGCCAGAGCGGACGCCCCTTGCAGATAGGGTTGGTGCTGTTCCGAACAGCGCTCGTCGCGCTACCCATCCTCGTCGGGCTGGCTTTGTGGGGCGCAGGCGCCGATTGGCCGTGGGCGCTCGGCGGCGTCGTTGCTGGGCTCCTGCTGCTGGCCAACGTGCATGTCGTGCTGGAATGGGAGGCGGCCGTGGTGCTTCGCTTCGGCAAGCTGTCCCGCATCAAGGGTCCAGGCGTGTTCCTGACCGTCCCCTTCGTCGACTTCGTGGCCGCCTACGTAGACCAGCGCCTGACCGCCACCACCTTCCGCGCCGAAAAGGCCCTCACCGCCGACTGCGTGCCCGTCGATGTGGACGCGGTGCTGTTCTGGATGGTGTGGGATCCGAAGAGCGCCTGTACCGAGGTGAAGAACTACTGCGAGGCGGTGTTCTGGGCTGCCCAGACCACGCTGCGCGACGCCATCGGTACCATCGACATCGCCGAGCTGAGCACGCGTCGCAAAAACCTCGACGAGGAAATCAAGGACCTGCTGGTGCAGAAGACCGAAACGTGGGGAGTGACCGTGGTCTCGGTCGAGATCCGCGACATCGTCATTCCCAAGGACCTGCAAGACGCGCTCTCCAAGGAAGCGCAGGCCGAGCGGGAGCGCAACGCTCGCGTGACCTTGGCCGAGGCCGAGGAAGACGTATCGGAGATGTTCGTGCGGGCCAGCCGCAACTACAAGACCGAAGAGGGGGCCATGCAGTTGCGGGCCATGAACATGCTCTACGACGGCGTGAAGGAGAAAGGCGGCCTGGTGCTGGTCCCCACTGGACTCACCGAAGCCTTCGGCAGCATACTCGAAGGCCCGTCGGGAAAGTAACGGCTGCCCCCCAAGCGAAAGCGCGAACACGGACAACGGTTGGAAGGGGGCACCTGGGCAGCAAGGGCCCTACTCCCCCACCCCGTACTTCACACGCAGGCGCTCGAGCTTGGCAAGCAAGGGATTGCCCACCAGCGCCAACGTGACCGCCGTGGACAGGCCGAGGACGAGGTTCGCGGGCAGGCCGGCGGCGTAGACGGCCAGCACCCCCTCCAGCGTGACCGAGGACAGCATGAAGAACAGCGAGCTCGTGTCCAGCACGGGCCCGCACGCGAGCGCCACCACGAGGAACCCGAGCGCGCTCGCGAGCACCCTCGCCTTCGCGGACCAGCGGCTGCGCGGGACCGCACCGTGCCGCGCGAACAGCCCGAACAGGAAGCCCGCCAGCCCGAACGAGAGCATCTGCCAGGGCGTCCACGGCCCTTGTCCGAACAGGAAGTTGCTGGCCAGAGCCGTGACGGCCCCCACGAAAAAGCCCGATGCCGGGCCGAGCGCCACCCCCGCCAGCATGACGATGCCGAGCGTCGGCTTGAGCCCCGGAGCCCAGGCGAACGCCATGCGCGACACCACGGCCAGCGCCGCCATGACCGCCACGGTGACCAGGTCGCGGGCACGGGGCTTGCGACTCTCGAACGCCGCGACGAAGGGGACGAGCGACAGCGTCACCACCACGATGCTCCCCAGCACGTAGCTGCGGCCCCCCGCCCACGCGCACAGCCCCACCGTGAGCGCGGAGCCCAGCACGCACACCAACGTCACCGCGAAGACCCGTCGGCGCGCAGCGGCCCTTCGCGGCGCCGTCCCGTCTTCCAGCGCATACCGCCGCGGTGCCGTCCCATCTTCCAACGTATGGTGCCGCTGCGTCGGCTCGCCTTCGTCGTGGCGCCGGCGCGCGGCGCTTCCCTTCCCTACCGTTCCCGGCATGCGCGCACCACCTCGTCGACGGTCACGACGTTCGGGAAGAAGGGGCGGCTGATGCGGCTCGCCGCCGTAGTGTAGAACGCGGCCTGGGAGAACAGCCGGGACGGGACGCCCTCGGCTGTCACGGTTCCGTCGAACAGCAGCGCCGCGCGGGTGGCCCACTGCGCGCAGAACTCGATGTCGTGGGAGACGAGCACCACCACCGTGCCGTCCGCCGCAAGGGAGCGCAGCAGGGCGCCGAGCTGCTGTTTGAACAGGGGATCGACGCCCTTCGTCGGCTCGTCGAGCAGCAAAACGCGCGGCCGCGTTGCCAGCGCCATGGCCAGGGCGAGACGCTGCTGCTCGCCACCCGAAAGGTCGTTCGGATGGCGGTCAAGCACGTCGGTCAGCCCGCAGCGAACGGCGACCTCGTTCACGAGGGCGTCGCTCTCCGCCGCGTCGGCCGCCATGGCCGCAAGCTCCTCCCGCACGGTCTCGCGCGAGAACAGGCTGCAGGGGTCCTGGGGCACCAGCACGGGGCGCCCGGCGCCGAACCGCACGCGTCCCTGGTAGGGTTTGCGCAGGCCGCACGCCACCGACAGCAGCGTCGACTTCCCGCAGCCGTTCGCGCCCACCACGGCGAACAGCTCGCCTTCGCCGACGGAGAGGTCGAGCCCCTTCAGCACGTCGGGGAAGTCGCGCCCGTAACGGAACCAGATGTCGCGCAGTTCCAAGGCGGTTTCGGATGGGGAACCCGTGGAACCGCCCAGAACGCGGGGGGCGTCCGAGCCGTCAGCATCCGAAACCGCAGGCGCATGGCGCAGGGGCGCGTCTTCCGCAGTCTCCCCCGTCGCCGCGATCAGTTTTGGGCGATTATCGGCACTGGCGTCCCCGCCCGGCTCCACGTTTTCCCGCCGCGGCGGGTCGCCCAAGTAATCACCGAGCCAGCGGCCCCCTTCGCGCACCGTGAGCGGAAGAAGGGCGCCGCGCGCGTCTTCCCCGCAGACCGCAGCTTCCCGCGCGCCAGCCCCCAGCGCCAGCGCGATGCGGGTGGCGCTCGGAAGCGCGCAGGTCATCGGCTCGTCCCGCCGCTGCAGCTCGCAGGCGATCCGGCGAGGAGCGCCGGCGCACGCCAACCGTCCCCCGTCCATCACCAGCACCGTCGTCGCCAGCGGCAACGCCAATTCCAGACGGTGCTCCGTCAGCACGATCGTCACGCCGAGGTCCTGGTTGGCAAGCCGCAGCGTCTCGAGAAAATCCGCCGCCGCCACCGGGTCGAGCTGGCTCGTCGGTTCGTCCAGCACCAGCACGTCGGGGCGCAGCGCCATGGCCGACGCCAGGTTCACCAGCTGCTTCTGACCGCCCGACAGCTCGTTCACGGGCCAGTCGAACAGATCCTGCAGCCCGAAATAGCTCGCCGTCTCGGCCACGCGCACGGCCATGACCTCCGGCGGCGTCCCCACGTTCTCCAGGCCGAAGGCCAGTTCGCGCCAGACCGTGTCAGCCACCAGCTGCAAGTCGGGGTCTTGGCCCACGAACCCGACGGAGCGGCTCTGCTCGCGCAAGGGCACGTCCGCAAGGTTCCGTCCGCGCAGCAGCACGCGCCCGCTGCGGGTCCCGTGGGGCGCCAGGACGGTGCGCATCTGGCGCAGCAGCGTGGTCTTGCCGCTGCCGCTTCGGCCCATGATGCAGCAGAAATCCCCCGTATCCAGGGAAAAGCTCACGTCGTCGAGCGCGGGCTCGGGCCGCTCCGGATAGGTGAACGTCACATTCTGGAAAACAAGAAGCGCCATCTAAGCCTTTCCGTCTCGTTGGCCAGCGCCGGAAGTGCCAGAAACAGCGTAAACGAAACCAGCGACGCGCAGAAGGCCGCGTCGGTTGGCGGAAGGGCCACGGTGGGAACCAGCTGGGCCGCAGCGCGTCCGGCCGCCACCCCCGCGGCCGCCAGCACGAACAGCACGGCCATCGTCGCCGCCATCAGCCCGTCGCGCGGCGCGAAGCGGAACCGCTCGTAGCGTGTGGGGCGCCCCGAGCCGAACCCGCGGGCGCGCATGGAATCGGCCGTGGCCATGGACCCCTCGAGGGCCCACGTGGCCAGCGCCGACAGTTCCCGGCCGCCCTGGCGCAACCGTCGCGCCGCGCCGACCCGGCGCGCCTCGCCGCCCACGCCCGCACCCACGTCCGTCCCCGTCCCCGCGCGGCCGCCCAGCCCCGCGAAGGCGTCGGACACCTTCCGCGCCTGAGTCCCGAACCGCGGGACCAACCGAAGCACCATGGTCAGCACCAGCGCCGCGCCCGGCAGCGCACCGCCCAGAAGCGACCCGACCGCCTCGCCGGCGGAAAGCGCGTTCAGGCTGGCGAACCACAACAGCACCGTCACCAGGGCAAGGCCGGTCTGCAACCCGTACAGCAGCGCCTCAGCAGTATAGGGGCGCCCCCATGGCAGCAGGAAGAGCACCGTAGCGCCCTGGGCGTTGACCAGGGGATTCAGCGCGGCCACCAGCACCAGCACGGGCACCGTCGCCGCCACGGTGCGCCACG
>DBFAWQ010000238.1:0-13830 GCA_048242115.1 Eggerthellaceae bacterium
CTCCTACAGCGCTTCTGCGCTGCCCATGGCTGCTTAATCGCGCCATGCCGTCAACCTCGGGACTTCCCCGACCCGAGCGCGACGTCATCTTAGGGGAATGCGCTTCGGCACGTAGTCGGTATGGCCGAAGCTAAGATCGAACCGGCTCGAGGGAGCGGCGCCTGCCGGTGAGCCCCCGCTTCCTCCAAACGCGATCAGCGGATAAGCTTGTAGAGCCTCGGGGAGGATGTAGTATGGACCGGAGTTCGATTCTCCGCGCCTCCACCATAAGAGAATGACGCGAACTCCCACTTCGGGAGTTCGCGCTGTTTTATACGCAGTTCCACCTTTCCGCTTCGCTGTCCCAAAGAAGTTTCCGCATCGTGAAAGGGTTTCCGTCCCGGATTCAGGAACGTCGTCGTGTGAGGTGTGGCGGAGCGCAGAAGACGAAGAGAGGGCGGATGCAAGCGACACGCAAGCGTCGGCTATGGCACTCCCGCCCGCATTTCCTTCGGTTATGGCAGAAAAACGAGCGCGAGAATACACGAGCGACGGTTTTGGCACCACCACCCGCACTTGGTTCGGTTTTGGCAAGCATCCCGATTGGCCATCAAATCTCTGAACTGGTGCTTTGAAAAGGAAAACAGGCTTTGTCGCCCCGCAGGCGAAAAACAGCGTGCCATAACCGTCGCTCGTGCATTTTCGAAGCCGAAATCGCGCCATATCCGGACAAAGTGCGGCATCCAGTGCCAAAACCGAAACAAGTGCAGGCCGGCACGACGCACATCTTCGCAGCCAGGACGGCGGCCGAGGTTGTCCTGCACGACGTCGCAGCGGCAAAGCGAACCTACAGGGCCGATCTCGCCTTTCGCGGGGTCGGCCCTCGCTCTTCCCCACCCCGCTTCTCACCCGTCGTTTTCCTGTTGTCGGCGGCGGGCGGGGCGCGCTGTACTACAATGCGAACCTGCAAACAACGCCACCGATTCGGAGGTTTCCCATGAAGAAGAAGCAACTCAAGTACCTGCGCAGCCTGCTGGAGACGCCTTCGGCCACCGGGTGCGAGCAGTCCGTGGCGGCCGTGGTGCGCGAGCGCATGGCGCTGTTCGCCGACGAGGTGTCCACCGACACCATGGGCTCGGTGCACGCCACCCTGCAGGCATCGCCCGAAGGCGGCCCGGACGCCCCCACCCTCATGCTGGCCGCCCACATGGACGAGATCGGCCTCATGGTCCGCTACATCTCCGACGACGGCTTTTTGTACGTGTCGGCGGTGGGCGGCGTGGATGCGGCCATCCTGCCCAGCCTGCGCGTGGACGTCCACGGCAGCCATTGCGCCGAGCCGCTGCGAGGCGTGGTGGCCCGCAAGCCCATCCACCTCATCTCCGCCGACGAGCGCAAGAACGTGACGCCCCTGGACCAGCTGGTTATCGACCTGGGGCTTACCGGCAAGAAGGTCAAGCGGCTGGTGGAGATCGGCGACACCATCACCTTCGCCGCGGGCTTCGAGCCTTTGGGCAAGGACCTGGCGGTGTCGCGCGCCTTCGACGACAAGTGCGGCGTGTGGGTCATCACCCGCGTGCTGGAGCTGCTGAAGAATCAGGGCGGCGTCCCGGCCAACGTGGTGGCCGCGGCCACGGTGCAGGAGGAGATCGGCACCCGCGGGGCCATCACTTCAAGCTACGCGGTGGCCCCCGACGTGGCCGTGGCCTTCGACGTCACCCACGCTACCGACTACCCCGGCATCGACAAGACGAAGTACGGCGACCTGAAGTGCGGCGGCGGCCCGGTCATTGCCCGCGGCCCCAACATCAACCCGGAGGTGTTCGCACGGCTGGTGGCGGCGGCCAAGGCCGAGGGCATCGAATACCAGGTGGAGGCCGAGCCCTCCGTCACCGGCACCGACGCCCGGTCCATCCAGGTGGCCCGCGGCGGCATCCCCTGCGGGCTGGTGAGCGTGGCGCTTCGCTACATGCACACCCCCACCGAGGTCATCGACCTGAACGACCTGGAGGCGGCCGCGCGCCTGATCGCCCGGTTCGCCCGCGACCTGGGCACCGACGCCTGCTTCGTCCCCGGCATGGACGCCGAGGGGATGCTGGACGCGGCGCAGGCCGAAGCCGACGGCGGCGCGCAGGGCGACTCCAAGGGAAAGGCCGGCGCCTAGGATGAAGCGCGACCGAGAGACCATCGCGAAGAACCGCAAGGCCACCCACGAGTACGAGATCCTGGAGACCTACGAGGCCGGCATCGAGCTCAAGGGCTGCGAGGTGCGCTCGCTGCGGGAGAACCACTGCCAGATGACCGACTGCTTCGCGCTGATCCGCGACGGGGAATGCTGGCTGCACAACGTGCACATCGCCCCCTACTCCCACGGCAACATCGCCAATCCCGACCCCGACCGCAAGCGCAAGCTGCTGCTGCACAAGCGCCAGATCCGCCTTCTGCACGAGGCGGTGAAGGAGAAGGGCATGGCGCTCGTGCCGCTGGAGATGTACTTCGACGAGAACGGCCGCGTGAAGGTGCGCCTGGCCATGGCCCGCGGCAAGAAGCTCTACGACAAGCGCGCCGCCCAGGCCGCCCGCGACTCCAAGCGAGAGATCGAGCGCGCGCTGAAGGAGCGCAGCCGCTAGGGCCCGCGCCGCCGGGGGATGGCGCGGGCGCCCCAGGCCATGAACCGTTTGGGAACGTTTATGCGCCAAACGGGTCCCCGCCCCTTGGCGCCTTCCGCCTGCGCTAGAATGCAAACCAGATAACCCAAGGTTAGGAGGACGCCATGGCCTTTGAGGACGAGCTCGAGGAAATGGAAGCCGGCTGCGAGACGCAAGCCGAGCAGATCGACGAGGAAACCGAGATCGAGGACGTGGAGTCGCAGCTGGACGACGACTACATGGACCCCAACGCCATGACCTCCGACCTGGAGCAGGCCTACGAGGGCTTCATGGAGAACCACGGCCGGCGCGGCGTGCGCATCGACGAGGACGGCCCGGACCTCGTGGAGGAGGCCATCCGCGACGAGACCGGCATGTACCTGGGCGAGAACGGCTACCACGTGGTGGACCCCTACGGCGACGACGACAGCGAGGCCGACCTGCCCAGCAACGGCAACCTGGACGACTTCGACGCCGAGGAGCTTGCCGACGAGGCCGAGGAGGTGGACGAGCTGGAGCCCACTGACGAGGACTACGGCTTCGAGCTGGTGGAGCTCGATTACGACGAGGACGACGTCGTGCGCTACATCAAGGACGAGGCCGGCAACGACATCGGCTTCGTGCTTCTGGAGGACGGCAAGGAGGTGGAGTACCTCTACGCCGAGGAGGACGAGGATGCCGACGAGGCCTACGAGCTGGTGGACATCGAGGTGAGCGACGACGACATCGTCCGCTACATCGCCGACGACGAGGGCAACGAGATCGGCTTCGTCCTGGAAGAGGACGGCAAGGAAGTGGAGTACTACTACGCCGAGGAGGAAGAGGAGCCCGAGGAAAAGCCCAAGAAGAAGGGCGCAGACGACGAGTTCGACCTGGGCATCACCCGCGAGGGCGTGGCCGAGGCCACCCGCGACGCCAACGACATCTACCGCGAGGGCGTGGAGATGGCCGCCGAGCTCAAGGAGGCCTTCGACGACATCAAGAGCGGGCTGGACTTCTCGTTCCTGAAGCCCTCGAAGAAGAAATAGCGCGATGGCAACCTACGTCGCCCACTACCAATCCCCCGCCGCCGCCGACGTGCGCGGCAGCGGCACCTTCACCTTCGAAAGCGACGGCAAGGCGGGCTCCAAGGCCAACCTGCACGACGCGCGCCTGAAGATGCTGGAGCTGTTCGGCCGCGACGCGGTGTCCTGGACCATCGAGCGCGTGGAGAAGAAGAAGGCCAACACCACCATCTCCGACGGCCAGATGACCCTGGACTTCCGCCCTCCGAAAGCCGAACGAAAACGAGCCGTCCGCAAAGACTGGTGGTAACGAACGGGGGCGCCCCACCAGGCGCCCCTCGATGGTTCACGCGAGCAAGGTTTCGCTTGCCCTCCGCTCCTCCTCTAGGGATTCGACGGCCCTACTGAAACGCCGAGCCCCATTCATCGGCCAGGCTGATCAACATAATGCTGTTCAGCCTGTTCCCTCCAGCGAGAATACGCTCGAGGTTCGGGAACGTCTCACGATGCACATCCAGCCAGGAGATCATCGTAGTGGAGCAGTCCAGGTAGGTAAGCGTGCTCGGCAGCTCGTTGGGTCCGAACCCTTCCCTCTCCATAAAAGGATTGTGCTGGCATTCCAGTTTGCGCACGGCCGTTTCCGCAATCACCAGACTGTTCATACGATTCCAGCTACAATCCAGCCAACCAATCTGCTCGCCATCCGACAGACGTAGGTCGCTGATTTCGTTGTGGGAGCAGTCCAGCTTCGTGCACGAGAACACGGCATGGTCGTCTCCTGTCGTGTTCACCATCCTTAATCCCGTAACGCCACAGTAAGACAAATCGATATTGTTCAGCGGCAGCCCGTCGATAGCGTACGGTATCTGGATGTTGCGGTTCTCCCCGTAGCATCCCACGATATCGACGCATTGCCTGCCGTTCACAGTCACGTACTTGTAGGAAAGACCGTCCTTTGCCTTAACGGTCCCCGAATCGCCCATGCGCTTCCCGACACCGTTCACGTAGCACTTTCCGGAGTCAACCCATTGGGAGCGGGCCATGAGGTGGTCCTCTCCCACCCAGTACTCACCGACCCACTTCGCACTCGCCAGCGCGCCGGAGGGCCCGGCGTAAACCCACAGATACGGGTCGTTGTCGTAAGCGCTATCGGACGACTCGCCTAGCTTTATCCAACCGATTCCCATGTTGCCGTTGTCGTCATCCAGGTAGTAATCCACCCCTCCGACCGTCTTCATTCCCGTCGCCATACGACCGCTCGGCTCGAGGTAGTACCAGCTGCCGTTTACGTACTGCCAGCCAGTGCGCATAGCGCCGTCAGAGCCCAGGTAGTACCAGGCATCCCCCGCCGAGATGCCCTCGCGCCCATCGGTCGCCAACCCCGTTTCGCAGAACCAGCCGGTCTTCATTGCGCCACTGCCGAGATCGAGGTAGTACCAACTGCCGTCCACGTACTTCCAGCCCTGGGCCATGGAGCCGTCGGGGTTCAGGTAGTACCAGTCGCCGCCGGTCCGCAGCCAGCCGGTCTGCATGTAGCCGGAGCCGTCGAAGTGGTACCAGTAGCCACCGATCTTCTGCCAGGAGTCCGCCGGCCATGTGCCGTCGGGCCAGCTGTACCACCATCCCCCGTCGTAGACCCAGCTGGAGGGGCGCCACGCGCCCGACGGGTCGAAGTAGAACCACTCGTCACCAATCTTGTTCCAGCCAGTCCGCATGGCCCCGTCGTTCTCGCCGCCGAAGTAGTACCAGACGCCGTCAACTACCTTCCAGCCGGTGTCCATGATGCAGCTCGGTCCGAAGTGGTACCACGCCCCGTTGATGTAGCTCCATCCCTTCACCGCATAGCCGGAAGAGTCCATGTAGTACCACTGGTTAGGCGAGACGCCCACATCTACGCCAACTGTGACCCATCTCGAATGGGCGTACTCGTAGGTTGGATAGCGCCATCGCAGGCCACTGTCGCTGTTGCCCACCAAACCTCCCCACGCCCCGAACGCCGGCGTCGCGACCGCAAGGGTCAACACCAGCGATGCGATGGCGGCGAGCGCCGCTGCGCCGAAAGATGTCGCCCTTGTCCGTTTTGCCTCCATAGCCACCTTCCTTTCTCTCGTTTTGCTTCTCGCCGCCCGCTTAGTCATGCGTGCGGTGGTCCTGGTAGTTCGCGAAATAAGGGGCGAACTCCGCCGACGTGTCGGAGTTGCCGCTGCGCCAGGCTTTGTGGTCGATGATCTCGGATTCGACCCCGAAGAACCCGTCGATGTAGCGGATGACGCTGTCGAGCGCCCGCAGCTGCGCCTCGGGGTAATCGCCCTCGCCGCCTACGTGGATCATCTCGATGCCCACCGACCATGCGTTCATCGCGTAATCGGGCGCCCAGTCGCCGATGGGGCTGGTGCCGACCATGTCGTCCCGGCCGTCCTCCGCTATCCCGTAAAGATCGTTGTGCCCCGCGTCGCCGAAGCCGGCATGGTGGGCGATCTCGTCCAAGGGCACGCACTGGACGATGCTGCCGTCCTTGCCGATGACGAAATGGGCCGCAACGTAGGTGCCGTTCGAATCCCACCAATCGATGACGGAAAGCGGTGTCCCTCCCCCTTCCGTGTCGTGCAGCACGATGTACTTCTGGTACTCCGCCGGCTTGGGGCCGTGCGAAAGCGAGGGACGGAAGCTCTCGTACAGGCCCTCGGGGACAACGGGTTCCTCGGAAGCGGCCGCCTCGGAAGGCACCTCGCTGGAAGCTTCCGGCTCCTCCTTTTCGGAATCGGGGTCGTCAGCCGCCGGAGCGGTTTCCTCCGAAGGGGACGACTCCGAGGGTGCGGCTGCAACAGAGCCTTCTTCGAAAGTCTCAGTCGGCCTCGCATCGGAAGGGACATCGGCAACGTCGAGCGCAGGCAGGTCGGCCGTTTCCGCCGCGGCTTCGACCTGGGGCTCGGCTTCCTCCGATGCGACCAATCCCGCATTAGCTCCGCAACCCGCAAGAGCAACGGGCAGCAGCACGAGGAAGACGGCTGCCACGGCAAAGGCAGACAGGCTGCCAGGACGCTCTTCCGCAGTCCGAACGCCTTTGCCTCCGGCAATCAGATCGGCAAGCCTAAAGCACATAGGACGACCCTCGCTTCTCCTCTAGCTCCCGAATGGTCGTCGTGTTCTTGCGCTCGTAGTCGTTCAGCTGGACGCGGGAATCGAACTCCTCGGGTGTGAATCTACCCTCGTACCAGGCCTGGGCGCCGAAGTACGTCCTCAAGTCCTCGTTCTGGAAGGTCCGGCCCAGCCTCGCGTAGATCTCGTTGCGGGCGATGTAGAGCTCCCAGTTGCTCAGGTCCTCCAGCTCGGACTCGCTGTAGTACCTCGAATCGCTGTCGGGAAGCACGTAGGGCGACTCCTCCACCACATTGCGGGCGGAGCTGCTGGCGGCCGATTCGTGAAGCGTCCTGTTCGACTGGGAGTACTTGGAGGCGAGCTCCTTGTTCGAAACGGTCGGCTCGCCCTCCTTCTGAACGCTGGCATCTTGTTCCTTGGCGGGATCTTCTTTCTCGGTGTCGTCCGCTTGCGCATCTACCGCCGGAAGGTCAGCTTTATCCTTTTCCGAGGAAACCGTTGGAGCCTTCTTTCCGTCATCCTGCACGGGAGCGGCTGCCTCCTCTTCGGTTTCCGCAGGGACATCGGAAGCATCGTTTTCAAGGTCGGCATCAGACTGGTTTTCCGATGCGCTCGCTTGCGGCTCCTCCGCCTCGGGGGCACTCGCGAAAGGAAGCAGCCCGCTTCGGACCAGGCCCACCGCGGCCACCGCGAAAACGGCTACCACCGCCACCGATGCAACTACGGCTACGACAGCACCTTTCCCCTTCTTCGGCGCAGGAGGCTGCCCCCCGCCCGCATTTGCTCCGACCGGAACTTCGTACCCGACTGCCGTGCTTATCGGCGCGGTCGCCACCGGAGATGCCGAGGCCATCGAGGTGGGAGCTGTCGCCCCCGAGCCTACCTCGCCAACGATTGCCTGCGGCGCCTCAATAGGATTGCCACATTCCGTGCAAAACGCGGTACCTTCGGCCAGCGGCGCACCACATTGCTGGCAAAACATGGAAACCTCCTTCTCGGGCGCCCTCATGCGCAGCCCAGGGACCCGGAGCCTGCGAGCTGCGCCATCGAGGGTTTGGATGATTAGCTGCCGTAAACTAGATCGTTGAACTCGAAGTACAGAAGCTTGTAAGGAGCGGCGGGGGTGTCGTCGTAGCCGGTTTCGATGATGGCCGTCCCATAAGCAACGGGTTTGCTGAAACGGGCGGACCATTGGCCGAAGTATTCCCCGAGCTCTTCCCCAGTCATCCTGTAGAAGCTCTCGTCGAGCACATCGTAGGAACCATCACCGTATACATCGAAGTTGACGGCGTACAGGTTCTCGCCAACCTTCTCCATCTCGGTTGCAGAGGCAACCCCGACCGAGCCGTAGCTGACGATGCTCAAATAGCGGACATAGCCATCCTCTATCTCGAGACTTCCCGGTATCATCGACGTTGTGAGTTCGGTCTTCAGCATGAGGTCCGTGTAGTACTGCATATCAGCCCAGTTGATGTAAACATCCTGATTCGTTACGAGGACGGAATCAAATACGTTTTTGATAATATAGAGCTGAGCGAAGGTGAAGAGCGTCGTGCCGCGAATGTCGTCGGCGTCGTAGCCTTGGGACAACGCCGGCTGCTCCGTGAAGTTGCTGAGGTAGCGGTTGACGAGGAAGCGGGTCTCCTCGTCGTCGAGGCTGAGAGGGGGTTCCTCCGGAACAGAGGCCTCCTGCGGCTCGGGCTGCGTCGCTGCGGTTTCTCCCTTGGCGGAATCTTTCGGGCCGTCCGACGCAGTGGCCACGCCCCCCTTTCCCGAGGCGGCTCCGTTGGCAGCCACGTCGGCTTCGCGTCCCTCGTCGTCCTTGACCGTCTCCTGCGCGGCCGGAGCATCCGAGGGTGCCTGCACCTCGTCTTCGACGGCTTCCTTCCCTTCCGAAGCTGCATCGTCGTCCGCGGGTTCCTCGGCAAGCGCATCCGTCTGCGGCTCCTCGACCGCGGCATCCGGCCCCTCGGGCACCCAACCGCCGTTGCCCAAGGCCGCGAAGGCTGCAATGCCGCCACCGGCAACCAGAACGACGGCAATTGCAACACACGCCGCAATCTTCGCCCCTTTCCGACCCTTTCTTTTCGGCTCGGCAGCCCCAGCTACGCCTTCCTTGCAGACCTCGACCCTCGGTCCCGGAGCCATAGGTGTCTCTACCTCTTGCGAGGCAATCGGCGCAGCGAAGACCTCCTGCGACACGACGTCTTCCGCCACGGCCGCCGCAGCAAAGGAGCGTGCGGGCGCAGAGGAAGGCAGGGGCGCTGTTTCCTGGTTGTCAGCAATAGGCACGACCGCCTCGCCTTGAGGTTCCCGTCCGCAGTCCGATTCTTCGGCAGCCTGCTCGGAACCACCCGCCGCGACCGTCCCGCCACCAAAGGACGCCCCGCATTCGGTGCAGAACCTCTCGCCCGGATTGCGCTTCGCCCCGCACGACGTGCAGAAGCCGGGAGCGTCGTCCGGCATAGGTGTCGGAATCGGATTCGTGACGGTAGAGGGACTCGACGCGGCGTCCGCCTCCCCCCTCGGCGCCCCGCACGCTGTGCAGAACGCCTCGTCGGAAAGGTATTTCGCGCCGCACTCGGTGCAGAATGCTTTGTTCATCGCAATCGGTTTCCTCTCGGCGAGGCAGGCTCGCCCGCTAGTTGAACAGCTTCAGGGTGCCGATAAGGGGAGCGGTCTTCGCTTGGCCCTTCGCCGCCCGGAAGAAGCAGACGACGGTGATGACGAGGATCACGACGAGTGCGACGAGGCCAACGATCGGCACGATGATCGTCCAAGACAGCACCACCATGAATATGAGCACCAGGGAGTTGGCAACCTGCAGCTTCAGGGACTCACGCGCGTGGAACATCGCGAACTTCGAATCCTGGGCGGCCAGAAGGGCAATCACGATGCCGACAATGCCGAGCATGTAGGACGCAAGGGCGAACACCTTACCGTCCGAGATGTCCCGAGGCGTGTAGGAGGCGGTGAAGTCCGTGCCCAGGTCGACGGTCGCCGTCTGCTGCACGCCCGATACGGGAGGCTGCTGGTAATAGCCGGGTGTCGGCTGCGGGGCCGAAGCCGCATAGGGTTGCTGAACGTACGGGGACTGCTGAGCACCCGCAGGGGGAACCTGTGCTGTGGGCTGGGGAGCCGGTGCCGGCTGCGGCGCAGGCTGGGGCGCGGCAGCCCCTTGGGGCTTTCCGCAGGACGGGCAGGTCTGGGCGCCGTCTTCGAGCTTCGTTCCGCAATAACCGCAAAATGCCATGATGAACTCTCCTTCGTTCGGTTGCGTTGCGGTAAGCGGGCCTTGCGTGCATCGTTTGCCCCCGATGCCAGCATGGCCAACTTACCCTGCTTGCCGATATCCTTGCCGAGCTGTAGGAACCGCTGGGCGCCGGCCTCTCCAAGCCGTCCGCAACCATGCAACGAAAGCACACCCTCCGCTTCCACCTTCTGGAGCCCGTGGCGTAGCGAAGAAACATCCAGCATGGCAGTTGCAAAGCCCTAGCGCCAAACATCCTGCAGCGCATCGACGCAAACGTCGGCCTGACATGGACGAAGGTATCAGCGAAAAAGTCAATTTTGTTGCGCAACAAGGCACTTTTTTGAAAACTTTTCGGGATGCGGCCATCAATAGAAGAGCCGCTCCCGAAAGAAGCGGCTTTGCACAAAATCCGCGTCAAGCGACCAGCCTTGAGCGTCCGCAGAGAGGGCAACACGCTAAAAACAAGAGGCGCTCTAACCCGACACCAGACGAAATCAACCCGCAACAAGAAAGCGGGCGCCCGAGAGCGCCCGCTTCGCGTTCTGCGCGGGATGCGACTTCCGCTTCGGCGCCCCTAGGCTTGGTGCTGGGATTCGAAGCGCTCCATGAACTTGACCAGGGCCTCAACGCCCTCGTAGGGCATGGCGTTGTAGATGCTGGCACGCATGCCGCCCACGCTGCGATGGCCCTTCAGGCTCTCCAGGCCCTCCGACTTCGCCTCGGCCACGAACAGCGCGTCCAGCTCGTCGCTGCCGGTGACGAAGGGCACGTTCATGAGCGAGCGGTCCTCGCGGCGCGCCGTGCCGCGGAACAGCCTCGACTGGTCCAGAAACCCGTAGAGCAGGTTCGCCTTGCGCTCGTTGACCTGCTGCATGGCCGCCAGGCCGCCCCGCTCCTTCAACCACTTGAACACGAGCCCGCAGATGTAGATGCCGTAGGCGGGCGGGGTGTTGTACAGGCTCTTCGCATCGGCCTGGGTGATGTAGCGCATGATGGTGGGCGTGAAGGACAGCACGTCCTCGCGAATCAGGTCGTCGCGGACGATGACGATGGTGACGCCGGCCGGCCCCACGTTCTTCTGCACGCCGCCGTAGATGAGCCCGAATCGGCTCACGTCCATGGGCTCGGACAGGAACATGGAGCTCACGTCGGTCACCAGCGGGATGTCGCCGGTATCGGGCAGTTTCGTGTAGCGGGTGCCGTAGATGGTCTCGTTCTGGCAGATGTAGACGTAGTCGGCATCCGGGCTGAAGGCGAGCCCCTCCACGTCGGGCACGTAGGAGAAGTTGCCGTCCTCGGAGGACGCCACGCAGTTGGCTTGGCCGTAGAGCTTCGCCTCTTTGAACGCCTTCTTCGACCACGAGCCGGAGACGATGTAGTCGGCCACTTTGTTGCGCATGAGGTTCATGGGGATGGCGGCGAACTGCTGGGTGGCGCCGCCCTGCAAGAACAGCACCTGGTAGTTACCGGGGATCTGCAGAAGCTCGCGCAGGTCGGCCTCGGCGGTCTCGATGATGGACTTGTAGGCGGCCGAGCGGTGGCTCATCTCCATCACGGACATGCCGGTGTTGTCGTAGTCCAGCATCTCGGCCGCCGCCTGGCGGAGCACCGGCTCGGGCAGCATCGCGGGACCGGCGGAAAAGTTGAACACGCGCGCCATAAGGCGACCTCCTTGGGTTGGCTGATCGGATGGGCCGATGATAGCGCTTTTCGGCCGCAGCGTCCGCCGCGACGGGCAAACCGCCCCATATCTCCCGGCCGCCGCACGCCCTTCGGCGCCGCGCGCTCCGAACGCCGCGACTCGACGAGCGCAGCGAACCCGGCCGCCCTCGTCCCCGGGCACAGTGCACAAGTGGAGGGTTTTCCGGGAAATCGCCTGAAACCCTCCACTTGTGCACTGTCGGCGCCGGGTGCTGCGGGGGGATGCGGCGCCAGGGGTGCTGCTGGCCCTTCGGCGCCGCGCGCTAGGAAAGCCCCGGCCAGCCCAGCTGCCGGCTGGCCTCGTAGGCGGCCACGGCCACGGCGTTCGACAGGTTGAGGCTGCGAGCGTCCTGCACCATGGGGATGCGCACGCACCGATCGGCGTAGGCCTCCAGCAGCCATTCGTCCAGGCCGCGGCTCTCGCGCCCGAACAGCAGGAAATCGCCCTCACCGTAAGAAATCTCGTCGAAGCGCCGCGCCGCCCGGCCCGTGAACAGGTGCAGCGCCCCCGCTCCCAGCTGCCCCGACTCCCAGGCGGCCAGGAAGTCGCGGGCACAGGGCCAGGTGCGGATGTCCACCATGTCCCAGTAGTCGCAGCCGGCGCGGCGCAGGTTGCGCTCCGTAGGCCGAAAGCCCATGGGCTCCACCAGATGAAGGTTGGCGCCCAGGCAGGCGCAGGTGCGGGCGATGTTGCCCGTGTTCTGGGGAATCTCCGGCTCCACCAGCACGATGTTGAGCATGGCCGCTCCTTCCGCCCTCTACCGCATCCCGCGCACCCGCACCGACCCGGCCGGCCGCCAGGCCGTGGCCCCTCCTTAGGCCTGTGCCGCCTGGCGGGCCATCTCCGCCTCCAGCTCCTCGGTGAGCATGAACCACTCCTCCTCGGCGTCGGCCAGCCGCTTCTTCAACTTGGCGTGCTCGGCGATGGCGTCGGAGGAGGCGTCCTCGTTGATGTAGAAGTCCGGGTCGGCCATCAGCGCCAGCAGCTCCTCCATCCGCGCGTTGTCGCGCTCCATCTGCTCGTCCAGCTGGGCGATGCGCTTGCGGTGGTTCTTCAGGGCCGCGTAGGCGCGGTTGCGGGCCTCGGCCTCGCGGCGCTTCTGCTCCTTGGACTTGGGGGCGCTGCCCTTGGCCGCCGTAAGCTCCACCTTGGCCACCCCCTGCGCGGAGGAGACGGCCGCCGCGGGCGCAGGGCCGTCGTCGCCTTTCCTCCCGCGCTTGTTCACAGCCACCACCGTGCCCTTGCCCGACGACGCCTTCGCCTTGGCCGCGCCGGAGGCGCCGGAACCGGAGCCACCCTTGCCGCCCACCGCCTCGTCCACCAGCGACCCCTCCGCAGGCGCCTGGCCCTCCAGCTGGCCGGACTTGTACAGGTAGTAGTCGTAGTCCCCGTCGTAGACCGTGAGCTTGCCCGGCGTCACCTCCACGATGCGGTTGGCCACCCCGCGGATGAGGTGCCGGTCGTGGGTGATGAGCAGGATGGTCCCCTCGAAGGCCCGGAGCGCCTGCTCCAGGATGTCGGCGCTGGCGATGTCCAGGTGGTTCGTCGGCTCGTCCAGAAGCAGCAGGGGGCTGGGGGCCACCAGCATCTTCGCCAGGGCAAGGCGGCTCTTCTCGCCGCCGGAGAGCACCGAGACGCGCTTGTCCACGGCGTCGCCCGTGAACAGGAAGGCACCCAGAAGCGTGCGCACCTGCGACATGGTCCAGCCCGGGGCGGCGTGGTCCAGCTCCTCGAACACGGTGTTGCCCGCATGCAGCTCCTCCAGCTGGTGCTGGGCGTAGTAGGTCTTCGTCACGTGCACGCCGTACTCGATGGTGCCGCTGTCGGGCGCCTCCACCACGGCGACCATCTTCAGCAGCGTGGACTTGCCCGCACCGTTGGGGCCCACGAGCGCGATCTTGTCGCCGCGGTACATGGTGAAGTCCTGCCCGTCGTAGACTACCTTGTCTCCGAAGGCTTTGCGCAGCCCCCGGGCCTTCACCACCACTTCGCCCGTGCGCGGCGGCTGCTTGAAGTTGAAGTGCACCGTCTTCTTCTCCTCGGGAAGCACGATGCGGTTCTCCATGATCTTCTCGATGCGCCGGGCCCGCTCCTGGGCCTGCTTGGCCTTGGTGGCCTTGTAGCGGAACTTGTCCACGAACGCCT
>DBFAWQ010000239.1:0-33065 GCA_048242115.1 Eggerthellaceae bacterium
GGATGGGCCTGCGCCCGCTCCAGGATCTTGGCCACCACCTGCTCGATGGAGGCGATCTTGGCGCTGACGGCGGCGTCGGCGATGTCGTCGTCCAGGCGGCGCAACTGGTCTAGGTAGGCCTGCCCCTGTTCCACGAAGGCGCGGGCCCGGGGCGGCAACGACTCGGAGGCGCCGGATTGCGGGCGGCCGGCCCCTGCCGCGGAGGCTGCGGTTCGGGACGCGGGCGTCACGTCGGACACGTCGGTGATGACCGCCTGGCCCGGGGCCTGCGCGGCCTGGCGCCGGGAGGCCTGCAGCTGGCGGTAGTGGCGGTAGGCGTTGTCGGTGACCATGAGCGTGGTGCCCTCGTCGTCGATGTGGCCCTGGGGCAGCAGCCCCCGTTTCAGGATGCCGCGCGCCTGCTTGAGCGTCCTGCCGCGGCTCTGGTGCAGCTGGGCGGCCATCTCGTCGATGGAGCAGGCCTCCCGGGTGCCGAAGATGCGACGGAAGGACTGCAGGCGCCCGGCCGTCCTCAGCCTGGAGATGCCGGTGCACAAAAGCGCCACGGCCCCTCCCAGAAAGCCGCCCACCATGATGGCGGCCACCGCCGTGGGACCGGCGGATACGGTACCGGCCGTAGCCAGGATGCCGGCCAGGGTGCCGGAGAACACCAGCGTGGTCACGGCGCCGACGGCGGTGAAGGCCACGCCCGATGCCTGCAGGCCGCCGGGCTTCTTGAAGCGCGTGTTCACGATAGCGTCGCGGCGCTTCAGCTCGGCCTTCGCGCTGCTCTGGGACGCGTAAGGGGCGGCGGGGAAGGGTGAGCTGGCGGCCGCCATAGGGCTGCGCTGCCGATTCGCGCCCTTCGCGGGTGCGGGGCGGGGACTAGCGGGCGCCTTCGCTTTCGCGTTCTTCGCGGATTTCGCAGCGTTGGACACGGATTCGCTGATGGCCTTGCCCACGGCCTCGCTCACCTGGGCGACCGAGGAGCCGATGGTGCGGCAGAGCTCGGCGAACTCGTCGGAGGTGACGGGCTGCCCGGGGCGGGGCGCCTGCTGCGCGCCGCCGTAGCCGGGTGCTGTGCGCGAGCCGGGATAGGGCTGCGAGGCGGCATGGGCGTAGGGGCCGGTCTTCGGACCGCTTCCGGAAGAGGTCTGGGCTCCGTAGCCGCCGGTGCGCCCGTTCGCGCTGCTGGCGGCAGCTGCGTTCCGAGCCGGCGGCCGCCCGGGCCATGCCGAGCCGGTCGGCGGGGGCGGCTCCCACACGCCTTCGGGCTGCTGGCTGTTCCTCTTGTCGTCCGCTGCGGTCAATGGACCCCCTTGCTGCCTGCCGACGCCGATGCGCCGCAGGCTTCGCGCTCCTCTGCTGTGCTGCGGATTCTACCACGTTGGAACGGCCCCTCCGTCGGGACGGCCTTCGGAAGCGCACTGCGAGCAGAAACTTTAACCTTCCCTTCGGCCCTCGCCGAAGAAGGGCTCTATATAGGAGAGGGGCGCCACGCGGACGGCTCCGCAGAAGGGTTTCGCGGTTGGCGCGGCCATGCCCGTCTTCGGGGCGATCATCGTGACGGTCCTGGCGGCGCGGACAGTCTGCCGCGCGGGGATGCCCGTCTGGGCGTTCAGGCCGCTCGGCACGTCGGCGCCCAGCACGGGCAGCCCGCGCTGGGCCGCAACGTTTAGCAGCTCGATCCAACGTCCGAAGGGCGGACGCACCTGGTCGTGGGCGAACCCGGTTCCCAGCAGGGCGTCGATGGTCAGCGATGCGCCGTCCAGGACCCGGGCAAGTTCGGCTTCGGAGGGGTCGCAGAGGATGCGGCTTCTTTCCGACAGGACGCTCGCGGCATCCAGCGCCGCGTCCCGAGCCGGCCGGGCTGCCAGCTGATCGGGAGGGCGCGCGGTCACCACATCCACGGGAAAGCCCCAGCGGTCCAGGTACTTCGCCGCCACCCATCCGTCGCCGCCGTTGTTGCCGTTGCCGCACAGCACGACTATGCGCGCCGACGTCTCCGGCGCTGCCGAACCCTTCTCGCCCAGCAGCTTCGCCGCCTCGTAGGCCAGGAAGCGCCCGGCGCGCCTCATAAGCTCGGAGAGCGGCGTGCCCTCTTCGGCGATGCTCTGCTCCAGCCGCACCACCTGGGCGACGTCCAGCGCTGGCGGCTCCCAGTCGGTCACGCTTTCCCTGATGACGGCGTAGTCGGCCGCCAGCCGCTCCAGCGTAAACGCCGCGTTGGCCGGGCTCGTGGAGGGTAGGCGCACGGCCGGCCGCCCCAGCACGGGCTCGTCGTACTTCGCGAACAGGCGCGCCGCCGTCGCCCCGGTGCAGAAGATGCGCCCGATGGGGGCGCACGCCAGCAGCGGCGCCAGGTCGTTGGGCTGCTCGCCGGCGATGGAGGCGTCGCTCGCGCCGTCGATGTCGCAGGCGGCCAGCACGTCCCACAGGGCGATGTGGCGGCGCAGCAGCAGGTCGGCGCGGTCTGCGTTCGTCTCGGGGACGGGCTCGTCGAACAGCGCCCCCATCACCGGCCAGAACCGGTTGCGCGGATGCCCGTAGAAGAACCCGGCCTCGCGGGAGGCGGGGGAGGGGATGGTCCCCAGCATCAGCACCTGGGAGCGCTCGTCGAAGACGGCCGGAATCTGATGGGTGACGCGCATGGCTTTCCCTTCGCAACGGGTTTTACAGCAGGCCTCCGCGGTGCGGTTTTCCGCAACGCAGCCTTCCGCAATGCGGCGATTATAGCCCCAAGGGGAGCCTTTCCCCGCAAGCCGATAGTGCGCAACCGGAGGGTTTTACGGGAATTCGCGGAAAACCCTCCGGTTGCGCACTGTGTTTCGACGTTTCCGGCAGTGCCCTTCGGGTAGGAGCGGCAAGGTACATTACACCGCTCGCCGAACAAGTAACACGTTTTCTCGTTGCGTAACACTTGCGGGCAGCCGCTGCATCGAACTGTGTTACGATTTCTTCCGTCATAACATTCCAAGCGTGCGCCCGTCGGCTTGTCTGCGGGGTGCAACGGAAGGGGAAGCCATGGTCCTGGGGCGCCGCGATTTTCTGAAACTTGCCGGGTTCGGCGCGCTTGCCTGCGCGTCGGGGGCGGCGCTATCGGGCTGCGCGGGTGGTGCTGGTTCCCGGGGCGGAGCCGAGGCGGTCTCCGGGGCTGACGGGGCTTCGCAGGTGGTGGTTACCATGACCACGTCGTCCGAGCCGGCAGCCGGGTTCGACCCGCTGTTTTCCTGGGGCTGCGGCGAGCATGTGCACGAGCCGCTCATCCAGTCCACGCTCATCACCACCGACGCCGACCTGAACTTCGTGAACGACCTGGCCACGGGTTACGAGTGCTCGCCCGACGGCCTCACCTGGACCTTCACCATCCGCGACGACGTGCGCTTCACCGACGGCGAGCCGCTCACGGCCCGCGACGTGGCCTTCACCATAAACGGCATCAACGCCAACCCCGCATCGGAGGCGGACCTGTCCATGGTGCGGGAGGCCGTGGCCACCGACGATGCCACGGTGCAGCTGCATCTGAGCAAGCCCTTCAACGCCATGCTCTACACCTTGGCCGTGGTGGGCATCGTGCCGGCGCACGCCTACGATGCGGCCACCTACGGCGCGAACCCCATCGGATCGGGCCGCTACGTGCTGGAGCAGTGGGACCGCGGCCAGCAGGTCATCCTGCGGGCGAACCCGGACTACTACGGAGAGCAGCCCCTGATGGATCGCGTGGTCGTGGTGTTCATGGAGGAGGACGCCTCGCTGGCGGCGGCGCAGTCGGGCCAGGCGGACGTGGCCTACACGGCGGCCACCTTGGTGGATGCGGCGAACCCGGCGGGGTATTCGGTGCTCAACTGCGCCTCGGTGGACTCGCGCGGCATATCGCTGCCGGCCATCCCGGCGGGGGCCACGAAGCAGGACGCCGGTCAGACCTACGATGCCGGCAACGACGTGACCTGCGACGTTTCCCTGCGCCGTGCCATCAACCTGGGCGTGGACCGGGCCTCGCTCATCCAAAACGTGCTGAACGGCTACGGAACGCAGGCCTACAGCGTCTCCGACGGGATGCCCTGGTACAGCCCCGCCATGGAGGTGGCCTACGACCCCGAGGGCGCCGCCGAGCTGCTGGAGCAGGCCGGCTGGAAGCTAGGGGCCGACGGCATCCGGCAGAAGGACGGCCTGCGCGCCTCCTTCAGCTGCTACTACAGCGCCAGCGATTCGGTGCGCCAGGCCCTGGCCAACGAGTTCGCGAACCAGATGGAGCGCCTGGGCGTAGAGGTGCTGCCCATCGGCTCGGGGTGGACCACCGACCCGAGCGGCATCTACGCCCACCAGTACACCGACCCGGTGCTGTGGGGCTGGGGGTCGAACAGCCCCGTGGAGCTGTACATGCTGCACTACGGCGCCTCGTCGGGCAACTACGCCTGCTACGACAGCGCCGCCGTGGACGCACACCTCGACGCGGCCCTGGCCGCCACCACGGTGGAGGAGTCCTATCCCGAATGGCAGGCGGCGCAGTGGGACGGCCGGAACGGCTTCGCGCCGCAGGGGGCGGCCACCTGGGTGTGGCTGTGCAACGTGGACCACCTGTACTTCAAGCGCGACGGGCTGGTGGTGGCGCGCCAGAAGCCCCATCCCCACGGCCACGGCTGGTCGCTGGTGAACAACGTGGACAAGTGGTACTGGGAGTAGGCGTGGGCTTCGTCGCAAGGCAGGTCGGGCGTTTCATCGTGCTCATGGTTGCCGTGAGCATGGTAGTGTTCGCCCTGGTGAGCCTCTCTCCCGTGGACCCGGTGGCCGCCAACGTGGGGCAGGCTGCCCTGGGCGCCATGTCCGACGCGAAGCGCGAGGCACTGCAGGCCTACTGGGGAAAGGACGTGCCGCTGCCCGAGCGCTACCTGGCCTGGGTGGGCGGCCTTCTGCACGGCGACGCGGGAGAATCGCTGCGCTTCAACGCGCCCGTTGCCCAGGTGGTGGCCCAGCGGGCGGCGAACTCGCTTCTGCTCATGGGCATCGCGTGGCTTGCCAGCGGCGTGCTGGGCGTGGCGCTGGGGGTGCTCGCCGGCGTGCGTCGCGGCAGCCTGGCCGACCGCGCGGTGAAGGCGTTCTGCTTCGTGCTGGCGGCAAGCCCCACCTTCTGGGTGGCGCTGCTCATGCTCATGGTGTTCGGCGTGGCGCTCGGGTGGTTCCCCATAGGGTTTTCCGCTCCCATAGGCAAGGCGGCGGCCGACGTCACCTGGGTGGACGCCCTGCACCATCTGGCGCTGCCGGCCATCACGCTGTCGGTGGTGGGGGTGGCCAACGTGGCCCTGCACACGCGGGAGAAGACCATCGACGTCATGGGCTCGCCCTACGTCCGCTTCGCCCGGGCCCGGGGGGAGTCCACCGCATCTGTGGTGGTGCACCACGGGCTGCGCAACCTCATCCTTCCGGCCCTCACCATCCAGTGCGCCCAGATAGCCGAGATCTTTGGCGGGTCGGTGCTGGTGGAGCAGGTGTTCAGCTACCCGGGGCTGGGGCAGGCGGCCGTGGCTGCGGGCATCGGCGGCGACGTGGCCCTGCTGGCGGCCATCGCGCTGGTGTCGGCGGCGCTGGTCTTCGGCGGCAACCTTGTGGCGAACATCCTCTACGGCATCGTGGACCCCCGCATCCGGAAGGAGCGCGCCCATGGCTGAGCTGGCTGCGAACATCCTGCACCTGCCGAAGTCGCGGCGCCTCCCCAGCCGCCGGGCCGCCCTGGTGCTGGCTCTGGTGTCGGCGGGTCTGCTGGCGGTGCTGGTGGTGGCGGGGCAGCTGCTCGCCCCCGCGGCCATGGAGACCGACTTCGCCCAGAAGAACCTGGCCCCTTCGCTTGCCCACCCCTTCGGGACCGATTGGATGGGCCGCGACATGCTGGCCCGCACCGTGGCGGGCCTGTCGCTGAGCATCCTGGTGGGGCTGGGGGCTGCCTGCGCCTCGTCGGTAATCGCCCTTGTGCTGGGAAGCGCGGCGGCTCTGGGCGGCAAACGGGCGGACGCTGCGGTGACCTGGCTTATCGACCTCATGATGGGCGTTCCCCACATCGTGCTGCTCATCCTCATCTCCTTCGCCCTGGGCAAGGGCTTCGTGGGCGTTACCGTGGGCGTGGCGCTCACCCATTGGCCGTCGCTTGCCCGCATCGTCCGGGCCGAGATCATGCAGTGCCGCCAGTCCGGCTTCGTCCATGCGGCCCGCAAGCTGGGCGCCACGCCCTTGCAGGTGGCCTTGCGCCACATGGTGCCCTTCGTGCTGCCGCAGTTTTTGGTGGGGCTCATCCTCATGTTCCCCCATGCCATCCTGCACGAGGCGGCGCTCACGTTTTTGGGCTTCGGGCTGCCTCCCGAGCAGCCGGCCATCGGCATCATCCTTTCGGAGTCCATGACCTACCTGTCTGCGGGAATGTGGTGGCTGGCGGTGTTCCCGGGCCTTGCGCTCATCGCTGCGGTCATGCTGTTCGATGCCGCGGGGTCGTCGGTGCGCCGGCTGGTCGATCCGGGAAGCGTCCAGGAGTAGGGGGCGGCTGTGGAAGCGCACAACCAGGTCCATCGCGCAGGCGAGTTCCATCACCACCACTCCCACGGCGCCGCCAGCCGCCACGGGGGCGACCACCATCTGCTGCAGGTGGAGGGGCTCACCGTATCCTTCCGCATGTACGACGACTGCGCGGCGGACGGCGTGGCCGACGCGTCCGCCAAGGGGCTGCCCGGGCGGCTGTGGTCGCTGCGGCGCTTCCTTGCGGCACCCCAGCGGGAGGTGCCGGTGGTGCGCGACCTGCACGTGTCGGTCCACGAAGGCGAGATCGTGGCCGTGGTGGGTGCGTCCGGGTCGGGAAAGACCCTGCTCGCCGATGCCGTCATGGGGCTGTTCGAGCCGAACGCCAAGGTGAGCGGCACTATCTTCTTCGACGGCCGGTCCCAGAACGCGCGCACGCTGGCGGAGCTTCGCGGCCACGGCATATCGCTGGTGCCCCAGTCGGTGGCGAGCCTGGACCCGCTCATGCCCGTGGGGAGGCAGGTGCGCGGCTTCTCGCGGCACGGGGACGCGGGCGCGCGCAAGGCTCGGCAGCGCGAGCTCTTCGCCCGCTACGGCCTGGGCCCCGAAGTCGAGCGGATGCACCCCTTCGAGCTTTCCGGCGGCATGGCGCGCCGGGTGCTTTTGTGCTGCGCGCTCATGGACGGCCCGAAGCTCATCGTGGCCGACGAGCCCACCCCGGGGCTGGACCTGGACCTGGCCCGGGCGGCCATGGCGGACTTCCGGGACTTCGCGGACAAGGGCGGCGGGGTGCTGCTCATCACCCACGACCTGGAGCTGGCCCTCACCGTCGCCGACCGGGTGGCGGTGTTCCTGGACGGCACCGTGGTGGAGGAGACGTCGGTGGAAAGCTTCGCGTCGCCGGAGCTTTTGCGCCACCCGTTCTCGCGCCAGCTGTGGCACGCCCTGCCCGAGCACGGTTTCGCGGCGCCGGGTGCGTGGGACGATGGCGTACCCGATTCCGAAACCGGCGGGGAGGGGGAGCTCTGATGCTGCAGGCTTGTGCCGTGACGTTTGCCTACGGGAAGGGCGCCCCCCTCTACCGTGACTTCTCACTGGACGTGTCTCCCGGCGAGCGGCTGCATTTAAGGGCACCGTCGGGTTTCGGGAAGACCACGTTGTGTCGGCTTCTGGCGGGTTACGAGCGCCCGAGCGCGGGATGCGTGCTGGTCGACGGGCATCCGTTGCCAAGGCGCGGCCCGTGCCCCGTGCAGATGATCGGCCAGCATCCGGAGCTCACGGTGGACCCGCGCATGCGCATGGGGGACACCTTGCGCGAGGGGGGGCAGGTGGACTGGGACTTAGCCGAGCGCCTGGGCATTCGGGGCGCGTGGCTGACGCGGCTGCCCCACGAGCTCTCCGGCGGCGAGCTGCAGCGGTTCTGCATCGCCCGCGCCCTTGCGGCGAACCCCGCCTACCTGGTGGCGGACGAGATATCCACGATGCTGGACGCCGTGACCCAGGCCCAGGTGTGGGCCGTGCTGCTGCAGGAGCAGCGCGCCCGTGGGTTCGGTCTGGTCCTCACAACCCATTCCGAGAGCCTTGCCCAGCGCCTCGCCACGCGAACCGTTGACCTGACGCTGCCCTAGGAGCGGCATCCCTTCGCCTGCAGGGTCGCGCGAGCGAAGGGCGTTGCCGTTCGTGTTTTCGATTTCGCCGCCTTTCCGTAACCGTCCGATGCCAGTGCTCTGCAACGTCCTTCCGCGGGGCGACGCTCTCTACAATAGGCGTGAAGCGATGGTTGGCGCGAAGCCGAAGGAGGCACGTCATGTGCACAGGAGTCAGGTTCACCGACACGTCCGGCAACATGTTCTGGGGACGCAACTTCGATTGGAACGAGGGCTACGGCGAGGTTCCCCTGGTCATGCCGAAGGGGTTCGTGCTGAAGCGCGCCTTCGGCCAGGCGCAGGCTGCCAAGCACGCGGCAGTGGGCATGTCCACCCAGTTCGAGGGCTACCCGCTGTTCTTCAACTGCGGAAACGACGCGGGGCTTTGCGTGGGCGGCCTGAACTACGCCGGGTACGCGAAGTTCGCCGACGGCCCGGTGGAAGGCAAGACGAACATCGCGGCCTACGAGTTTCCGGCTTGGGTAGGGGCCAACTTCGCCACGGTGGACGAGGTGGAGGCAGCCCTGAAGGATGCGGTCGTGGTTGCCCAGGCCATAACTCCCAGCTTGCCGGTGGCCATGCTTCACTGGATGGTGGCCGACGCGAAGCGCAGCATCGTGGTGGAATGCCAGGAAGACGGCATGCACGTCTACGAGGACGATGTGGACGTGCTCACCAACCAGCCCCCCTTCCCCTGGCATATGGAGAACCTGCGCAACTACCTGAACTGCGAGAACCGCTGGGCGGGTACCGTGACCTGGGACAAGCATTCCATGACCCCCTTCGGCTCCGGCTCGTGCATGCGCGGCATCCCCGGCGACACCTACGCCACCTCGCGCTTCGTGCGCGCGGCCTACACCAACGCCTTCTACCCGAAGAAGGAGTCGGAGCGTGACAACGTGGTGCGGATGCTTCATACCCTGGGCAACGTCTCCATGGTGGAGGGCAACGCGGCCATGGAGGACGGCAGCTTCGAGATGACGCTGTTCTCCGATTGCTACAGTGCCGCCACCTGCACCTACTACTTCAACACCTACGACGACCCCTGCATCCAGGCCGTGCGGCTGCACGACTACGACGGAGCGCCTGCCGACGCCCTCATCGCCGCGAAGGTCGAGCGTTTGTAGCCGAGGGGCGCGGTCCGGAGACGGGCCCGTCGCCCCCAGGCGCGGGTAGCCGATCCCGGGGGGACCGGGCCGCCGATCGGCGCGCTCCCTCCGGTGCCTTACCCGCAGTTTTGCCGAAGCTGCGGCTCCTTGTCTGGCATGCCTTCCCCAAGACTGTCATAATCGGGGAAAACGATGCGTTCGAAGCCCCCGTCGCCGCGCTCGAAGCGGTCGGCGGGGGAGGATGCTTGTCGGTGGAAGAGGATGCCATGGCTCTTGTGGAGTTCAGGAACGTTTCGAAGGTCTACCATATGGGGGAGGTGGACGTGTGTGCCGCTCGGGGCATGACCTTCGACATCGAGGAGGGCGAGTTCGTCGTCATCGTGGGGCCGTCCGGTGCCGGCAAGACCACGCTTCTAAACATGCTGGGAGGCATGGACAGCGTCACGTCGGGCACCATCAGCCTGGGAGGGCGGCAGGTGAGCTCGTTCTCGGAGCGGGAGCTCACGCTGTACCGCCGCTACGACATCGGCTTCGTGTTCCAGTTCTACAACCTGGTAGCCAACCTCACGGCGTTGGAGAACGTGGAGCTGGCAAGCCAGATCTGCCGCGACCCGCTGCCGGCCGCCGACATGCTCGCGCGGGTGGGGTTGTCGGACCGCATGGCCAACTTCCCCGGGCAGCTTTCCGGCGGCGAGCAGCAGCGCGTGGCCATCGCGCGCGCCCTGGCGAAGAACCCCCAGCTGCTGCTGTGCGACGAGCCCACGGGCGCCCTTGACTACAAGACGGGCAAGGCGGTGCTGAAGCTTCTGCAGGATATGAGCCGCGACATGGGCAAGACCGTGGTGGTGGTCACCCACAACTCGGCGTTCTGCTCCATAGCCGACCGCGTCATCAAGGTGCGCGAGGGCTCCATAGCCGAGGTGAAGCGCAACAAGCGTCCGGCCAGCGCCGACACCATCGACTGGTAGGCGGCGCGCTATGGCATCGGCATTCGGGAAGAACGTCGTCCGGTCCATCCGCGACTCTGCCGGGCGCTTCGTGGCGCTCATGGCCATCGTGGCCCTGGGCTGCGGCTTCTACGCGGGCCTACGCATGACGGCGCCGGACATGAGGCAGTCCGCCGACGAGTTCTTCGACGACACCGGGCTTATGGACGTGCGCGTTCTGTCCACCCTGGGGCTGGACGACGACCTGGAGGCCATCCGCGGCCTTGACGGCGTTTCCGCGGCCATGGGGGCCTACGAGACCGATGCCGTGGCGCTCATCGACGGAGAGCAGTACGTTACGCGCATCCATTCGCTTCCCGAAGCTGCGGCGCGCTCGACCTCGCTGGACGGCCGCTCCGTCGCCACCGACGACGCGGACTACCTGAACCGTCCGGTGCTTCTGGAGGGGCGCTGGCCCGAAGCCTCCGGCGAGTGCGTGATCGCGGGCACCCTCCCGCGCAGCGCGGGGTTCAAGCTGGGCGATACCGTCACCCTGGAAGAGGGCGTGCAGGACCTGGCCGACACGCTCGTGACCACCGACTACACCATCGTGGGCTTCGTGAACTCCCCCTACTACGCCACCTCCTCCAGCATGGGGTCCACTTCCTTGGGGTCCGGGGCGGTGCAGGAGTACATGTACGTGCCCGAATCGGACTTCGACGCCGATTTGCCCTACACCGAGGTGTTCCTCACCGTGGCCGCCGCGAAGGGGCAGCTTTCCCTGAGCGACGGCTACGACGAGGCGGTGCAGGAGGTGGTGGACGAGCTTGAGGCCATAGCGCCCGAGCGCGAGAAGGCGCGCCTTGAGCAGGTGAAATCCGAAGCCCAGGAGGAGCTCGACGAGGCGCGGGAGACCTTCGAGCGCGAGAAGGCCGACGCCGAAGAGCAGCTGGCCGACGCCGCCGCCGAGCTGGACGATGCGCGGGCCCAGCTTGCCGACGGACGGGCTCAGCTCGCCGACGGCCAGGCGCAATACGACGAAGGTAAACGCCAGTTCGACGAGGGGTCCGAGCAGTTGGCCGACGCCCGTAGCCAGTACGAGGAGGGCAGGGCGCGCTACGAGGAGGGCGCCGAGCAGTTTGCGGCCGCCCAGGAAGAGTACAACGACGGCGTGGCGCAGTACAACGCCGGCGAGGCGGAGTACTCCCAAGGTCTTGCCGCCTACCAGGAAGGCTCCTACCAGCTGGAGCAGAGCCGCACCCAGATAGAGCAGCTGCGCGCGGCGCTTCCGGCCTTGGAGCAGGCGGCTGCGGCCGGAAGCCAGGAGGCGTCCGCCCAGCTGGCCCAAGCGAAGGAAGCCATAGCCGCCTTCGAGGCATCCGAGCAGCAGCTCGTTGCCACGAAGGCGCAGCTTGACGCCGCCCGCAGCCAGCTGGACGGGACGCGCGCGCAGCTGGAGGAGGCGAAATCGCAGATCCAGGAGTCCGAGGCGACGCTGCGCGACAGCTACGACCAGCTATTGGCGGCCCACGAGACCATCGAGGAATCCCAGGCGCAGCTGGACGAGTCCCAAGGGCAGCTGGACGAGTCGTCCGGGCGGCTGGCGACCTCCGAGGGCGAGCTGGCCGACGCCCAGGCGCAGCTCGACGAGGGGCAGGCCGAGTACGACCGGCAGAAGGCAGAAGCCGACGAGAAACTGGCCGACGCTCAGAAGGAGATAGACGACGCTCAGGAGCGCATCGACGATTTGGGCGAGCCCGAATGGGTGGTCCTCGACCGTTCCGCCAACTACGGGGCCGCCTCCTTCGACGCCGACGCGACGCGCATCGACAGCATCGCTTCGGTGTTCCCGTTCATCTTCTTCCTGGTGGCTGCCCTGGTCGCGCTCACTACCATGACGCGCATGGTGGAGGACGACCGCATGCTCATCGGCACCTTCAAGGCCCTGGGGTACTCGAAGGCGCGCATCTCGTGGAAGTACGTGGCCTACGCCCTGCTGGCCAGCGTGGTCGGCTGCGCCGTAGGCATCCTGGTGCTCTCGCAGCTTCTGCCCTTCGTCATCATGACCGCCTACGGCATCGTGTACTTCGTGCCCATGGTTCCGCTGCCGCTTCCGGTGGACCCGGCCCTCGCGGGGCTTGCCGCCGGCTTGGGCATCGGGGTGACGCTGGTGGCCACGGCGGCTGCTGCCTGGGCGGTTCTTGCCGAGAAGCCGGCCCAGCTCATGCTGCCCCCGGCGCCTAAGGCGGGCAAGCGCATCCTGCTGGAGCGCATCGGGCCTTTGTGGAAGCGCACGAGCTTCAGCTGGAAGGTTACCCTGCGCAACATGTTCCGCTACAAGAAACGCCTGGTCATGACCGTGGTTGGCATTGCCGGTTGCACGGCTTTGCTGCTTACGGGCCTGGGGATTTCCGACGCCATCAACGACATCATCGACAAACAGTTCTACGAGATCATGGACTACAACCTGACGGTGACCGTGGACGAGGACGCCACCGACGAGGAGCTGGATGCCGTTTCCGAGGTGCTGGACGACCCGGACTTCGCCAGCGCTTCGGCGACGGTGGCCTCCGAGGGGATGCTGGCCAGCGGTCCGAACAAGAAGGACGTGCACTTCACCCTGGTGGTGCCCGAGAGTTTCGACGATATAGGTGACTTCTTCAAGCTGCGCGACCGCACGAGCCAGGTTCCCGTGCCCCTGGGGCGGGACGGTCTTCTGCTTTCCGAGAAGCTCGCCTCGGTTTGCGGCGTGGGCGTGGGGGATACCGTCACCCTCACCGAGCAGGACAGCGCCGGCAATCCCACGTCGGTGAAGTACACGGCGAAGGTCACGGGCATTGTGGAGAACTACATCGGCTACTACGTGTTCATGGGACCCGCGCTCTACGAGGACCTGACCGGCGACGCCCCCGAGTACCTCACGCGCTTCGTGCGGGCCACCGACGACGTCCAGGAGCGCGAGCAGCTGACAGAGGCGCTCCGGGACACGGGCGGCGTGCGCACCGTGGCCTTCAACGACGAGACCATAGACATCTACCGCGATATGCTCGGCAGCGTGAACATGATCGTGGTGGTGCTGGTGGTGTCCGCAGCGCTGCTGGCCTTCATCGTGCTGTACACCCTCACGAACCTCAACATCTCCGAACGCTCCCGCGAGATCGCCACCCTGAAGGTGCTGGGCTTTTTGCCGCGCGAGACGAACGCCTACATCTTCCGCGAGATCTTCCTCATCGCCATCATCGGGGCGCTCGTGGGGCTGGTGCTGGGGGTGTTCATGGAAGGGTTCATCGTGGTGACCGCCGAGGTGGACGGCGTGATGTTCGGCCGTCAGATCCATCTGCTCAGCTACGTGATCGCCTTCGCCCTGACGCTGGTGTTCACCTGGCTTTCCATGCTGGCCATGAAGCCCAAGATCGCTCGCATCGATATGGTAGAGAGCCTGAAATCCAACGAGTAGGCGTTTCGGCGCCCCGCTTGCGCTACAATGGCGCGAAACGATTTCCCACAGAAAGGCGAGAACCGATGAAAGTAACCGAGAAGAAGCTTGCCGACGGCCGCATTCGGCTGGAGGCGGTGGCGGCGTCCGCGGAAGTGTCCCATGCGCTGGATCTGGCCGCCCAGGCGTTCGCCCAGCAGATGGGCGTGCGCCCCGCGGCGGGCAAGACCGCCGCGCAGTCCATCACCGAGCAGCTGGGGGTGAAGGACGTCGACGGCATGGTGGGTGCCCAAGCCATGGAGCTTCTGGCCCCGTTCGCCCTGGACAAGCGCAACCTGGTGCCCGCCTTTCCCCCGAAGACCGAGAGCGGCGAGCCCTTGCGCCGCGGCAAGCCCTTCACGTTTGCGCTCACGGTGACCCCCAAGCCCGTCTACGAGCTGGAGGACTACGGCCCGGTGTCGCTGGTGTTGCCGGTGGCTGCGGTGCCCGAGGGGGCTGTGGACGAGCAGCTGGCCCAGATGGCGGACAACTACGCATCCTTCGTGCCGGATGAGCCTCATCCCGTGGGTAAGGACGACGCGGCGAAGATCAGCCTGAAGGCCGTGCAGAACGGCGAGGAGCTGAAGGGGCTGTCCACCGACGGGCGCACCTACGTCATGGGCATGGGCATGATGCCGCCGTCCTTCGACGAGGAGCTTCTGGGCATGAACGTCGGTGACGAGAAGACCTTCGACCTGGTGCTCCCCGGCGCTCCCGAGGACGAGGCGCCCATCCAATGCACGGTGGGCGTGCTGGAGCTGCAGAAAAAGGAGGTCCCCGAGCTCAACGACCAGTTCGTGGCGAACTTCTTCCCCATGATGAAGGGCATCGACGCCTTGCGCGGGGCCATCGAGGACAGCATGCGCATGCAGATAGAGCAGCAGCGCCACCAGATGGCCGTTCAGCAGGCAACTCAGCAGATCTCGATGCGCTTCAAGGGGAAGATCTCCGACGACGTGTACGAGTCCATGCGCGCCACGCTCATGCAGCAGGCCCATATGCAGGCTGCCCAGCAGGGCATGGCCTTCGACAAGTTCGTGGAGTCCCAGGGCGGCGAGCAGCAGTTCGGCATGATGATGATGCTGCAGGCGCGCCAGATGCTGGCCAGCGGCTACGCCCTGGACGCCGTGTTCCGCCATGAAAAGCTCTCCGTGACCGACGCCGACCTGAAGGCCGCCGCGGCCCAGCTGAACCCCCAGGATCCCGCAGGGGCGAAGCGCCAGATGGAAGAGGCCGGCCAGGGTTTCGCGTTGCGAGAGGTTGCCGAGCGCCAGAAGGCCGCCGAGTACCTGGTCGCCCACGCCACCGTGAAGGACTTGGAGCCCGCGGCTCCGGCCGAGGCGCCTGCCGCCGCCGGCGAGGGCGACAAGGCCGACCCTGCCGCCGAGGACGACGCGCCCAAGGCGGAGTAGATGAGGTCCTGCGAGCCGGTACGGACTGTCACTGTTGCAGTGGTTGCGCGCAACGAGGAGTCTACGCTGTCCGGTTTATTCGCCGATTTTGTAGCTCAGACCTATCCTCATGATCTCATTGAGCTGATTCTGGTGGACAGCGACTCCTCCGACGGGACCCGGCGTGCGATGGAACGTTTTGCGGCAGAGAACTCCGCTGGCTTTCTTCGCGTGGAAGTGTTAGATAATCCTGCGCGATATCTGGCTCCTGGGTGGAATCGGGCCCTGGCGACTTCTTCCGCGGACGCATTCATGCGTGTCGATGCTCACGCTTCGGTACCCCCTGATTTCGTGGAGGCAAATGTCGCCGTGCTCAACGACGGGGAATTCGTTTGTGGGGGTTCCCGACCTACGGTTCTGCGCAACCCCACGGACTGGCAGAAGACGCTACATCTGGCAGAGGAGTCTGCATTCGGGTCTAGTCCCGCAGATTATCGGGTGGGTGATGAAGGCAAGGAGGTTGCCTCGCTTTTCCATGGTGCTTATCGGCGGTGTGTCGTCGAAGAGGTGGGTCCGCTTAACGAGGGTCTTCTCCGTACCGAGGATAACGACTGGTACTACCGCATGCGTCAGGCCGGCTACCGCTTGTGGTTCGACCCCTCCATCCGCTCGCAGCAGTTCGCGCGGCCTACGCTGGGCAAGATGCTCAAGCAGAAGTACGGCAACGGCTTCTGGGTGGGGCGTACCCTGTTCGTGCAGCCGAAGTGCCTGCAGCTGCACCATCTGGTGCCGCTGGCCTTCGTGCTGGGCATAGCGGTCATGGCGGCCGTCGGCTTCGCGTTCAGCTGGGTGCCCTTCGGTGTGTGCGCGGCGCTGTACCTGCTTCTGTGCATCGCATTGGCGGTGAAGGCGGTAGCGCAGTCCGACGAGCGCAACTGGACGGCCGTGGCGCTGCCCCTCGTGTTCGCGGGCATCCATCTGTCCTACGGGGTGGGAACCCTGTTCGGCCTGGTCTCGGGGCTGGCGCACAAGCTTTTCGGCGGCAAGGCGGCCGCCGCGGGCGGAAAGGGCGGCGGCGCGGGAAGCGGGGCCGCAGCGTGACCGAAGTGCGAGGAGGGACCGGGTCGGCTATGGACGAGACCGTGGTGCAAGGCGAGGCGGCTGCTGCGACGGCGGCGCCGGAACCGAGCGATTTGCGCAAGCTGCAGCTGGTGGAGCTCGAGATCATGAAGGCCTTCGCCGCCTTCTGCGAGCGGGAGGGCCTGCGCTACTACATGATCGGCGGCACGCTTCTGGGGGCCGTGCGCCACGGCGGCTTCATCCCCTGGGACGACGACGTCGACCTTTGCATGCCCCGGCCCGACTACGAGCGGTTCCTTGAGCTGGCCCCGCAGGCGCTTTCCGGCGAGGGATTCAAGGTGGAGAGCCTCTACTCGGACGACGCCTACCGCCACGGCATGGCGAAGGTGACCAGCCCCAAGATGCGCATCGTGAACCGGGCCGCCAACGCGGACCGCCTGGAGGATGCCTGGATCGACGTCATCCCCATGGACGGCTTCCCGCGCTCATCCGCCGCGATTGCAGCCCACAAGGTGCGACTCATGTTCTGGAAGGTCATGGACGCCACGGCCGACTTCGACTACGTGGTGGACACGAACCGCGACCGGGGCGCGGCGGGCAACCTGGCTCTCAAGTGCCTGCAGGGCTTCTGCCGCGTGGTGCGCCCCTACGGAAGCGACTACCATAGGGTGCTGCTCAACACCGAGCGGGCCCTTGCGCGCTACCCCTATCAGGCGGGCGGCCGCACCATCAACCTCCATGCGGCTCGGGGCTTCACCGAGATATTCGACGTCGACTGGTTCGGCGAGGGCGCGGCGCTTCCCTTCGAGGATGCCCGCTTCACGGCTCCCGCCGACTGGAAGGCCGTGCTCACCACCATCTACGGCCCCGACTACATGACCCCGCCCCCCGAAAGCGAGCGCAACGTCCACAACTCCGAAGTCCTGCCGGAAGGGTAAGGGGGCTGCGCCGCCAAGGCGTCCCCGGTGATCATCCCGAGCAAATTGCACTCTAAGAGTGCATTCTTCGTCCGATATTGCACTCAAGCAGTGCATTCCCCCCAGTGCTCTGCATGCCTCCTGCCGCCAGGGGCGCTTTTGCCTGCATCCGCTGTGAAATTCCAGGACGCTGCCGGGAATTGCGTTAACATACGTTGTTATCGAAAAACCGGGACGGTCGACAGGCTTTGGGCGCCCGGGGCGTTCGGGGCGACCACGGAAGGGCAGAAAGCATGGCCATAGCAGAGGAAGTAGCAGCGCTGCGGGACGAGACGCTCGCGGCTATAGGGGCGGCGGCGGACACCTCGGCGCTCGAGCAGGTGCGCGTGGCGGTTCTGGGCAAGTCGGGGACGCTTACCGCCTACCTGCGTCAGATGGGCCAAGTGCCCAAGGAGGAGCGCGCCGCGGTGGGCAAGGCCGTCAACGACGCCCGCGTGGCGGTGGAGGAGGCGCTCGCCCAGGCGAAGGAGACCCTGTCGGCGGCCGAGCTCACGGCGGCCATCGACGCTGCGGCCGTGGACGTCACGCTGCCCGGGCGCGCCCAGCAGATGGGCACGCGCCACCTGATCAGCCGCATCACCGACGAGATCGCCGAGGTGTTTTTGGGCTTGGGCTACACCGTGGCCAGCGGCCCCGAGGTGGAGACCGACTACTACAACTTCACGGCCCTGAACGCCCCGGCCGACCACCCCAGCCGTTCCATGCAGGACACCTTCTACGTGCGCGACCTGTCCGGGGCCGAATCGGCGGTGCGGGGCGAGTCCGACGTGCTGCTGCGCACCCAGACCTCGGGGGTGCAGGTGCACGCCATGGAGGACCAGGAGCTGCCCATCTACATCATCGCGCCCGGCAAGGTGTACCGCCGTGACGTGGCCGACCCCAGCCACCTTCCCCAGTTCCACCAGATAGAGGGCCTGGTCATCGACGAGGGCATCACCTTCGGCGACCTGAAGGGCACTTTGGACTACGTCTGCAAGGCCATCTTCGGCCCCGAGCGCAAGACCCGCTTCCGCGCCCACTACTTCCCGTTCACCGAGCCCTCGGCCGAGGTGGACGTGAGCTGCGCGGTCTGCCACGGCGAGGGTTGCCGCATGTGCAAGGGCACCGGCTGGCTGGAGCTTCTGGGCTGCGGCATGGTTGACCCCAACGTGCTGTCCATGTCGGGCATCGACCCGGAGAAGTACTCCGGCTTCGCCTTCGGCATGGGGGTGGAGCGGGCTGCCTGCCTGAAGTACGACGTGCCCGACCTGCGCATGCTGCTGGAAGGCGACATGCGCTTCCTGCGCCAGTTCTAGATTCGGTCCGCATACAGGCAAGAGAGAGACGAAGATCATGAGAGTATCGTTGAAGTGGCTTTCCGACTACGTTGCGGTTCCGGAGGACACGAAGGCGTTCTGCGACAAGCTCGACCTGACCGGCACGGGCGTGGAGGGCGTCGAATCGGTGGGGGAGAGCCTGGAAGGCGTGGTCGTGGGCTATGTGGAGACCTGCGAGCCCCATCCCGACAGCGACCACATGCACGTGGTGACCGTGGGCACGGGGGCGCCCGAGCCGGTGCAGATCGTCTGCGGAGCGCCCAACATAGCCGCCGGCATCAAGGTGCCCGTGGCCTGCGTGGGGGCGGTGCTGCCCGGCGACTTCGCCATCAAGAAGAGCAAGCTGCGCGGCGTTACCAGCTGCGGCATGTGCTGCAGCAAGCGCGAGCTGGGCTTCGGCGCCGACCATTCCGGCATCTGGGTGCTTCCCGAGGACGCGCCGGTGGGCATGGCCATTGCGGAGTACCTGGGTACCGGCGACACGGTGCTGGACCTGGAGATCACCCCTAACCGCCCGGACTGCCTGTCCATGGTGGGCATGGCCCGCGAGGTGGGCGCCATGTACCAGGAGGATGCGGAAAGCCCGCTCGCGGCCATGGCGGCGGTACTCGACGGGGTGACTGCCGGGGCCGACGTGAGCGAGACGGTGTCCATAGACATCCTGGACGCCGACCGCTGCCCCCGCTACACCGCCCGCATCGTCGACGGCGTGAAGGTGGGGCCGAGCCCCGAATGGCTGGCCGAGCGCGTGACGGCTGCGGGCTGCCGTTCCATCAACAACGTGGTGGACGTCACGAACTACATCATGTTCCTGTTCGGGCAGCCGCTGCACGCCTTCGACGCGGACAAGCTGGCCGAGCCCGACGGGAAGGTGCGCATCGTGGTGCGTCCGGCTGCCGACGGCGAGCGGTTCACCACGCTGGACGGCCAGGAGCGCGTGCTCACCTCCGACACCACCGTCATCGCCACGCCCGAGCGTGCGGTGGCCCTGGCAGGCGTCATGGGGGGCCTTGAGACCGAGGTGACCGACGGCACGACCAGCGTGCTGCTGGAGGCTGCCGCCTTCAACCGCTCGCACACCTCGCGCACCAGCCGCAACCTGGGCCTCATCAGCGAAAGCTCCATGCGCTACGAGCGCGGCGTGGACGACAACCCGGTGGAGGAGATCTCCCGCGCGGCCGCCGCGCTGCTGGCCGAGGTGTCCGGCGGCACCGTGCGCCCCGGCGTGGCCGACGTGTGGGAAAGCCGCACCATGCCCGTGCGCCTGCGCTTCCGCATCCCGCGTTTCAACGCCATGATGGGCGCGCAGATCCCCGCCGACTTCATCGCGGATATCCTGGGGCGTTTGGGCTGCCAGGTGACCGCGACCGACGACGCCGACGTGCTGGACGTGGTCGCCCCCACCTTCCGTCCCGATCTGGAGCGCGAGATCGACCTGTACGAAGAAGTGCTGCGCCTGTGGGGCATGGACCGCGTGCCGCCCACGTTGCCGGGGGGTCGCGGCCGGGTGGGAACCCGCTCCCGCCGCGAGCGCGTGCTGGACATCGTGAACCACACCCTGCGCGCCAGCGGCATGAACGAGACCATGACCTACTCCTTCGCCGAGCCGGGCGACATGGACCGGCTGGGCATGACCGGCGAGGACGCCGGCGCGGCCGTGGAGCTGCTGAACCCCCTGAACGCCGAGCAGTCCGTGATGCGCCGCAGCATCGTGCCCGGGCTCCTGCGCTCGGTGGCCTACAACCAGAGCCGCGGCGTGGCCAACGTGCAGCTCTACGAGGTGGGCACCGTCTTCTTCGCCCGCGAGGGGAAGAAGAGCCCCAAGGAGCGCACCTACGTGGCCGGCGTGCTGGCCGGCGCCATGGCCGAGGGCTCCTGGAACGCGAGCCCTCAGCCCTTCGACTTCTTCGATGCGAAGGGGGCCGTGGAGTCCGTGGCCCGCGAGCTGGCGCTGCCGAAGCTGCGGTTCAAGGCGCTTCCGGCCGACGAGGCCCCGTGGCTGCAGCCGGGGCGCGCCGCCCAGGTGCTCTCCGGCGGCACGGTGCTCGGCTGGGTGGGCGAGCTTCATCCCCTGGCTGCGAGGGCCTTCGACGCCCAGGCCCCGGTGGCCGCCTTCGAGCTGTCGCTGGACGCCCTGGAGAAGAGCGCCCGCCCCGCCCGCGACTACGTGGACGTGCCCACCTTCCCTGCGGTGAACGTGGACGTGGCCTTCGTGGTGGACGAGTCGGTGACCCACGAGAAGCTCATGCAGTGCATGGCCAGCGCCGGCGGCAAGCTCTTGGAGGACGCGCGGCTGTTCGACGTGTACCGCGACGAGGCGCGTGTGGGGGCCGGCAAGAAGTCCATGGCCTACGCGCTCACCTACCGCGCTCCCGACCGCACCCTGTCCGGCGACGAGGTGGAGGCGGCCCACGGCCGTCTGGTCAAGAAGGTGAGCGCCGCCACCGGCGCCGAGGTGCGCGCCTAGGCGGCGATATCGATGATTGCGGGGTGCGGGCGGGTAAGCCTGCGCCCTTGGGAAAGGAAGTGCGGTTCATGTACGACGGCGAAGGGCGCCCGGGCCGTAACGACGAGTGCTGGTGCGGAAGCGGCAAGAAGTACAAGAAGTGCCACCGGGCCGAGGACGACCGGCTGCAGGAGCTCTACGAGGCCGGCTTCGAGGTTCCGGCTCGCGGGCTCCTGAAGACGGCCGAAGACGTGGAGGGCATCAAGCGCTCCGCCGCTATCAACGTGGGCGTCCTGGACATGGTGGGGCAGCGCATCGGACCCGGCGTCACCACCGAGGAGATCGACCGGTGGATCTACGACTACACTATCGAGCACGGAGCCGTTCCCGCCGACTTAGACTACGAAGGCTACCCCAAGAGCGTCTGCACCTCCATCAACGAGGTGGTCTGCCACGGCATCCCCTCGGCCGACGACGTGCTCAAGGAGGGCGACATCGTCAACGTGGACTGCTCCACCATCCTGGACGGCTACTTCTCGGACAGCTCCCGCATGTTCTGCATCGGCGAGGTGTCGCCGGAGCGCAAGCGCCTGGTAGAAGAGACGAAGCGGGCCATGGAGGCGGGGCTTGCCGCCGTGAAGCCCTGGGGGCTTTTGGGGGACGTGGGCGCCGCCGTGAACGAGTACGCCAAGTCGAAGGGCTACTCGGTGGTGCGCGAGTTCGGCGGCCACGGCATCGGGTTGGAGTTCCACGAGGACCCCTTCGTGAGCCACGTGTCGGAGCCGGGCACGGGCATGGTGCTGGCCCCGGGCATGGTGTTCACCATCGAGCCCATGGTCAACGCCGGCGGCTGCGAGATCGACATGTCCGACCCCAACGGCTGGACCGTCCGCACCGCCGACGGCTCCGATACCGCCCAGTGGGAGATCCAGGTCCTGGTCACCGAAGACGGCGCCGAGGTCCTGTCCTGGTAGGATTTCGGGGGCACTGGCCTTTCCGGTTCCGCAGCCCCGCTATTTCAACGGGATTGTGGCGGGTTTGGCTGGACGTTGCTGCTGGGGCTTGTAGGTGGTACACTTGTTCGCCTATGTGGGCGGGTCGGGTGGCGGCCTGCTTGGCGAGGCGAGCGGGAGGCGCGGCGTTATGTCCAGTCACTTGAAGAACATCGAAGGCATGCGGATGGAGGGCAAGCTCCCCGACGTGCGGCTTGCCAACACGCCCTTCCGCGTGGTCGCCCCCTACGAGCCTTCCGGCGACCAGCCCCAGGCTATCGAGAAGCTGGCCCGCGGCATCGAAGAGGGCCTGCGCTACCAGACGCTTCTGGGCGTCACGGGGTCCGGCAAGACGTTCACCATGGCCAAGACCATCGAGGCGGTGCAGAAGCCCACATTGGTCATGGCTCCGAACAAGACCCTGGCAGCCCAGCTGGCCGCCGAGCTGAAGGAGTTCTTCCCGGACAACTCGGTGGTCTACTTCGTCAGCTACTACGATTACTACCAGCCCGAGGCCTACGTGCCCTCCTCCGACACCTTCATCGAGAAGGACGCTTCCATCAACGAGGAGGTGGAGAAGCTGCGCCATGCGGCCACGAGCGCGCTTCTGTCCCGGCGCGACTGCATCGTGGTGGCCTCGGTCAGCTGCATCTACGGCATCGGCAGCCCCATGGACTACGCCGGCATGGCGGTCTTTCTGGACAAGCAGAAGGAGATGGACCGCGACCAGGTCATCCACGAGCTCATCGACATCCAGTACGACCGCAACGACTACGAGCTGAAGCGTGGCACCTTCCGCGTGCGCGGCGACGCGCTGGACATCTTCCCGCCCTACGCGGACAATCCCGTGCGCGTGGAGTTCTGGGGCGACGAGATCGAGCGCATCGCCGAGGTGGACCACGTGACCGGCGAGGAGCTGGGCGACTTCGAGGCGCTGCCGATCTGGCCCGCCTCCCACTACGTGACCGCGCGCCCGAAGATGGACCGGGCACTTTCCACCATCCGCGACGAGCTGCGCGACCGTCTGCAGCAGTTCAACGAGGAGGGCAAGCTCCTGGAGGCCCAGCGCCTGGAGATGCGCGTGCAGTACGACCTGGAGATGCTGGAGACCATGGGCTTCTGCAGCGGCATCGAGAACTACTCGCGCCACCTGGACGGACGGGCCCCCGGCGAGCCGCCCTACACGCTCATCGACTACTTCCCGGACGACTTTCTGTGCATCATCGACGAGTCCCACGTGACGGTGCCCCAGATCCGCGGCATGCACGAGGGCGACCGCTCCCGCAAGGTCACGCTGGCCGAGCACGGGTTCCGCCTGCCCAGCTGCCTGGACAACCGCCCGCTTCGCTTCGACGAGTTCGAGGAGCGCATCCCCCAGTTCGTCTACGTGTCCGCCACCCCCGGCGACTACGAGGAGAAGGTGAGCCAGCAGCAGGTGGAGCAGGTCATTCGCCCGACCGGTCTTCTGGACCCCCAGATCGTCCTGCGCAGCAGCGCCAGCCAGATCGACGACATCATCGACGAGGCGAAGGAGCGGGCGGCCAGAGACGAGCGCGTGCTCATCACCACGCTCACGAAGAAGATGGCCGAGGATCTGACCGACCACCTGCTGGACCAGGGGGTGCGCGCCCGTTACATGCATTCGGACATCGGCACGCTGGAGCGCGTGGACATCCTGCGCGATCTGCGCCTGGGAAAGTTCGACGTGCTGGTGGGCATCAACCTGCTGCGGGAGGGACTCGACCTGCCCGAGGTGTCGCTCGTTGCCATCCTGGACGCGGACAAGGAGGGCTTCCTGCGCAACCACCGCAGCCTCATCCAGACCATAGGCCGCGCCGCCCGAAACGTATCGGGCCAGGTGATCATGTACGCCGACAGAACCACCGACTCCATGGACCGGGCCATCCGCGAGACCAGCCGCCGCCGACGCATCCAGGAGGCCTACAACCGCGAGCACGGCATCGAGCCCAAGACCATCCGCAAGGCCATCAACGACATCATGAGCTACGTGACCGACGAGATGGGCGACACCACGGCCGAGCAGGTGAACCGCGAGCTGGCGGAGCTTTCGCGGGAGGAGGTGCTGCGTATCATCCACTCCATGGAGGACGACATGGCCGAGGCCGCCCGCACCATGGACTTCGAGGAGGCTGCTCGCTTGCGCGACCAGGTGGTGAAGCTGCGGGCAAGCTTCGAGGGCGCGCCCGAGCAGGACGTTCTGGCGAACCTGAAGAAGACGGCGCGCAAGAAGGCCAAGGCTCCTCGCTAAGGTTCTTCCAGGCAAGGGATGGCCCTTCCGAAGCTTGCTTTCATGCGGGGACAACCTGAAAGAAATCTGAAAAAACCCTCATTGAAGTGGTCATTTATGCTCATTGCGTGTAACGGTCGGGCGAATGTCGACAAACCGTCACCAAATAACGACAATGCATAGAGACTGGCTAGGTTTTCAGATTCGGAACCAATTTCACGGTTCTTTTACGCTGGCCGAGCCGAAGAAGAGCGACAAGAGTAGAAGGGACTGCTTCTATGAAGAATCTTTGCCGATTGAAGGTCGCGGGCCTTACGGCAATGGCCGTTGCGCTGGGCGGCTGCCTGTACGCATGCGGCGGCAACGATGGTGGCGGAGACGGCATCTCCAACACCTCCCAGGGCACTGCCGCCACCGTTTCCGTCGATATCAACGGCGTGTCGAAGAGCGGGGTGGTGGGCGAGAAGGCCGTGACCGATTACGTGGCCGACTTCCGCACCAACTCCAACCTGGAATCCGACGACGCCTGGGCCGAGTGGATGGTCACCAACGGCTACACCCCCGAAACCGTCCGCGACGACGTTATCGACTACTACGTCCGCGACCTGCTGCTGGATTATGCAGCCGAGGCCTACGATGTGTCCGTGAGCCCCGAAGAGGTCGACGAGCAGCTGCAGCTTGCCCGCTCCCAGTTCGAGTCCGACGAGGCATGGGCCAACGCCCTCGAGGCGTCGAACCTGACCGAGGAGGAGTACAAGAACGACGTCATCGAGCCCAACCTGCTCCAGCAGAAGCTGTCCTCTGCCCTGGAGGCCGAGCAGAGCGCCGATGCCGCTCCCGTTGACGAGGATGCCCAGGTGGTCGAGCTGGCGAATCAGATGGCCGACTACATCGACGGCGCCAAGCGCTCCAGCCACATCCTCTTCGACGCCACCGAGCGCGACCAGGCGGAAGACGTCCTGAAGCAGCTGCAGGCCGGTACCATCGACTTCGCCGATGCCGCCCAGCAGTACTCCAAGGACAGCTCCTCCACCAGCGGCGGCGACGTGGGTTGGGACAAGCTGGGCAGCGGCTTCGTCACCGCCTACCAGAACGCCCTTGACGGTCTGTCCGTGGGCGAGATGAGCGGCCTTGTGGAGACCGACTACGGTTACCACATCATCCTGTGCACCGACGAGCTGGAGGTTCCGGCCGGCGGCTACACCTCCGTGAGCCAGATTCCCGCCGACGTGCTGCCGTCGCTGCAGGCCCAGGTGAGCTCTGCCAACAGCTTCGACTTCTATTCCTGGTTCACCACCTACCAGGAGTCGGCCACCATCGAGATCACGCCGATGCCCGAGAACCTGCCCTACGACGTGGACCTGTCCGCCTACGCCACCACCTCGCCCGAGGACGTGACGCTGACGGTGCCCGAGGATGCGACCTCGGCCGGCAACCAGGGCGAGCCCACCCAGATCGAGGGCCCCGAGGCTCCTTCCGACGAGGCTCCTGCCAAGACCGACGAGGGTACCGAGGATCAGGATGCTGCGAACGCGGCCAACGGCGACCAAGTTGCCAACGGCCCCGATGCCAACTCCAGCACGCCGAACGGCATCGACCAGAACGCCGGCCAGGGCGCGGACGGCCAGAACGGCACCCAGGACGGCAACGCTTCCGTCGACGGGCAGAACGCCCAGGGCGGCAACGGAACGTCCGGCACCACACGCTAGGGCTCGTCGAACGACATCCTAGCTCCGCTTCCGCGGAGAACCGATCTTGAGGACCTCGCCGGCAACCTGCCGACGGGGTCCTTCCCATTGCGCCTGCAACCTTGTCTGGTACAATAACGCGCCGTGCGGAAAACGATTACCGGAATGCGGGGCAGCCGCCCCGCTTGGCGTCTGCTGCCAAGGCGGCGCATTGCGAAAGAGGTCCATGCCATGGCGGATTACATAGAGGGAAAGCGGCCTATCATCGAGGCTTTTCGCGTGGGGGTGCCGCTCAAGCGCGTGCTCGTCGGCGACTTCGTGAAGCGAGACCCCATGGTGGAGGACATCATGCGCAAGGCGCGCAAGTTCGACGTGCCCGTGAAGATGGTGCCCCGTAAGACCCTCGACGAGCTTTCGGCCCGCGGCAGCCATCAGGGCGTGGCTGCGGAGGCCGCGCCGTTTCCCTACGTGGGCATCGGCGAGATCATCGACGCCGCCCAGGCCAAGGCCGAAGCGCAGGGAGGGTCTGCTCTGGTGGTGCTGTGCGACCATATCACGGACGCCGGCAACTTCGGGGCTGTGGCCCGAAGCGCCGAAGCCGTGGGGGCGGTGGGCCTCGTGGTGCCGAACAAACGCTCGGCCCGGGTGGAGGCGTCCACCTACAAAAGCTCGGCGGGCGCCATAGCCCACATGCCGGTCGCCCAGGTGTCGAACATGGTGCAGTCCATGAATCGCCTGAAGGAAGCCGGCTTCTGGGTGGTGGCCGCCACGGAACACGCCGAGCAGGCGGCTTGGGACGTGAACATGAAGGGTAAGATCGCCCTTGTGCTGGGCAACGAGCAGGAAGGGGTTTCCCGCCTGGTCCTGGAGCACTGCGACCTGTTCGCGCGGCTTCCCATGCGCGGGCAGGTGGAGTCGCTCAACGTCGCCCAGTCCGCCACGGCCCTCATGTACTTCTGGTTGCAGCAGAACTCCTAGGGGGTTCGCGGTCATGGTTCGGCAACGCAAGCGCCTGCTCATCGTCGACGGCTACAACGTGCTGCGAAGCGGCAGCCGCTACCGGCTGGACAGTGACGAGGACTACACCGACGACGCGTTCAACAACGCCCGCGACCGCCTGATCGACGACGTGGTCAGCTTGGCCGGCCGCGACAGCAGCGCCATCATCGTCTTCGACGGCGGGGGCAACCAATTCTCCACTGGCCAGCCCACCATGGTCGGCGGGGTGCGCATCGTGTTCAGCCCGGCGGGGCAGTCGGCCGACAAGGTGATCGAGAAGCTGGCCCGCGACGCCCGGGAGCGCGGCGTGGAGACCATGGTGGTGACCAGCGACGCCTCCATCCAGAACACCGTCTTCGGCGACGGGGTCGACCGCATGAGCGCCAACGGGTTCTCCCGCGAGGTGGATACCTACTACGAGCAGGCTCGTTTGGACGAGATGCCGAAGGTGGCGCTGAAGAACACCCTGGCCGAGCGCATCAGTCCCGAGGCCCTGGCGAAGCTGAAGGCTCTGCGGGATTCGTAAGAGCTTGCAGCTTTAGAACGCTAATCCCTGGAGCGGCGGAAGCCGGAGGGGTCCGTGCTCAGACAGTCCTGGGCTCGCGCCGGAACGCTTCGCGTTCGCGCTCGTGCGGAACTGCGCGCGGACCCCTCCGGCTTCCGCCGGGGAGGCCTACCCTAAGAAACGCTTGCTCTACATGCTCTCCAGGTCGGCCAGGGTCTTGCGCTCGGCGACCAGCTGCTCCAAGGGCGCCAGGTGCCCCAGCTCGTCTTCGACCAGACCGCGCTTTGCCAGAGCCATTACGGAGTCTGCCAGGTCGGCGGCGGTAAAGCCGTAGATGGTGCCGTCGTAGCCGTGCTCCATGAGGCTTGCCTGGGCGGCCAGGTAGTCCTCGTCGGTGACGGCGCCAAGCATCTCGTCCAGGGCCTCCAGGTTCTCGTCGCTGTAGAAGATGCCCTTGACCAAGGCCGCGTAGGCGATGGCGTAGGGGATGGGCATGCTGTCGGCGGGGCGGATCTCCACGTAGCTCTTCAGGCGCACGTCGGTGAAGAACATGGACACCGCATGCTCCACCTCGGCCGGGGTCATGGTGCGGTTCGCGTAGATCTGGCCGAAGGTGCGGTCCTCGAAGCACCACTGGTTCGTGGTGCACGACACCAGGATGGCCGGGGTGTCCAGGATGTAGTTGGCGTAGTCCTCCAGGGTGAACGCGGGGTTCAGCACGCCGGGCACCAGCCCGCAACGGTCGGGGTCGGTGTGCTGCCACATGGAGGTGCGCATCATCTGGTGGGTGCGCGGCTTCCCCTCGAACACCGGGGAGTTGTCGGCCATGAGGGCCAGCAGCGGGCACAGGCTGAAGGCCAGGCGGAGCTTGCGCAGGCAGTCCTGCACGCTCACGAAGTCGATGGACACCTGGGTGCTGGCGCTTCCGCGCATCATGCACACGCCCTGCGTGTCCCGCTCGCCCAGGTACATGTTCATGAACTGGTAGCGCCGCTTCGGAATGAGCTCCAGGCTGCGGGCCTTGGCGGTGGGATGGTAGCCGATGTTGCACAGATGCTCGCCCCAGGGCCCGATGATGGCGCCCACGTGCTGCTCGAAGGACAGAAACGCCGCACGGGCGTCATCCAGGTCGGCGAAAGGCCCGGCGGAAAGCTCAAGCTGGGCCGCAGGCTCGATGGTGACCGCCTCGCCGGGGCGCGCCACTCCCAGAAGGTCGCCTTGGGGATCGCAGGTGGTACGGGGGTAGTCCTTCGCCAGACGGTCGAGCAGCTCCTCTACGCCGTGCCCGCCGCTGTAGCTCACGGGGCGTCCGTCGTCATGGACGATGATGTGCTCCAGCTCGATGCCGATGCGCTCGTCGGCTCCGCTGGGCTTGATGCCGCTCTCGTAAAACGACACGATGGCCGCGATGTTGCTGGCGCGGGCCGGCTGGTCGGGTCGAAGCGGGTCCTCGCGGGTGATTCGCCGCTCCTTGGCGGCGATGCGCGAGAGTTGGTCGGCGTATGGTTGGGGAAAGGCCGTCATGGCAGGCTCCTTGAGGTGTGCGGTTTCCGGTTCCCCGATAGGCGTTCGACCGTAGGCGACGGTCTGCGCCATGAGGGAGCTTTCAGATGCGTGTCCATTCTATCCTAGCCGTTCGCCCGGTCCCGAAGGCGTAGCTGAGCCGTTTCGTCGGGAAATCGACATGGGCGCATTGTTGGTGCCCGAGGAATCGGCCGGTCGGCGGCGCAAAGTGACGGCTCTCTAGAAATTTGCATCTTTTCGTGCATCTATGCATTTTCGTGACTAAAATACCCAGGATACGCTCAAGGCGCGGCCCACGGCTGCGTCGCAGCGCAATCGGTAATGGAATCGCAGGGCGGCCCCTTCCCCGAATCGGAAGGCGGGGCCGCTTCGGAAAGGTCGAGGGTATGGGCAAGAAGGTGGCGATCGTCGGTGCGGCAGGTTTTGCCGGCATAGAGTTGGTTCGCGCGATCCTGGGGCATCCCGAGTTCCGATTGGTTGCCGCTACGTCCAACGAGCTGGCCGGCACCCCCATTGCTTGCGAATACCCCGGTTTCACGGGCAGCACGGAGCTTTCCTTCGTGGCCCACGACGACCCGGCGGTTGCGGACGCCGAGGTGGTTTTTCTGGCCGTCCCCCATACAGCGGCGCTGGCCATGGCTCCGGCCCATGTGGCCCGCGGAGCGGCCGTGGTGGACCTGTCGGCCGACTTCCGCCTTAAGGATCCGGCGGTCTACGAGCGATGGTACAAGGTGCCCCACACGGCCGTTGATTTGCTGGCGCGCGCCGCCTTCGGGTTGCCGGAGCTGTTCGGCGGCGAGCTTGCGCGGGCGCGCGAGCAGTTCGAATCGGGTCGGGGCGCGCTCGTGGCCTGCGCCGGCTGCTATCCCACGGCAACGTCCCTGGCTGCGGCGCCGGCCGTGCGTGCGGGGTTCGTGGCGGAAGGAACGCCCGTGGTGGTCGACGCCATCTCGGGGGTGACCGGCGCGGGGAAGAAGTGCACGGCGCGCACCCATTTCTGCTTCGCCGACGAGAACCTGGAGGCCTACGGCGTGGGGTCGCACCGCCACACCCCCGAGATCGAGCAGATCCTGGGGCTGCGGGACCGCGTGGTGTTCACGCCCCATCTGGCGCCGGCCAACCGCGGGTTGCTGTCCACCGTAACCATGGTGCTGGCTCCTGACGCTCCCCGCAGCACCGCCGAGGTGCTTAAGGCGTATCGCGCGGCGTACGAGGGCTCGCCCTTCGTCACCGTGCTGCCAGAGGGGCAGCTGCCCAAGACCTCCTCGGTGGTGGGCACGAACTGCGCGCACGTGGCGGCGACGGTAAACGAGCGCACCGGGGTGCTGGTGGCTTTGGGGGCCATCGACAACCTGGGCAAAGGCGCCGCCGACCAGGCGGTGCAGTGCGCCAACATACTCTGCGGGCTGCCCGAGGACGCGGGCCTTTCCCGCGTGGCGGTCCCCGTCCTGTAGGAATGCGGGCGTGCGGTCGTGAGGATATCGAAAGAGGATGATGCTATGACTTCCCCGAAGGACAACGAACCGGCAGCTTGCGCGGACGCGCAGGCTCGGGTGGCCTTCGCCGTTCGGATGGACCTGCCGCAATCGGTCGAGCGCGGCGGCGTTTCCGCGCCTGTGGGCTTCCGCGTCGTCGAAGAGGGGGGCGCGACCAGCGCTCGGGGGTTTTCCGCCGCTGGAGTCCATGCGGGCTTCCGCGCCGACCCGGAGCGGCTGGATTTGGCGCTGGTGGCGGCCGATGAACCGTGTCCGGCTGCCGCGACGTTCACGCGAAACGTGTTCGGCTCGGCGCCGGTGCAGGTGAGCCGCGAGCACCTGGACGGCCGCGGCTACGGTACCGCCCGGGCCGTGGCGATCAACTCCGGCAACGCCAACGCGGCCACCGGCGAGCAGGGGCTTGCGGCCGCTCGGGAGACGGCGCGCCTGGTGGGCGATGCGCTCGGCTGCCCCGCTTCCGAGGTGCTGGTGGCCTCCACGGGGGTCATCGGGGTGCATCTGCCGCTCGAGCCCTTCGAGTCGGGCGTTCCCGAAGCGGTCTTTCGGCTGTCTGCGGACGGCGGCCGGTCGGCGGCGCGGGCCATCATGACTACCGACACCGTCGCCAAACAGGCGGCCGTCTCCTTCGACGGCGATGCGCTCGGCTATCCCGGCGCCGTGTTCACCGTGGGCGGCATGGCCAAAGGCTCGGGCATGATCATGCCGAACATGGCCACCATGATCGCAGTCCTCACTACCGACGCTCCTGTGCGAGACGACGTGCTGCACCGTTGTCTGGTGGGGGCGGTGGGCGTCAGCTTCAACAAGGTCACCGTGGACTCCGACACCTCCACCAACGACAGCTGCTTTATCCTGGCCAGCGGGGCTGCCGCGCCGGATGCGGCCGACTTCGAGGAGGGCTCGACCGCGCTCGCGGCGTTCCAGGCGGCGCTCGACGCCGTGTGCCAGAGCCTCGCCCGTCAGATGGCTTCCGACGGGGAAGGGGCGACGCGCCTGGTCACCGTCGCCGTCACCGGAGCGGCCAGCGATGCTGACGCCGACGCTGCCGCCCGAACCGTGGCGAACTCCCCCCTCGTGAAGACCGCCATCTTCGGCCACGACGCCAACTGGGGGCGTGTAGCCGCCGCCTTGGGTCGCAGCGGTGCGGCGTTTCGTCAGGAGGACGTCGCCATCTCCATCATGGGAATCCCCGTGTGCGAAGGGGGCCTCACGGTGCCCTTCGACGAGGACGAGGCGCTGCGACGTTTCGAGGCGCCCGAGATTGCCATCTGCGCGGACTTGGGCGCCGGAAACTGCAGCGCAACGGTGTGGACCTGCGACTTCACCCACGACTACATCACGATCAACGGAGATTACCGCTCATGAAATATGCAATCGAAACAAGGCCCAACGGCGTTGACGCCCGCGCGGCCGAGCTGCTCGTAGAGGCGCTTCCCTGGATCAAGAACATCACGGGAAAGACCATAGTCATCAAGTACGGCGGCGCCGCCATGGTGGATGCGCAGCTGCGCGCAGACGTCATGGAGGATATCGTGCTTTTGAAGCTCATCGGAGCGAACCCCGTCATCGTGCACGGGGGCGGCAAAGCCATCTCTCGGGCCATGACCAGCGCGAACCTTCCCGTCGAGTTCCGCGAGGGCCAGCGCGTGACCACGCCTGCAGCCATGGACATCGTGCGCACGGTGCTCATGGGCGAGGTGAACCAGGAGCTGGTGGCGGCGCTGAACGTGCACGGCAACTTCGCCGTGGGCATCTCGGGAGCCGACGGCGGCGTGATCATGGCGCGGCAGAAATCCGAGGACCTGGGACGTGTGGGGGACGTGTCCCGCATCAACCGTGCGCTGCTGGACGATTTGGTGAGCAGCGGCTACATCCCCGTGGTGGCCTCGGTGGCGCTGGGCGAGGACGGCGGCTTCTACAACGTGAACGCCGACATGGTGGCGGGGCATCTGGCCGCCGCGGTGGGCGCCCACAAGGTGATGTTCCTCACCGACGTGGACGGGCTGTACGAGAACTTCGAGGACAAGGGCACGCTCATCTCCAACCTCACCCTGTTCGAGGCCCAGTACATGGTGGAGAACGAGACGGTGTCCACGGGCATGATCCCGAAGCTGCAGGCCTGCATCACGGCGCTCAAGGGCGGCGTGTTCCGCGCGCACATCATCAACGGCACCACGCCTCATGCCCTGCTGCTGGAGCTTCTGACCAGCACCGGCGTGGGCACCACCATGCACACCACCGACGAGGCCTGCACCTACGACGCGCACCCTCTGGGGAAGTTCGCGTCCAAGCTGCTGGTCAACTGCGAGAACTAGGGAGGCTGCTGCCATGTCCTTGGAAACGGAAATGCATTTGGAGTCAGAATACGTCATGGGCACCTTCGCCCGCAAGCCGGTGGAGTTCGTCGAGGGTTCGGGCATGTACCTGCGCGACGACAGGGGCAACGACTACCTGGACTTCCTCTCCGGCATCGCGGTGTGCTCGCTGGGGCACTGCCATCCGGCGCTCGTGGCGGCGCTGCAGGAGCAGGCGGCCAAGCTCATGCATGTGAGCAACTACTTCTACATCGAGCGGCGCGGCGAGTTGGCCAAGCGCCTGTCCGAGTTGCTGAACCAAGGGGCGGTCCCCGGGGATGGAGCCGAGCCGTGGCGCACCTTCTTCGCGAACTCCGGGGCCGAGGCGAACGAATGCGCCATCAAGCTGGCCAGGCTCTATGCTCGCAAGCAGGCGGCGGCTGCGGCGTTGGCCGCAGGGGGCGACGAGCGGG
>DBFAWQ010000240.1:0-2797 GCA_048242115.1 Eggerthellaceae bacterium
GGACTGGACAGGCTTATGGGAGGGTTGCGGACAGGCTCGCTCCACGTGTTCGCCGCCCGCCCGGGCATGGGAAAGACGGCCTTCGCCCTTTTCATGGCGGTGAACGCCGCCAAGCAAGGGGTACCGGTTTGCGTCTACAGCCTGGAGATGTCGAGGGAACAGCTGATCTTCAGGATGCTGGGACAGATAGCCGACGTGGAGCCTTCGAAGATCACCAAGGGAACCGCCACCGAGGAGGAGATGAGAGCCTTGGAGGAGGCGAGCCGGCAGCTGAAAGAATTGCCGATATGTATCAACCAACGCTCGGACATCCAAATAGACGAGATACGCTGCGACATCTCCCTCAGGAGGCGGCAAGGGAAGTGTTCCCTCGCCATTATCGATTACTTGCAGCTGGTAAACCGGGACGACAAGGGGCAGACCCCGAACGAGGCCATCTCAAACATCACCCGCAAGGCCAAGATTACGGCGATGGACGAGGAGATACCGATCGTGCTGCTCTGCCAGCTGAACCGCAATTGCGAGACGAGGGGGACCTACTCCTTCAGGCACCAGCTATCCGACCTCCGGGACTCCGGCTCTATCGAGCAGGACGCCGATACGGTGGCCTTCATCAGCCGCCTCTCCGTGGTGAACATACACGAGGACCCGGATACGCACCTGCCTACCCGGGGGAGGGGCACGATCCTGCTGGCCAAGAACCGCCAAGGCGAGCTGGGACACGTGCGCTTCATGCACAACGAGGGCGTGACCTCCTTCTGGGACGACACCCAGCCGGCATGCGTCCGCAAGGCCCGGGCAGCGGAGCCTAAACCGAAGGGAAAGGGCCTCTTCGAATGCTGACGGACGATACGCTGCGCAAGGTGCGGGAGACGGCCCGCATCGACGAGGTAGCCTCCGGTTACCTCACGCTACATCGCTCGGGGAAGGACTTCGTGGCGCTGTGCCCGTTCCACGACGAGCGGCATCCCTCCTTCCGCGTCTCCCCGGCGAGGAACATCGGGAAGTGCTTCAGTTGCGGCGAGGCGGCGGACCCGATACGGCTCGTGTGCCACATGGAGGGATGCGGCTTCGAGGAGGCAGTACGCCTACTGGCACGCAAATACAATATCGAGGTGGAAGAGACCGCTGCCGCTGGTCGTGAGCGGCGGCGGGACGAGCGGGAAGCGTTGTTGCTGGCGAACGCCTCGTTCGCTAGCGGCCTGCTACCGGGCCACCCCGTAGGTACGACACGTACGGAAGAGGATCGCCATGGGCTGGAAGAGACCTACTGCGGCTTCGGCGTGGGACTTTGCCCGCCCGACGTCCCCCAAGTGTTCCGCCCCTTCCTAGGCCGGCTCATCTTCCCGATACACACCACCGGGGGACAGGTGGCCGGGTTCGCCGGACGGAGCCTTACCCCGTCGGAGAAGGGGCGGAAATACGTCAACTCCCCCGACAGTCCCGCCTACCACAAGGGGCATATCCTCTACGGCCTGCACAAGGCGGTGAAGGCCGTTCGCTCCGAGGGGCGCATCCTGCTTTGCGAGGGATACAAGGACGTGCTCGCCTTCCACGCCTCCGGCATACGGTACGCCGTGGGGCTATGCGGCACGGCGCTCACCGAGGAGCATATCCGGGCGATACGGAGGCTGGCCGGGCAGGTGACGCTCTCTCTCGATCCCGATCCGGCGGGACGGCAGAACACGGTCCGGTGCGCCCATATGCTCCTGTCCGAGGGATGCGCCGTCAGCCTGCTTCCCCTGCCCGACGGCATGGACCCGGACGAGGTGTACCGCCGGAAAGGGAGCGACGAGCTGGCACGCCTAGCACGGGAGGGTACCCTCGATTACCTCTCCTACCGCATCCGCCAAGCGGCTTCCCGCCCTCACACGGACACCGCCGCCATCAACGGGACGTTGGGCGAGATCGGCCTCCTCTCCTCCCCGCTGGCCGTGTACCGAAGGATCGGGGAGCTATCCGGAGCGACGGGAATACCGATAGAGGTACTACGGCAGGAAATCTCCGTCGCCACAGGCCCGAAAAACGTACCGGTACCGGTGCCGAAGAAGGAAGCCGCAGGCCTCACGCCCGCCCTGCCACGAGAAAGGACGTTACTGCGTTTTTGCCTCACGCACCATGACCGGATGTTCTACGACCCCGACGGAAACGGGATTTCCCTGCCCGCATGGGTCTCCGGCGAACTGGCGGACAACGAGCTTCCCCTAGAAGACCCGGAGCACGCCCGCTTGCTCCACCTCCTCGCCGAGGGCAAGCATCCGGACGGGATAGCGGACGAACGGCTCTCCGCCCTTGTCCTCTCCCTCCGGGCCTCCGCACCGCAGGATACCGGACCGGTACCGGACGAGCGGCTTCCCGACGAGACCCGCTTCCAAGTGCTCCTCTACGGCGAGTCCTTCGCACGCCGGAAGCTAGCCCGGGCCTTGGAGTCCGTCCGCATGGCGGCGACACCCGAAGAGCGCCTGCGCCTACAAGCCACGCTCGAGAATCACTTCGCCCTGAGCGACCGTATCGCCCGGGAATTGCAAAGCCAAAGTATCCTGCCGGAGGGGATATAGGGGGGGAGACAAAAAAAACACTACTGTGCTTGGCGCCGAACACTATTGCGTTGGGAAGCCAACACAGTAGTATCCGAAGCCAAACACAGTAGTGTTCGGACCGGAAACACGATAGTCCTTTTATTTCATGCTATCCAACCAACGCTTGCCGGATGGCGTGTACATCCAAACGATAAACACCACAAGTATCAATAGCATTACCCCGAAAAGAAATGTCAATGGATTCATAGCTCTTTATT
>DBFAWQ010000241.1:0-4483 GCA_048242115.1 Eggerthellaceae bacterium
GGCTTGTAGGCGGTCAACGTGTTGATGCAGCCGCCGCGGTCGATCTTGTCGCCGGCCATGTCGGCGTCGTGCCACGCGCCCTGGCCCATGGCCACGGTGCCCGGGATGATGCGGGGCGTTACCTTCACGACGATCTCCACGGTGCCGCGGTCGTTGAACACCTGCACGGTGTCGCCGTCGGCCAGGTTGCGTTCGGCGGCGTCCAGCGGGTTCATCCACAGCTCGCCGGGGTTCGCCTTCTTCAGCACCTCGATGTTGCCGTAGGAGGAATGGCAGCGGCCCTTGAAGTGGAAGCCGGTCAGCTGCAGCGGGTATTTCTCCGCCAGCGGGTCGGCGTAGCCCTCGGACTCGGGGCAGTACACCGGCAGCGGGCTGATGAACTGATCGTCGTCCAACTCCCAGTCGGCCACCTTCTCTTCCAAGGCCTGCGAGTAAATCTCGATCTTGCCGGAGGGCGTGTCCAGCGGATTGGCCTCGGGGTCGTCGCGGAAGTCCTTGAAGGCCACGTGCTCGCCTTCCGGGCACTGCTTGCGGTAGATGCCCTGCTCCAGCATGGCCTCGAAGGTCGGCTGGTCGGGGTCGCCCTCGCGACCCTGCTCGTAAAGGCGCTCGAGCCAACCCATCTCATCGAGTCCCTCGGTGAACTCGTCGCGCTGGCCCAGGCGCTCGGCGATGTCGGCCAGGGTGGAGTACAGCGTGCGGCGCTCGAACTTCGGCGAGGTGATGGCGGTACCGGCGATGGTGTAGGCCATATTGCCCGCGTACTCGCTCTGCACGATGTTGGGCTGCTCCACCGCCATGAGGTCGGGCAGCAGGATGTCGGCGTACTTCGCGGAATCGGTAAGGAAGGTGTCCCACACCACGATGAACTCGCATTTGGACTCGTCGGCCAGGATGTCGTGGGTGCGGTTGATGTCGTGGTGCTGGTTGGTCAGGCAGTTGCCGCCGTAGTTGAAGATGAACTTCACGGGCACCGCCAGGGCGTCGCGACCGCGCACGCCGTCGCGGGTGGCGGTCATAGCCGTGCCGCGGTCCACCGCGTCGATCCAGGTGAACACGCCGATGGAGGTTTCCACGCCGTTGTCGGGCATGGGGATGCCATAGTCGGCCGGCATGTAGTAGCTGTCCAGGTCGGACCCGGTGTTGCCGCCGTTGATGCCGACGTTGCCGGTGAGAATGGCCAGCATGCAGATGGCGCGGGCCGTCTGCTCGCCGTTGCCGCGCCGCTGCGGGCCCTTGCCCTGGTAGATGGCGCAGGGCTTCGCCGCGGCGATCTCGCGGGCCAGCGTCTCGATGGTGGCGGCGGGCACGAGCGTGATGGCGCTCGCCCACTCCGGGGTCTTCGCGGTTTTGTCCGCGCCTTTGCCGGTGATGTAGTCCACGTAGGACTTGCCCTGGCCGCGCAGTTCCTCGGGCATGGTGGCGTCGTCGTAGCCGACGCAGTACTTCGAGAGGAAGTCGTGGTCGACCAAGTCCTCGGTGATCATGACATAGGCGCAGGCGTCCACGAGCGCCGCATCGGTACCGGGACGCACGGGGATCCACTGGTCGGCATGAACGGCCGCCGTGTCGGTGTAGCGCGGGTCGATGACGATGACCTTCGCGCCGGACTTCTCCAGGCCCATCATGTAGTGGTAGGTAGGGCCGCCGCCGGACATCTTCGTCTCGCAGCTGTTGTCGCCGAACAGCACGACGAGCTTGGAGTTGGCCACGTCCGACGTGCCGTTGGCCTCGCGGCCGCCGTAGAGCCACGGCAGAGCCTGGCCGATCTGGGCCGAGGAATAAGAGCCGTAGGTCTTCAGGAAGCCGCCGTTGATGCAGGCGAGGCGCTTCACGAAGTTGCGGATGTTGCTGTCCTGCACGCCGGTGGCGTACTGCACGAGCACCGCCTCGGGGCCGTACTCGTCGAGCACCTTCTTGTAGGCCTCGGCGATGGTATCGAGCGCCTCGTCCCAGGAGATCTCCTCGAACTTGCCCTCGCCGCGCTTGCCCACGCGCTTGAGCGGCACCGTGAGGCGGTCGGGGTGGTTGATCCAGCGGCGGATGGATCGGCCGCGCTGGCAGGCGCGCAGCTGATGGTCGCCGTAGGTGTCGTCGCCGGTGTTGTCAGTTTCCACCCAGGCGACCTCATCGTCGACAACATGGAAGCGCAGAGCGCAGCGGCACTCGCAGTTCACCGCGCAGTGGCCCCAGCAAATTTTCTCATCGACCAACGCGGCATCGCCGGTCTCGGCGAGCTCGGCGTCTCCGGAGCCGGCGCCCTGCGGCGCGCAGCCGAACAGAGACGTGGTGCCTACGGCGGCGGCCCCCAGGCCGGCCAGCGCGGATCCCTTCACGAACGTGCGGCGAGACAGTGCGGTCTTCTCGGAGTTCGTCATGGTCCTCCCTTTCCTCTTGCGAACCTCTTCTCTTCGGGGCCGCGACCCTCTTCGAGAGCCGCCCCCGCGACAGCCCCGGAAGGAGCCGCCGCGCCGGTTGCGGCGTCCTCATCGCCGCCCCCGACGGGTCGCATCATAGGGCCCCAGCGCCGCAAGCGTGTCACATACTCCGTGTGATTTTCGCATTTCCCCAGTTCACGCATGGTTACTCTATCACCCATTCGTCGCTGTGCCAAGACGGGCGCGCCCCGCCCCGCTATACTGGAACCCAACGAGAAGAGGCGGGATACGGAAGGCGAAGGGGGGAATCGCGTGAACCTGAAAGCGTTGTGCGCACTGCTGCGGCCGAGCGTGGCGTCACTCGGTTACGGGCTCTTCCTCGCCATCAACGCGGCCAGCGTCTGGGGCGGCGTGTTCCCGTTCCTGCCGCTGGCCTTCCAGACCCCCGACGTCATGCTGTGGTTCTCCGCGGCCGAGTCCGTCGCCTTCACGGCCACCTTCTTGGCGAGCGCCGCCGGCACATGGTTCTTCCCCGCCGAGACGCGCCACTTCATGGTGAAGGCGGTGGCGGTTCCCTATATGGGCGGCTGGTGCCTGCTCATCGGGGCCATGTATCTGAACGGCGCCGCCGTGGGACTCTCCTGCGCCGGCGGAACGTTGCTCGGCGTGGGGTCGGCCGGGTTCTACATGCTGTGGCAGCGCCTATTTGCCAGTCAGGACGCGCGCGAGGGCATGGGCAACCTCATCGCCGGCACCGCTTGGGCCGCGGTGCTGTACTTCGCGCTGTACCTTATTCCCGTAGCGGTGACGGCCTACCTCATCCCCTGCGTGTTCCTGCCGCTGTTCGGGCTGGCCGCCGTGCTGAAGAGCCGCACTATCGACCTGGCTCAGCCCATGTTCGAGGACGTGCCCCGCGAGCACGGCCGTACCTACCGTCATGTGCTCGCCACTATCTGGCGGCCGGCGCTTTCCCTGGGCACCCTGGGGCTCTGCACCGGCATCATGCGCTCTCTCGCCATCGGAGACCCATCGGTGGGCACCTTCGTGAACGCCCTTTCCATGGGGGCGATGCTGGTGGCGGCCGTGGCGCTTCTGGCCGTGTGGGCTACCAAGAGCCTGCGCATCAACGTGGCCACGAGCTACCGGGTGTTCTTCCCCGTGGTGACGACCGGCTTTTTGCTGCTGCCGCTTTTGGGAGACAGCTATGCGGAAGGGCTCGCGGCCGGGCTGTACGCGCTGTGGTCGGTGGCCATCGTGCTCATGATGATCCAGTGCGCCCAGGTGTCTCGGGACGGCGGCATCAACCCGGTGTTCATCTACGGCGTGTTCGGCGGCATCATGTACGGTCTACACGATGTGGGATTTCTCGGCGGATCGGTGCTGGAAGGGCTAGTCGCAGGGAGCGCCGGGGGCGCAGCGGCCGGCGGGGCTAGAGACGCGGGAGCCGCTGCTGTCGGCGCGGCCACCGCGGCCGGCGGAGCCCTGGGCGGCCTGCCGCCCCTTGCCCTGGTGACGATTGCGGCGCTGTACCTTCTCGGCATCATGTACTTCATCGGCCAGGGAGGCTTCCGCCGCGTGCTGGCCGACACCGACATCAACGAGATCGAGCTGTTGGCCCTCCAGCGCGGCGGGAAGAAAGGGCCCGCAAGCCGCGTGATCGCCCGTGCCGACAGCGCAGCCACCATGACCGACACACCATCCGCCGCCTCGGAAGCATCAGCATCTGTTTCTGAAGAAGGTGTCGAAGGGAAGGATGCCGCAATCGCGGATCCCCTCCTCTGCGCTGCCGACACCGTCGGCACGCAAGCCGAAAGCGGAGATCGCGCGCAGGGAGCGCCTCATAGCGTATCGTCCGGTAGCACTGCAGCTACCCGCGATGGCGCTGCCTTTCGAGACCGCTTCTCGAAACAGATGGTGGCGGTGCGCGAGTTCTACGGCCTGTCAGCCCGCGAGGCGGAGGTGGCCGAGCTCATCGACCTCGTAGAAAGCTTCGAACCCGAAGGGCGATAAAAGCAGGCACGATTCTGAACGCAGTGCGTTCAGAATCGAGATAAACTGCAGGGCGCGTGCCCCTTCTATCGCTCCAGCAGCTGCTCCATGGTGCA
>DBFAWQ010000242.1:0-14905 GCA_048242115.1 Eggerthellaceae bacterium
CAGCGGCGCGGTGGCCGCGTAGTCCAGGTAGACGTACTCCCCTGTATTCCTTTCCCCCGTCATCGCAACCTGCCCTCCCCCGCAAGGGCGAGGGCGCCCAGGCGCGCCTCGTTCGCGGCGGCAGAGATCTGGGCCATGGCGGCGGCTGGATCCGGCTGGGCGCATACGGCGTTGCCGCAGACCAGCACGTCGGCTCCGGCGGCTGCCACCAAGGGGGCCGTCCGCACTCCGATGCCGCCGTCCACCTGGATAAGCGGCGAGGCGCCTGCCCGACGCGCCATGGCGGCCACCTCCGCGACGCGCTCCTCGCTGCCCTCGATGTAGCTCTGACCCGAGAACCCGGGCTCCACCGACATGACCAGCACCATGTCCAGCATCGAGATCACCGGTTCCAGCACCTGGACCGGCGTCTTCGGCTTCACGGCCACACAGGCCCGCGCCCCCGACGCGTGGATGGCCTCCACGCATTCGCCCAGCGCATCGCCGTAGAGCACCTCCGCATGCACGGTGACCATATCGGCCCCCGCATCGACGAACCAGGGCAGCTCGCGTGCCGGGTTGTCGATCATCAGATGCACGTCCAGAGGGATACGAGAGGCCTTCTTCAGCGCCCTGACCACGGGGACGCCCATGGTCAGATTCGGCACGAAATGGCCGTCCATGACGTCCACGTGCAGAAACGCCGCCCCTCCCTCCTCCAGCACGGCGACGTCCCGGCCCAGGTCCATGAAGTTGGCGGAGAGAAGCGAGGGGGCGATGGCTATGGGTTCGAACACTGGCTGCTCCTTGCCTGCGACGTTTGGGAAGCGGCGCGCACGGCGCCGCGGAAAGCCGCCGATGGCCGGCGCTTTCCCATCGAAGCCCATTGTAGTTCTTCGGACGCACGGAGCCAGCGGTATAATGGCGAACGTACGCAACGGCCACGGACCGTCCACCCCGACAGAGGAGTCCCATGCCACCGGAGCCCACCTATTTCATCTACCGAACGCCCTTGGGCAGGATCACCATCGCCTCCAACGGCACGGCCATCACCCACGTGCTCTTCGGCGAGCAGGAAGCACCGGGCAAGCTTGCCCCCTCGGCCCTCACCAACGAGGCGGCTACCCAGATCCAGCAGTACCTGGCCGGGAAACGACGCACCTTCGACCTGCCGCTGGCCCCCGAGGGCACCGCTTTCCAGCAAAGCGTCTGGAAAGCCCTGCGGGAGATTCCCTACGGGCAGACGTGGACCTACCGCCAGCTGGCAGAGGCGGTGGGCAATCCGAAGGCCTACCGGGCCGTGGGGGGCGCGAACAACAGAAACCCGCTGCCCATCATCGTCCCCTGCCACAGGGTGATCGGAGCCGACGGCGGCCTGGTGGGCTACGCGAGCGGCACCCACATCAAGCGCTTCCTGCTGGACCTGGAGGCCGAGCACGCAAACGGCTGAAGCCGTCAACCGATCCCTCGTCCCCAAACGGTTGGGCGCAGGCTGCACCGCCGCGGCAATCGAAGCCCGCAGCCGTTGCCGAGCGTCCGAAACGACACCTGGAGCATCCCGAAACACGAAAGGAACCATCATGACCTACCTACCCGTCGCCCAGCAGACCCCCTGGCAGCAATCCGACGACATCGACCTGTCCAAAACCGCCGTCCTCGTCATCGACGTGCTGGGCGGCCAGGGTGGCGTGGTGCCGGGCCTGGAGGTAATGGCCCGGAACGCCGCGTGCATCGTGAGCGCCGCGCACAAGGCGAACGTGCCGGTGGTTTTCAGCTGCGACGCCCACCTGCCCGGGGTCGACAAGGAGTTGGAGCTATGGGGCGACCACGGCATCAAGGGCACCGACGCCGCCCAGCCCCTCGCCTGCCTGGGAACGACGGAGGGCGACTTCGTGGTCCCGAAGCGCCGCTACGACGGGTTCTTCCAAACCGATTTGGACCTGCTGCTGCGCGAGCTGGGCGTGGACACCGTCATCGCCCTGGGAGCCGACACGAACATCTGCGTGCTGCAGACCCTGGCAGGCGCCTACTTCCGCACCTACAAGAGCATCGTGGCAGCCGACGCCTGCGCAACCTTCCTCATCGGCACCCAGGAGGCGGGGCTGGAGTACTTCAGCCGCTGCTACGATTCGCGCGTGGTGAGCACGGACAAGGTGCTGGAGTACCTGGCCCGCTAATCCTTGTGGCCGTCGTCCGGCTCTATATGGACGAGCACCTCCTCTATCTGGGGGAACTCGTCCTTGAGCGCCGATTCCACGCAATCGCCCAGGCTATGGGCCGCAAGAACGGTCATGTCGGGATCAACCAGCAGGTGCAGGTCCACGTAAACCTCGCCCTCCGTGCCGCGGGTGCGGATCTTGTGGGTGTGGCGCACGCCGGGGCATGAGAGCACGACCCGGGCCACGTCCTGCTCGGGGATGCGCGCATGGTCGGAGAGCGTGGCCAGAGCCTGGCGCAGAACCTGCACGGCCGTGACGAGGATGGCGACGGTGACCACCAGGGCCATGACCGAATCCGCCACGGGAAACCCCATCTGCACGAGCGCGAGCCCTGCGATGACGCCGATCGACACGAGCGCGTCGGAGAGCGTATGGGCCGCATCGGCCTGCAGCACCTCGCTATGCAACCGCTTTCCGGCCCCCCGCTCGTAGGCCGTCACGGCGAGGTTGACCGCCAAAGTCCCCACCATAACCGCGAAGGATACCGGCGTGACCTCCACAGACCCCTCCCCTGAAACCAACCGGGAGACAGCCGAGCTTCCGACCGAGAACGCCGCCAACAGCAAAAGGCAGCCGATGGCGATGCTCGCGTAGGCCTCGAACTTCGAATGGCCGTAAGGATGTCCCGCGTCGGCAGGGCGCGAGGCCACGGCGATGCCGAAGAGCGCCACGACGTTGCCCACCGAGTCGAAGGCCGAATGGATGCCGTCGGCCTGCATGGACGCCGAACCGCTCAAGGTACCCCACACGAACTTCGCCGCCGCCACGGCCAGGTTCAGGAACAGCACGATCCACAGAACCCGCCTGACCCCCCTCAGCCGGTCGGACGAGCCGGGTTTCACCAGCGTGGAAGACATGGGCGCTCCTTTGCCGTCGATAAAAGAAAACGCCGGCAAAAAGCCGACGTTGGCAATTCTGGTGTCGGAGGCGGGATTTGAACCCGCACACCCGTAACGGGCACAAGCACCTCAAGCTTGCGTGTCTGCCGTTCCACCACTCCGACAAGAGGCTGCGAAAAACAGCGACGATTAGTGTACCCGAATCCGAGCAGTCTGTGAAGCGGGAATTTCGTGGATTCGCCGACCGTGCAGAAAAGCGCACAGAGGGAAGCACCAGCGAACGACGTCTGCGAGACGTCTTTCGACGAACCGGGGAAATGGTGCGGGCGAAAGGACTTGAACCTTCACGGGGGTTGCCCACCAGAACCTAAATCTGGCGCGTCTGCCAATTCCGCCACGCCCGCACGGCTTCCGCGCGAAAAGCGCCCGAACATACTACCACAGCCTTCCCCCCGAACCAAGGCCGTCGGGCTCTTTCGCAAGAATAAAAGGGCCGCCCCGATGAACGGAGCGGCCCCAGGCGGCAGGGGTTGCCGAAACGGCGCGTCGGCTAGTCGATCTCGTCCTCGCTGAACTCGTCGGGGCCGCTGAAGTCCACCTTCTTGCCGACCTTGCGCCAGGCGCGGGCCTCGGCCGTGGCCGTGAACATGACGTCGGAGGAGGAGTTCAGCGCCGTCTCGCAGGAGTCCTGGATGACGCCGATGATGAACCCGATGCCCACCACCTGCATGGCCACGTCGGCCCCGATGCCGAAGAGGCTGCAGGCCAGGGGAATCAGCAGCAGCGAGCCGCCGGCCACACCCGACGCCCCGCAGGCCGAGATGGCCGCGAGCACCGACAGCAGCACGGCCGTGACCGGGTCGATCTGGATGCCCAGCGTATGGGCGGTCATCATGGCCATGACCGTGATGGTCACCGCCGCGCCGCCCATGTTGATGGTGGCGCCCAAGGGGATGGACACCGAGTAGTTGTCCTTGTTCAGCCCCAGCTTGCGGCACAGCTCCATGTTCACCGGGATGTTCGCCGCCGAGCTGCGGGTGAAGAACGCCGTGAGGCCCGAGTCCTTCAGGCAGCGCAGCACCAACGGATAGGGGTTCTGGCGCGTCCCCCAGAATACGATGAGCGGGTAGGCCACCAGCGCGACGAACACCATGCAGCCCACGAGCACCAGCAGAAGCTGGCCGTACTCGGTGAAGATCTCAAGACCGTTCTCGGAGACGGAGGTGTACACCAGGCCCAGGATGCCGAAGGGCGCGAAGGCGATGATCCAGCGGACCACCGTGGAGATGGCGTCGGATATGCTGGTGAACACGTCCTTCACCGGCTGGCCCGCTACGCGCACCGCGACGCCCAGCAGCACCGCCCAGGCGAGGATGCCCAGGTAGTTCGCCTCGGCGAGCGCCTTGACCGGGTTGGCCACGGCGTTGGTGATGAGCGTTCCCAGCACCTCGCCCACGCCGGAGGGAGCGGCCGTGTCCTCGACGGTGGTGGCCAGGGTGAGGTCCACGGGGAACAGCATCGAGGCGATCACGGCGACGACGGCCGCGACGAAGGTGCCCACCAGATAAAGAACCACCACGGTCTTCATGGCGCCGGCGGACTTCGCGTTGGCCAGCGAGCTGATGACCAGGAAGAACACCAGAATGGGGGCCACCGCCTTCAGGGCGTTCACGAAGATGGTGCCCAGCAGCGCGACGACGGTGAGCCCCGGCGGGGCGAACACCCCCAGAAGCGCGCCGATCACCAGGCCGATGACGATGCGCTTGATCAGGCTGAGCGAGTTCCACGCTTTCGCCAGCTTCTTCAGACCCTCCATACCCTTCCCCTTCCCCTACGTCGACGACGGATTGGCCTTCTTGGGGAACCACTGTATCACGACAGGGCGGCAATCTGGGCGACAAGCTCATCGACGGAGGAAACCATGCGGTAACGTCCGACGTCCTCCGGCGCCAGGAACCCCTGCCGTTCCATGAGCCGGATCTGCGCCGCCAGCGGGTCGTAGAACCCATCGACGTTCAGGAAGAAGCACGCATCCGGCCCCAAGCCCAGGCGGATGCGGGAGGCGATCTCGGAAATCTCCTCCAAGGTGCCCACGCCGCCGGGCAGGGCGACGAACACGTCCCCCAGCTCGATCATCTTCGCCTTGCGCTCCGACATGGTCTGCACCACGTACAGGTTCGTCAGGTCGTGCTGCTCCACCCCGGCATCGATGAAGAACTGCGGCTCCACCCCGTCGGCCTCGCCGCCCGCCTCCAGAACACCCCGGGACACCTCGCCCATGAGCCCGACCGAGCTGCCGCCGTAGACCAGGCGGTTGCCCGAGCCGCCGATCCAGGTACCCAGCTCGCGGGCTGCCTGGCGGAAGCGGGGGTCGGCGCCGAAGGACGAGCCGCAGTAGACGACCACGTTCACAGGCTACTCCCCCTGCGCCTTCGCGACAAAGCTCTTGCCCTCGCGCTCGACCGACACGCCGCCAATGGAGGCGACGAACTGTCGGAACTGGGTGAACCCCAGGTCGCGCACCTTGAAGTCCTTGAACTCGCGGCGCACCTGCTGCCCCAGACGTTCCAGGATGATGCCCTCGGCGCCGGCTTCGCGGACGGTCTCCAGGACGAACTGGGCCGGGGTCACGCTGGGAGCGGGCTTCGGCTTGCGCCCGCGGCGCTTCGGCTGCTCGGGAGCCTCGGGGGCGGCAGCGGCTGCCTTTGCGGGCGCAGCGGCAGCAGGCTCGGCGACAGGGGCGTTCGAAGGGGATGCGTCCTTCGGACCCGCAGCAGCCGACGCGCGCTTGCGTCCGCGTCGTTTCGGCTGCTCGGCGGCCTCGTCGGGCTTCGCCTCCGGCTGCTCGGCGGCATCGGTTTCGGTGGCCTTCGGCTCGGCGGCGGCCGATGCGCGCTTGCGGCCGCGGCGCTTCGGCTGCTCGGCGGCCTCGGGCTCGGCGGTCGGTGCCGGCGCTACGGTCTCCACGGCTTCGGCCGGGGCCTCGTCGGCCTTCGCCCTGCGGCTGCGCGCCCTGCGTGCCGAGCGTCCGGGGCGCTTGTCCTCGGAAGGCTCCTCGGGCGCGGCCGGCATCTCGGCGGCCTCGAGGGAGACAGATGCGGCGTCCGCGGAAGGTGCGGCGTCCGAAGCGGCCGCCGCCTCCTCCGACGGGACCACCTTGCTGTGGCGCCGTCGCGGCTGGCGGCGCGGGGCTGCCGGCGCCTCTGGAACGGTAGCGGCAATCTCGGGTTCGGCGGCAGCGGCGTCCTGGGCCGCCTCCCCTTCCGGCAACGCCCCCTTGGGAGCATCCGCCTGGGGAAGCGCCGGCTTGCGGTCTTCGGCGGAACCTGCCGCCGACCGGCCCGAACGGCGCCTGCGCTCCTGCTTGGGCTGGCCGTCCTTCTGACCTTCCGCCCCTTCGGGCTTCGCGGCGGCCGCCCCGGCCTGGGCCTTGTCCTGCGAAACCTTCTCGGCGCCGTCCTCGCCCTCGGAGACCACGTGCCCCTTGGCGCGCTGCTCCCCCAGCTCGGTGAGCACCACCGTCACGGAGCTGCCGTCCTTGGTGATCTTCACGGTCTTGAACACGTCGATGAGCTTCGACAGCAGGTTCGTGCCGTAGCTGCGCACATCGAAGTCGGGGTAGCGCTTCAGCATGCGGCTGCCCACCTCGCCAAGACCGGTGGACTTGCCGTTGTTGAGGTTCTCGGTGATGATGTCCACCACGGCCTGCTCCACGTCCTCGATGGTGGGGCCCTCGGACGCCGTGCCGTCCGCCATCGAACCGTCCGCCTTCATGCGCGCCTTGCGGTTGTTCGGCAGCAGCAGCTCCAGGGTGGTGAAAACGTCGCAGGCCTTGCGGAAGGGCACGGGGGTCTTCTTCTCCCCCATGCCGATGACCGTAAGGCCGCTCTCGCGAAGACGGCTTGCCAGGCGCGTGAAGTCGCTGTCGGAGGACACGATGCAGAACCCGTCGACGGAGCCCGTGTACAGGATGTCCATGGCGTCGATGATCATGGCCGAGTCGGTGGCGTTCTTGCCCTGGGTGTAGCTGAACTGCTGGATAGGCGTGATGGAGTTCTCCAGCAGGGCGTCCTTCCATTTCCCGTGCAGGGTGCTGGTCCAGTCGCCGAATATGCGCTTGATGGTGATGGTGCCGTACTTGGACAGCTCGTCCAGGATGGGCTTGATGTACTTCGCCGACACGTTGTCGGCGTCGATGAGCAGGGCGAATCGTTTCTCGGACGATTGCTTTTCCATAGGTTGTTCAACTCCTTGGGAGCCGCTGGCAATATCTGGTGCGATTCATTATAGCGCTAGCTGGATATAGGACACCGTGCAAAGGACGGCGAAGGCCGCCACGATGACGGCGAACAGGACGTTGCCCGCGCGCTGGCCGCCGTGGCGTACGGCGAATTCGAACATCCCGCAGACGAGCGGGTAAATGACCCAGATGTAGAGGACCGCCACCAGCCCGATGACCACGTCGTTGACGAGCCACGCCTGGCCGAAGATGTTAAGCGGCATCTGGGAGTTGTCCCAGTAGGGATAGGATCCCGTGGCGTCCGGCTGGTTCACCAGCCATCCGATGACAAGCTCCATCACCATGGCCAGCAGCACCGAGTAGGCGAAGGTCTCCAGCAGCGCGCCCCATACGGTCCTGCGGCGGCGCAGCACCGATTCCTTGAAGGGCTCCAGCACCAGCGTCACCACCACGGCCCCCACGCCGTAGACCCAGTAGGGATGGTACCACGGGTCGGTCCACACCGCGTAATCGTCGGCCACGATGCCGAAGCAGTGGTCCATGAACAGGCAATAGGGAATCTCCAGCCAGTGCCCCAGGATGCAGCCCGCGCAGAAGCACACGACGACGGCGCGCCAGAACTCCCAGGACTTGGGCTTGAAGAAGCCCACCTCGTCCAGTTCGTGCAGCCTATGTAGCTTGAGCCTGTCCATCGCGCGCCCCTCGCGTCCCGTCCGCGTCGCCGCCTATCGGCCATAGCCGTAGCGCCGACTGAGGCGATTCTAGCGCCTTCACCCGCTGCGAATGGCGGGGAGGAGGAGTTGCACCCTGCTGATTCGAGGCCGTTTCCGTTCGGTTGACCGCGGCGCTCCTATTTGCGCGCCGAAGGGCATACGTCGCAAGCCGCCCTGAGTCCCGCCGCGCCACGTGCATGGGCAACGCCGCTGCGGATGGCCCGCTCCATGGCCTCTGCCGCCATGATGGAGACCACGTCCACGTCGGCGGGAACGGGACCGGAGGCCAGCACGAACACCGCATCGCCGTCCCCCTGCGTGTGCACCGGGAAGATGGCGCGGGCGTAGCCGTCATGGGCTACCTGGGCCACCTTCCTGCATTGGGTCTTCGTGAGCGCCGCGTTGGTGAGCACGCAGCCGATGGTGGTGTTCGCGCAGGCCCCGGGCGCCTCCTCCGAAGCGCCCCCTTGGACCTGCCGCGCCTGCCAGGAGGCGAAGGCCGAAAGCGGGTCGCAGACCGCGCCGTCCTCGCCCAGCGTGCCCGCCAGCCAGCCGCCCTCCCCGTCGTTCACGTTGCCCGCCGCGTTCACCGCCGCACAGGCCACCACGGCAAGCTCGCCCAGCCTCACGCCGGCCCATCCGAAGCCGCCCTTCATGGCCCGGGCCGGGTCGCCCATCTTCCCCACGGTGGCGCCGGTGCCCGCTCCTACGTTGCCCTGCGAGACCGGGGGCCTCTCCCCCGCGTGGAACTCCAGGGCCGCCCGACACGCCGCGGCCCCCGCTTGCTTGCCGGGCCATCGGGGCTGGCCGACGGGCAGGTCGAACAGGCACGCGGCCGGCACGATGGGCACGCAGGCCCCGGCTATGGGGAAGCCGACGCCCCGCCCGGAAAGCTCCTCGGCAACGCCGCAGGCCGACTCCAGCCCGAAGGCCGACCCGCCCGAGAGCACCACGGCATGGACGAGCTGGATCATCTTCTCCGGCTCCAGAAGGTCGGTCTCGCGGGTGGCGGGCCCCCCTCCGCGCACGTCCACCGACCCGGCCGCGCCCTCGGGCGCCACGATGACCGTGCAGCCGGTCAGGGCCTCCTCGTCCGTGAAATGACCGATGCCGAAAGCCGGCAGGTCCTGAAAGGTTGCCTCCTGGAACAGCGGGCTCATGGTTGCAGTTCCTTTCCGTATGCTTTTGCCAGACAGAGCAGCTCGTCGCGCCGGTTGGGCGCCGTGCCCTCCATCACCTTGTCGAGCAGCATCCCCAGCACGGCGCCCACCTGGGGCCCTTGCGGGATGCCGCACGCCATCACGTCGTTGCCGTCCACGGCCAGCTGCCCCACGCCGAAGGGCTCCTCTTGCGCAAGGGCTTCCTCCAACAGGCCGAGAGCAGCCTCGGCCGCCCGCACGCGCCCGGCCGCTAAATCGGACTGCGCCAGCCCGTCGGCGCGACGCAACGAGAGCAGCGCCCGGGCCAGGTCGGGCCGTCCGCCCAGCGACCGCACCAGCTTCGCCGCGGCCTTCGGCGTTGCGGGGCTGTTCCCGTCATGGACGGCGATAACGCGGCAGACGTCGTCGACGAAGCGCTGCGAGAAGCAGAAACGCCCCAGCACCTGCCGGGCCATCCGCGCCCCCAGCCGGTTGTGCCCGTAGAAGTGGCCCATCCCCCCCTCGTCCAGGAAGAACGTGGCGGGCTTGGCCACGTCGTGCAGCAGCGCCGCCCAGCGCTCGAGCAGCTGCGGGGGCACGCCGTCCATCACCTTGGCCGTGTGGGCCAGCACGTCGTAGAGGTGGTTGGGGTTGCGCTGGTCGAGCCCCTTCATGGCCACCAGCTCGGGCAGAACCACGGACAGCACGTCGGCGGTTTCCAGCAGCACGGACCCTGCGAAGGGCGCCGTCATCAGGCGGTTCAGCTCGGCGGTCACGCGCTCGGAAGCCACGGACAGCACCATGGACTTGCAGGCAGCCATGGCGGCAAGCGTCCGAGGTTCCATGGAGAACCCCAGCTGGGCAGCAAGCCGACAGCCTCGCAGCACCCGCAGGCCGTCCTCGGAGAAGCGCTTTTTCGGATCGCCCACGGCGCGGATGATGCCGGCATCCAGATCCCGCGCTCCGCCGTAGGGATCAAGCAGGCCGCGCTTGGGATGGTAGGCCATGGCGTTTACCGTGAAGTCGCGCCGGGCCAGGTCCTCGCCGATGCTTTCCACGAAGCGTACCTCGTCGGGATGGCGCCCGTCGCTGTAGCTGCCGTCGCTGCGGAAGGTGGTCACCTCCACGCCCTCGCCATCCACCACGGCGGTGACGGTCCCGTGGGCTGTGCCGGTCTCGCTTACCTCCAGCCCCGCGCCGCGCAGCACCGCCGCCGCCCGCTGCCACGGAGCCGAGCTGGCCACGTCCACATCGTGCGACGGATGCCCCAGCAGGCCGTCGCGCACGAAGCCGCCTACCGCCCACGCCTCGTAGCCAGCGTCCTCCAGCACGCGCATGACGCGCAGGGGGCCTTCGGGAATCGCAAGCGCCGCCACCTACGCCCCCAGCTGCTCTTTCAGCCGGCGCAAGGCGTTGCCCCGATGCGACACCGCATGCTTCTCCGATGCCGGCACCTCCGCGAACGTGAGGCTTCCGCCATAGGCGTCGGGCAGGAACAGGGGGTCGTAGCCGAAGCCGCCCTCGCCGCGGGGCTTAAAGCCGATCTTTCCCTCCACGGTGCCGCGGGCCACGGTCTCGGCGCCGTCGGCGTCCACGAACACCAGGGTGCACACGAAGCGGGCCGTGCGCTGCGGCAGCGGCACGCCCTCAAGCTTGGCCAGCAGCTTGGCGTTGTTCGCCGCGTCGTCGCCGTCCTCGCCGGCATAGCGGGCCGACCACACCCCCGGCTCGCCGCCAAGCGCGTCCACCTGAAGCCCAGAGTCGTCGGCCAGCACCGCCACACCCGACCCGGCTCCCCCGGCCGCGTCGAAGGCCGCCCGCGCCTTTATGAGGGCGTTGCCCAGAAACGTGTCTGCGTCCTCCGCGGGGTCGGAGCTGATGCCCGCATCGCGCAGGGTCTTGAACTCCCAGCCCGGGAAGTCCAGCGCCTCGGCGATCTCGGCGGCTTTGTGAGCGTTGTTGCTGGCTATGACGACGGTCTTCACGGAAACGTCCTTCCCTCGAAACTGCGGCGGGGCCGGGGCGCCCCTAGTTGAACCTTACCGGCAGCGCCTCGCCGATGGGGGCTCCGAAGGCACGGCTGCCGAAGGCGGCGAACTCCCCCACGTCGTCGCCCGTGGTGTAGAAGCGGTAGACGGGCTTGCCGCCCTCCGGCGCGAGCTGGCCGCGCCGGCGCAGGATCTCGGCCACGTCCAGCGCCGTCTCCCGGGCCGACGACACCAGCGTGACGCCCCGGCCCATCACGCTTCCGATCAGCGCCTTCAGCAGCGGGTAGTGGGTGCACCCCAGCACGAGCGTGTCCACCTCGCAGCGGCGCAGCGGCTCCAGGTACTCCCGGGCTATCTCCTCGAAGGCGGGGCGCACGTACACCTTCGACGCCATGGACGTGTAGTCCTCTATGGGACCCTCGGCCATGCGCACCCCCAGCTCGGCGATCTCGACGAAGCGCGGCGTGGCGGTGGAGAACACCGTGATGCCCGCGTCCAGGTTGCGGATGGCCTGGGTGTAGATGTTCGACTCGATGGTGGCCTTGGTGGCGATGACCCCCACCCGGCGGTTGCGCGTGGCCTGCACCGCCGCCCGCGCGCCCGGCTGCACCACCCCCACCACCGGCACGGGCAGCGTCTGCTGAGCGTGCACGAGCCCGGCCGCCGTGGCGGTGTTGCAGGCGATGACCACCAGCTTCACCCCCTGGTCCACCAGCCAGCCGCCGATCTGCTGGACGAAGCCGTCCACCTGGGAGAGGCTGCGCGGGCCGTAGGGACACCGGGCCGAGTCGCCCACGTAGAGAAGGGACTCGTTGGGCAGGGCCCGGGCGATGTCGCGAGCCACGGTCAGCCCTCCGAAACCGGAGTCGAAAAGGCCTATGGGCGCGTTGGACGGGATGTCGGCGATGCTGTTCATAGCGTCCAGTATACCCTACCGGGCGCCGCGGGCTTGCAAAGTCCAGCACAGTGCCATACCATCTTGACCATGGGCAAGGAACACGACACCAAGACCAACGCCATGCGGCTGCTGGATGCTGCGGCCCTCGGCTACCGCACGCGCTTCTTCGAGACCGACGGGGCGCTCTCCGGCGTGGAGGTGGCCCGTCTTCTGGGCCTCGACCAGGACAGCGTGTTCAAAACCCTCGTCACCCAGGGCAAATCGGGCGAGCACTACGTGTTCATGGTCCCCGTGGCCTGCGAGCTGGACCTGAAGAAGGCGGCGAAAGCCTGCGGCGAGAAGTCCGTGGCCATGGTCCGATCCCGCGAGCTGCTGCCGCTCACGGGCTACGTCCACGGCGGCTGCTCGCCCCTGGGCATGAGAAAGCCCTTCCCCACCTTCATAGACGAGACCGCCGAGCTCTACGACGAGATAACCTTCTCCGGCGGCCGCATCGGCTGCCAGATAACCATGGCCCCCGACGACCTCATGGGTCTTGTGCCCGTTACGGCCGCCGATCTGGTGGTCGTCTAGGGCAGCGAGCGCTCCCGTCGCCGGAAAGACAGCTGCGCCCGAAACAGACTCGTCCCGGGCGCAGCGCGCTTCGCCATGGCGGCGGTCCTCGGCGGGACGCGCAGGCCTTAGTAGTGGCTCACCACCACGTCGCTGTACTTGATGAGGTCGTAGAGCTCCTTGGCCTTGTCCTTGGGCAGGTTCACGCACCCGTGGCTGCCGTAGCCCCGCTTGTACATGTCGCCGCCGAAGCCGTCGGTCTGCCAGTCCGCGTCGTGCAGCCCGATGCTGATGCCGTCGAAGGGCATCCAGTAAGTGACCTCGGTCTCGTACTGCTTCTCGCCGTTCGAGTCGTAGCCGATGAGCTTCGAGGGGCTTTCCGGCTTGTTCAGCCAGAAGACGCCCGTGGAGGTGTCGTGCTCGCCGTCGGGGGTGCCCGAGATGCAGTCGGACTCCCACACCAGCTTCCCGTCATCGTCGTAGAAGCGCACGTGCTGCTCGGTCAGGTCGATGTCCAGGTAGCGCTTGTCCCAGTCCTGCCCGCCCGGGGTGGTGTAGGCGTAGCCGGTGGAGTCGGTGGGGATGGCCAGGGTCTGCTCCACGGCCTGTCCGCCCTTCAGGATATCCTTCACCTGGTTCGCCAACGCTTCCGTCTCTATCTCCCAACCGTAGGTGCCGCCCTCCACCGTAAACTGCTTGCCGTCGGGACGCGTGTAGGTACGGCGCTTGCCGATGGTGTTCAGCTCGTCGGCCATCTCCTGAGCCCAGGCGTCCACCTCCTCGTCGCGAAGCGTGGGCTTCAGGTCGTCGCCCAAGGTGATCCACTGGGTCAGCTCGTCGGCCCCGAGCTTCCCCACCTCGGTGTCGGACAGGGTGAAGGTGAGCTTGCTCCCCACGATGGCGTTGGCCTCGTCGGCGGCCGTGTTCAGCCGTTCGTCGTCGGAGAACACCGTCGGCTGCAGCAGGTCGGCCTCGGTGAGCGTGATGCTGGGCTTCAGAAGCGCGATGGCCTCGTCGGCGGCAGCGATGACCGCGTCGGCGTTGAGCGCCTGCCCCACCGATTCGGGAGTGACCACGAAGGCGCCGGCCGTGCTGTCGTATTTCAGATTTGCGTTCGTGGGCGCCTTCACCGTGTCGTTGTAGGAGTTCACCAGGCTGCGCACCGACTCGGAAAGGCCCGCCTCGTTGCTGGTGGCCACCAGGATGTCGGTCTCGTCGTGGCGCTTGTTCCACTGCTCGGCCCAGCGCCAGTTATCCTGGTGCGACAACGCGGTGTCCACGATGTCCCAGGTATCCACCGAAAGCCCCATGTCGGTGGCGTTCAGGGTGCGGTCGAAGCCCATGCCGGATATGGTGAGCGTGTAGTTCGACACCGAGCTGGACAGGGCCTTCTGGGCGTCGGCGGCGCTCATCAGCGACACGTCCACCTTCCCGATGTTGGTGTTGGGGAGGAATCGGTCGTTGAAGTACAGAGCCACCGCCGAGTAGGAGATGCCGACCACGCACAGGATGGCCAGCAGCGTGAGCAGCAAGATCTTCGGAACGCTGCGCTTCTTCTTGGACGACGAGGCGCCCCCGCGGCCGTGCGCCCCCCACTCCACGGGCCGCACCGGCGACTCACCGGGTGCCTGCATGGGGGCCACGGTGTTCGCCCGCGCCGGCGTCTGCTGGTAGCGCGCCTGCTGGCTACGATGGTTGCGCCGCCCCTCGGAACCGCGGTTCGGAGGCATCTTGAACTCCTTGGTGGCGCCGGGGCCGGACGGCTGCACGGGAGGTATGGCCCGGGTGGCGTCGGGCGAGACGCTCTCCGCGGCGCGCTGGCGCGGGCTTCCCACCGTGGCGCCCCCCGGACCGTTGTCCACCAGGATGCGCTCGGTCAGCCGGCTGGTGGCACCGGAGGCCGAAACGTCCCCGGGCAGCGGGTCCATGGCCCGGGTAGGTTCGTCCAGCGGGTCCATAGCCCGCGTGGGCTGCGCTTGGGGCTCCAGCATCTCGGTGGCATCGGAGGCGGCGACCTCGGCGGCCGCGAGCACTTCGGGGGTTTCTATCTTCGCCTGCCCTTCGGCGCCCTCGGAGGGTGCACCATCGGCAGGACCGCGAGAAATGTCTTCGTTCATGCTGTGTTTGCTCGCTCTCGTAGTCAATCGGTACGTCGCATTGTATCATTTCCGCAACGGCGTGGGCACAGCATACGGACCGAATCCCGTCTTGTGTCACTTGCCGCCCGATTGCACCAAGATTCCACGAAGCTGTCGACTTTCCGACCCACGGCCGCACGGAGGGGAAGGCAGCGCACAAGTGAAGGGTTTTACGCCAAAGCCGGGAAAACCCTTCACTT
>DBFAWQ010000243.1:0-27897 GCA_048242115.1 Eggerthellaceae bacterium
AAATCAAGTACTGCGTGTCTAGCACATAAAGATTTGGGGCAAATATGCGTCTAGTACAGAACGAAAGAGGGCGAATTTGGGTCTAGCACGGAAAGCGCTCGGCCCCCGGATCGGTGGAAGCGAAGGAGGGGGCGCCGCTTCCACCGGCCGGGGGCCGAGCATTTGGAAACCGAATCGGAACAGCTGGTACGGCAGCCCGAATATCCGAGACCCCGCCTAGCTCGTTTTGGCCAAATCTGTCAACTTATGGGTTTGTCTCGCCGGCAAACCCGAGGGAAGCGGGACTTCCTGGGTGACATTCCGTGGCAGAGCCGTCCAAAGTGTCGATTGTCACCTCTAAACCCATAAGTTGCCAAATTTGGCCAAAATGACAGCCAGGAGATGCGGGCGGGTGCGGAATCCGGGGTAGTACACCGCGGCGCTAGTCGGCCAGGGCGGCCAGCTCGTTTTCCTCGCCGTTGGGGAGGTGCAGCGATTGCAGCTGCGCCAGGGCTTCGCGAACCAAGCCGCCGCAGCGCCGCACCTCCCAAGGGAAGCTTTCGGTTCCCCTGGAGCAGCCGCAAGTTGTTGCCAGGTTCCCGGGACGGCCTCCCTGCCCTTCCAAAAACCAGCGCCAAGCGGGCACCTGGCGGACCTTCATGCCCCCTCGCTCGTAAACGACCTCTTCGCCGTCGGCCACGACCAGCGCTCCTTCGCCCAGCCCCCGTTCGGCCATAGCCTCCCACAGCGCCCGCAGTTCCCGCTCATAGGCCTTCGATGGCGCATTTTGGATAGTAGGACATGCCATATTCCCAACTTTCGGAAACTTCTTCTACCCATTTTATGGAAGCGCTGCCATGGTGTGGATGCTTTTTGCGGAAGTGCTGCCATTTCCCGCAACCCAGGGCAGCACTTCCGCAAAAAAGCATCCAACTCCGAAAAAGCCGCGCTACCTGCCGCCCATTCACCGAGCGCTGGCCGAGCGTTCGCCGCAGGTTCGGCGTTCGTCGTTTCCGTAACCTTCTTCGGCGCGGGGGTGGCTTGGGGCGATTTGCGGTATCCTATAGTTACTGTACGCTTCGATCAAAGAGGTGATAGCCATGAGCATTATCGTCACCGGCCGCAAGATGCCCGTAACCGAGAGCCTGCGGGAGTACGCGGAAGAGAAAATCGGCAACTCTATGAAGGTTATGGATATCAGCCCCCTGGACGCCGAGGTGGTGCTGTTCGTCGAGAAGAACCCCGCCAACCCCCGCCCCGCCGTCTGCGAGGTCACGCTGCGTCCGAAGGGCCACATCATCCGCGTGGAGGAGCACGAGGAGGACATGTACGCCGCCATCGACGTGGCCGCCGCCAAGGTGCTGCGCCAGCTGCGCAAGTACAAGACCCGCGTTATCGACCGCAAGGTGCGCGCCGAGGAGGACAGCATCCGCGTGACCCCCATCGTGCCCGCCGGCGAGTTCGACCCCGACAGCCTGATGGAGGAGCTGTCCGACGACGCCATCGTGCGCGTGAAGGAGATCGAGTTCGCCCCCATGACCCAGGACGAGGCGCTGCTGCAGATCGACCTTCTGGGCCACGACTTCTTCGCCTACACCGACCGCGACACCGACCTGGTGAACATCCTGTACCGTCGCGACGACGGCGGCTACGGCCTGCTGAAGCAGACCGAGGAGTAGAGAGCGCTTCCGAGCACGCTCCGAATGTCGGCGCGGATGCAGCGAGCAAGCACATGAACCCGCGCCAGCGCCCTTCGCACGATCGCACCCTCCGAAAGGAAAAGCAATGGCTGAGAACACCGAGACCCTGACCGTCATCCGCGACATCCTGCAGGACAAGCTGGACATCGACCCCGAAACCGTGGTGGGCGAATCCACCTTCGAGACCCTGGGCATCGACAGCATCGACATGGTGGAGCTAGTCTGCGAGCTGGAGGACCGCCTGGACGTCGATTTCGGCGACCCCGAAGGCATAGCCACCATCGACGAGCTGGTGGCTTACATCGACACGCTGTAAGAGTTTTCCAGCTGTCGGTCCGCGTTTGTCAACGGGCGTTTCGCAAGTTTGCGGAGCGCCCGTTTCGCATCTGCCACGGCGTAGAGGCTGCCGAAGGCTACTATGGGGGCGGGGGGCTGGAGGTCGGCTGCCAGGCAGAACGCCTGCTGCAGGGCCTCGTCGTAGGAGGGTGCAGCGTGCACGGGGACCTGGGAGACGAGGGTTCGAACGCATTCTGCCAGGTCGGCGGCGGGAAGGGCCCGGGGGTTCGGTGGCGTGGCGGTGACGAAGGCGCTGGCAAGCGGGGCTACGGCCGCAACCATGGCCTCGTAGTCCTTGTCGGCCAGGACGCCCATGACGAAGACGAAGCGCTGGCCGGGGAAAACGTCCTGCAGCGAAGTCGCAAGCGCTTCGGCCCCCTGGGGGTTGTGACCGCCGTCCACCACCACGGGCACCGCGGGAAACGACGGTGCTGACGCGTCTTTCGCAACGCTTGCACGCGATTGGCAGTCGCAGCCATCCGAAGGTGCCATGACCACTTCGAAGCGCCCGGGCCAGCGGGCTGCGGCGATGCCGGCGGTTACAGCTTCGTCGGAAACGGCCCAGCCGCGTTCGCGCAGCTTCCACGCGGCTTCCATGGCCACCGCCGCGTTGCAGGGCTGATAGGCCGCCAGCAGCGTTGTGGCGCATGAAAGCCCCTTGTAGGCGAACGGCCGCATGGGTCCTTCCCCACCTTCTTCGCGGCTCGACCACCGCACCTCTCCCACTTCCAACTGGGAAAAGTCTGCAACGGTAAGGGAATCGCCCGCATCTACGGCCACCTGCGCTATGGCTCGGGCCGCCCCTTCGTCGTCCTGGGGGTAGGCCACGACGGCGCTGCCCGGCTTGATGATGCCCGCCTTCTCGCCGGCGATGGCGGCCGGCACGTCCCCCAGAAGGCCGGTATGGTCCAGCCCGATGCGCGTGATGACGGCCACCTCGGGAGCGTCGATGACGTTGGTGGAGTCCAGGCGGCCGCCCAGCCCCACCTCAAGCACCACGATGTCGCAGTCCGCGCGGGCGAAGTGCAGCAGGGCCACGGCGGTCATGAGCTCGAACTCCGTGGCATGCTCTCCCATTTCCGCCGCCTGGGCTTCGGCGGCTTCGCGCACCTGCAGCGTGACCTCGCGCAACGCCTCGGGCGATATGTTGGCGCCGCCCACCTGGATGCGCTCCTCGAACCGCTCGATGTAGGGGCTGGTGAACAGCCCCGTCCGGTATCCGGCCGCCCGCAGAATGGACGCCAAGTAGGCACAGGTAGAGCCCTTGCCGTTCGTGCCCGCCACGTGGACGAAGCGCAGCCGGCCCTGGGGGCGGCCCAGCCGCTCCATCAGATCGCGAATGCGGTCGAGCCCCAGCCGCGACGCCTGCCAGCGCGGCTCGTTGATATAGGCGATCGCGTCGAAGGGCTCGGTCACGGAAGGCCCCCTATTCGGACATGTCGATGTAGGACCACACCACCGCATCGCCCGGCTCCACGACGCTCTCACCGGCGGAAACGGGCGGCATCTCGCCGTTGACCGTGAAGGTCCAGCCCTGCATGCCCTCGCCCGCCACGCCGTCGATGGCGCTCACGTAGGCGCCGTACTGGGAGTCCTGCACCGTCACCTCCACGGGCAGCGCCTGCAGCGCGTCCAGGGCCGTCGCGCCCTCCGGCAGCTCCACCACACCCGATGCCAGCGTGTCGCCGGTGATGCCGTTCTCCACCGTCACCGAGACGGCGTCCTCCGGCGCGCTTTGGGCAACGCTCTGGTCCGCACCGCTCTGGCCTGCGGAATCGTTACCCCCCGTGCAGCCGGCCAACGCTCCCATGCACAGCGTCGCAGCCAATGCGAAGGCCGCGAACACCCGCAACGCCTTCACCGCGCCCAGATTCGAATACCTCATGACGAAACCCTTTCTTCCAGGACTCCGCTTCACTCGGGATCGGTGTTCCGACTTCGTCGGCAAACGAAAAGGCTCCGACAGCGCCGCCATAGCTGCCAGACGCGCCGCAACCGCACCTTTCGCTCGCCGCTCCTTACGGTTACTGGTATAGCGCAGGATTTACACCCGCATTCCCCGAAGCGCAATGCCGCGCGCATCCGACGCGCCCCCACGGAGCCAATGAGCACACGCATTGTAAACGACCGCCGGCCGCCGACGAAGCGCCCCTTAGGAAAGTGCACATTTCTAGTTATGTACACTCGAAGCGTACATAACTAGAGGGCTGCGAATCACCACTCGCTTCTGAACTGGGATGATGCGGAACTGTCGCCTCGACACGATGAGTTATGCACGCTTTCGAGAGGAAAAAGCGCACATTTCTCGTCCAAAAAATCGGCGACCTGGGGTTTCGGAATTGCGAAGGATTACGCAAGCGGCTCTTCCTGGATGGCGGCGATAACGGCAAGCAGTCCGCAACCGTACGACCTGACCGCGTCGCAGAAAGCCGCACATACGGGCTGCACGTCGCCGCAATCCGCCAAACGCGCCGTCACCTCCGCAGACCGGGTCAGGTAGTCGCCCGCCCATCCCAGGACGTGCTCGGCAGCGAACGATCGCGCCCGGCCGTCCCACGAAGCGGCGTCCTGCGGCTTCTGCTCCCAGAGCGCAGAGGCCGCCTTTCCCCAGAGGTACGCCAGGAAAGACAGCTCGTCCCACAGGCTATCGCACGGTTCGGTGCGGGACGTGCGAGGCAGAACGCCCGCTTGGCGCATGCGCATCTCCACGTCCAGCGTGATGGGGGACCGAAACAGGGTCGGCTCGCCCTCCCGACCATCTCGCCGATGGCAAAACGCGCTCTCGTAGGGAAATACCTCCACCCCGTCGAACTGCCGATGATGGACAAGCGAGTACCCCGTCCGCAGCTGGGAGCGCAGCTTGTCGGGGTCGAGCCCCCGAAAGGCCGCGAATCCCTCGGCAAGGGAGGAGGCGTCGGCGCCGACCGCACGCGCAGCCCGCTCGGGCACCCCCGCCAGAGCATCGCCCATGCAGGCCGAAGCGTCGGCAGCAAGCGTCCCGTCGGCAAGGGCCGCAGCCAATTCGCTATCGGGAAACTTCGCAAGGACGGAGAGAAGCTCGCATGCATCGGCAAGGCCGACAAGTCCCACAACCGTCGTCTGATCTTCGCTCATAAGATCCCCCTCGCAAGCGCGATCGATCCGAGCCGACAGCCGCGAACCCAGCTGCCGACGCCCTCGCAAACGCACCCCCCCTGGCAGCCGAAACGCCCGTCCCGCAAGAAGCGGGCGAGCGTTCCGGCAGAGAGGGGGCGCTAGCGAACCGCCGGTATTACCCGGCTGCCCGCATCTCTCCTACAACAGGTAGTACACGTTGGGACCGCTGCCATCGGATTCCTTCATCAGATGGTAGTCGCGACCCTGGATAGCCTTCGATACGGCGGAGTTCGGGTCGTCCAGATCGCCCCAGAACCGGGCACGCGCCAAACACAGCTGCATGCAGGCAGGCTCCTCGCCGCGATCGATCAGATTCTTGCAGAACGTGCATTTCTCGACCGCACCGGTCTTGTGAACGGGGGCGTCGAACTCCCCCACCACCATGTCCAGATAGTACTCGGGGTCGTTCTCGTTCAGCGTGCGGACGCCCTCGTAGGGGCAAGCCTTGATGCACGAACCGCACCCGATGCACAGCTCGGTGTCGATCCAGACGATGCCGTCCTCGCGTTTCTGGGTAGCGCCGGTGGGGCATACCTCCTCGCACTTCGGATGCTCGCAATGCTGACATTGCATGGGCAGGAAGTTCAGCGTGCAGTTCGGGAAGTCGCCGCCGGCGTTGTCGTTGGCAACCGCTCCCCGCGCCACGGCCGTGCCGATGTTGTCCCAATCTTCGTCGGTCTTCGTGTACACCACGTTGTAGGACAGGCCTTTGGGTAGGTTATTCGCCACTTTGCACGCCGCAGCGCACGCCTGGCACCCCACGCACCGCTTGATGTCGATGGCCATTCCGTATCGCGTCATAGGTATCCCTCCCCTTACAGCTTCTCGATGGCCACGGCGGCATCGTTGTACGCCTGGTTAGCGCAGGCCTGGTTGTAATCGTTGAACGTGAGGTCGGACAGGTTGCCGCTCAAAAACTCGCTTGCCTGCCAGGATCGCGGGCAATGAAGCGAATAGCGCTGCTGACCGGCATTGATGGTGGCGATCATGGTCACATCGCCGCGGTCGTTGTACAGGCGGACCTTGTCGCCTTCCTTGATGCCGAGCTCCTTGGCATCCTCGGGGTTGATGCGCACGACCGGCTGCGCCTCGAACTCCTTCACGTAGCCCACATCCCACCACTGGGTATGGGTGCGGGTGCGCATGTGCTCCGAGCACACGGTGAAGGGGTACTTCTCGCGAACGGGGCTGCCCAGATTGGCCTCCAGCGCCGGCTCCCAGTACAGGAACGTGCGCTCTTTCTCGGGATCGAAATCCTGGCCGATCTGATGGTCGGGCACCGGGTTCTCCTGATAGAAGTGGGCGCGGCCATTCGCCGTACCGAAAACGCCTCCCTCGAAGCCGATCTGATTGACGACGGCGCGGCCCACCTTCTCTTTCTTCAGGCGGTCAACCGTAATCTCCGCGGCCCGGGCGGCGTCGCTATCCAGCCACATCTCGATGTACTCTTCCTCGGTGAAGTCGAAGTAGTCACCGTAGCCCAGGGCCTCGGCCAAAAGCTTGTAAATCTCGAAGTCGGACTTGCTCTCGTACAGCGGTTCGACGGCCTTCTCGTTCAGGATAATGTAGGGATAGTTGTAGGCGCGCTGGCGCAGGTCGACGCATTCGAACCAGTGGCAGGCCGGCAACAGGATGTCGGCGTAACGGGCCGTCTCGGTCATGGTCATCTCCTGCACCACAACGAACTCGAAGGCCTTGAACAGCTCGACCGTCTCCAGATGCTCGGTGTTGGCGCACAGGGGGTTCGTGCAAGAGCAGTACAGGGCCTTCATGGGGAAGGGCTCGCCGAGTTTCTGGCCGCTCTGGAGCACCGGGTAAAGCTGGTTCCAGTTGATGTTGCGACCGCCGCCTTGGGGAGGCTCGCCCTTCGAGCTGGGAGCAGCTAGGCAGCCTGCGGCGTTGCTGATGCCCATGCCCGCCGAATGGATGCCGCAACCGGCACCGGGCTTGCCAATGTTGCCCGTGATGAGCACGAGCGAGAACAGCGGCCCGTAGTTGTAGGTGCCGTTGTTGTAGTGGTTCAGGCCGTACTGCGCGAAGGTGGTAACCGGGCCATCCTGAGCATAGGTTCGGGCGAGCTCGCGAATGTCGTCCGCGGGCACCCCGGTCGTCTCGGAGGCGCGCTCGACGGTCCACTCCTCCACCGACTGGCGGATGATGTCGAACACGGTCTTCACGGCGAAACCCTCGACCTCGGCCGGAACGCCCTCGAGAGCCGGCTTCACCACTTCGGACAGAGGCACAGCGCTTTCGGTCTCAAGGTCCCACAGCACGCAGGGGTCGACCACGGTGGGCTGCCCGGTCTGCGGGTTCACCGGACCCTCCGTGGGCTCCACGCCCAAATCGCTCATGCGAAGGTACTTGCCGTCCTCCTTCACGAGGAAGGGCGCCTCGGTGTGATGGCGCAGGAAGTCCTCGTCCTGCCAACCTTGCTCGAGGACCTCGTGAATGGCACCCAGCGCCAACGCACCGTCGGTGGCAGGCTGCACGGGGATGAACCAGTCGGCCTTCGAGGACACCGTGTTGTAGGCGATGTCGATGTCGACGATCCGGGCGCCGGCATCCTTCGCGTCCAAGATAAAGTGCATCTGCTGCTTCTCGGACACCACCGGGTTCGCACCCCAGATCACCAAGGTCTTGGCGTTCACGAAGTCGGTGCAGAGGTTGCCCCAGCCGCCGTAGCCGAACACCTTCGCGAGGCGATCGATGACCGCCATGTCCCGGTCGGTGGTGATGTTGGTGGCCCCGGTTACCTGGCGCAGGCGCTGCATGACCGAGCCGTCCGCGGTACCGCCGCCGAGCAAAGCGCAGTTGCCGCTGCCGACGAAGTACACGATGGATTCGTTGCCGAACTCGGCCGCATAGCCCTTCCACTTATCGGCGATCTCGGCGATGGCTTCGTCCCAGGAAATGCGCTCGAATTTGCCCTCGCCTCGCTCGCCTACCCTGCGCATGGGGTACTGCAAGCGCTCGGAGCTGTAGACGCGCGCAACCTGAGTGAGGCCTTTCGGGCAGATCCGCTCGAACTCCGGCTCGTCCGGAAAGCGGCCTGCCGAAGTGCGAACCACCTGGCCATCGCGCACGTGCACGTTCAGATAGCAGCCCTGGATGCACTGCGCCCGGCACGCTCCGGAATAGATCACGTCCGGAGATACCGCCTGCGCCTGGGCCTGAGTGCTGCCCCCCGAGGACTCGCCGCCCTCCTTGGTCTCGGGTTCCACATTCACCTTGTCGTCGGTCTTGGCGCTGCAGCCCGCCAACGCCCCCGACGCCGTGAGCACAGCGGCGCCCTTGATGAAGCTCCTCCTTGTAAAGCCCGACTGCCGCGACGTATCGGCCATACAAGCCTCCCCTCTCTTTGCTGATCCTTCTCTCCTGTGTGGCGGTCTCGCCCAGCGCTTTCGCTTCCGCGCTCCCCCGGCAATCCCGTCGAAACCGCTTCCGAGGCGCCGGTGAAACCACCGCGAGCGAGCAAGGACGTTCGAAGAGCTTGCCTTGCATCCCCGCATCCCTCGCCGCAGTCAACTATACGAACCTCGCTGAATAATATCGACGTCTCCCGACTTACTTTTGGCTAACCTCTTTCTTAACCGCAGCTTAACCACCGCGCCGCATCCGGAAACCGGCCTTACACCGTTTCCGCCATCTTGTAGCCAACCCGCTGCACGGTCAGAATGTAGCGAGGCTCGCTGGGGTTTTCCTCGATCTTCTTGCGAATCTTCCGCACGAACACCGTGTTGGAGTTCGTCTTGGCGTCGCTTTGCCCTTCGCCCCACAGGTATTCCTGAATTTGGCCATGGGTGAAAACCTTGCCCGGATGCGTGGCCAGAAGCGCCACGATCTCGAACTCCTTCGTCGTCAGATTCGCCGGACGTCCGCCCACGAACGCCTGGTACTCGTCGAAGCGGATTTCCAGATCGCCGATGCGTGTCACGCCGTCGCGCTTGCTGCACTTGGCGTATTCCAGCGTGTCCTTGTGCCGACGTATGTTGGCCTCGATGCGCAGCAGAAGCTCGGTGGAGTCGAAAGGCTTCGTGACGTAATCGTCGCCGCCCGCCTTGAAGCCCACGCTCTTATCGACTATATCGGTCTTCGCCGAGAGGAATATGATGGGTATACGCCGACCCTGGGCGCGAATGCGGGTGCATAGATCGAAGCCGTTCAGCCCGGGAAGCATAACGTCGAGCAGCAGCAAATCGGGCTTCTCCTCGTCGAGCATGGCCAAGCCAGCCTCGCCGTCAGCAGCGCCGCAGTAGCGATAGCCGCCGCACTCGAGCATCTTCCTTATGGCGATGTGCATGCTTTCCTCGTCGTCGATCAGCATTACTTTATACACCGCTCAATCCTCCTCGACATCGTCGTCTGCAACCGCAAGGCTCGCAGGGATCCGCACGGTGAACACCGAACCGCGTCCGAGCTCGCTTTCGACCGAAACGTCGAACCCCTGAATCGCCGCGTACTCCTTCACCAGGGCAAGGCCCAGTCCGCTGCCGTTGTACTTGCGCGTCGACGTGCTGTCCACCTGCACGAAGCGGTCGAAAATACGCTCCTGGTCGCAGACGGCGATGCCGATGCCGTCGTCGGAAACGCGCACGAGCACGTCTCCGCTGTCGGAGTCGCATTCCGCATGCAGAACCACGGACCCGCCGTCGGGCGTGAACTTCACGGCGTTGCCCAACAGGTTCTCCAGAATGCGCTTCGTTTTCTCGAAATCGCCGTTGACCAGCGGTACGTCGCTTTCCACATGAGTTTCGAACCGAACGCGAAAACGGTTGGCGAGCGGATCTATGGTGCTTCGGACCGATGCCACGATATCGCCGATGTCCATCACCTCGCACACTGCTTTCATGCTGCCGGCGTCCGAACGGGCGATGTCGAGCATGTTGTCGATCATCTCCAGCAGGATATGGCTGTTCTTCTGCACCTCGCCCCAAGACCGAAGCTCCCCCCGGTTGCCGCCCTCTCCCTGGCTGCCTTCCTCGAGGGAGGTTTGGGCCAAGGTTATGATGGCCGTGAGCGGCGTTCGCAGTTCGTGGTTCACCATGGAGAGCAGGTCCGACTTGAACTGGGCCTCTTGCTGCAACCGAGCGCTCAGGGCCGTCAGGTCGTCGCGCTGCCGCTCCAGCTTCTCGTTGGCACGCTGCAGGTCCAAGGTCCTGTCGGTCACCTGGTCCTCCAGGTTGATGTAGACCGTTCGCACTTCCTCGGCCATCGCGTTGAAGCATTCGATGACCTCGCCGACGTCCCTGGTGGCGCCCTCCCTGCTCACCGACACGCGCGACCGCCCGCTTCCCACCGCCGAGAAGGCGCTTTTCATGCGATTCATGGGACCGAAGACGAACACGGCGGTGACCAGCAGCACCACCGCCCCGATAACCAAGGTGAGCAGCACGAAGAACGCCGCATCGCGTATGACGTTGTCCATCAGAGCGCTGCGCTGCTGGTCAATGGGAATGACGATGCTGATGGCGCCGCCAACGGATTCGAGCGTCCAGCCCTCCTTCACATGCTCGGTTATGTCCAGCTCGCCCGCGGGTTCGCCATGACACTCCAGGCAGCTGTCGTCGACGGTCAGCGCCTGCACGTAGCGGAAGCGCTCCTCGCCCTGGAACAGCGCCATTCCGTAGTGCTCGCGCACCTCTTTGTTCTCGTTGAACAGGGAAAGGGCCTCGGCTTCGAACTCGTCGGGGCGATCCATCGCGCTTCGGGGGTTGAAGTTGGTGTAGCGAATGGTGTAGTCGTTCCCCGCCGAGAAGATGGCCCCGACGCTTTTCCCCACCACCGAGCAGTGAAGGCCCTTGAAATCGAACTCGCCCGCCGACGAATAGTTGATTACGTTTTGCGAGTTGTCCATGAACTGCCACACTGCGTCCATCTCGCGGGCAAAGGTGCGGGCTTCCTCCAGCAGAGCCTCTTCGGTCTGCTTCTGCTGAACATGCAGGTCGAACACGGCAAAAGCGACGAACGTGACCAGGAAAACCGTTGTCAGCGTAACCAGGTACACCGCCTTCAAGCCAAATTTGCGCACATCCCCTCCTCCGGCACAACGAAGCCAGCAGCCTACACGAACGCCCAGGTATAGGCAAGCATAGCGCAAACGAGAAGGGAGTTTTCCGCGCAAAAATAAACTTTGGATTGCGTTTACCTTAACCCGATATTACCAGCCAAACGGCCTTCGCAAGAGCAAGGAGGGGTTCCTCGCGAGTCGACAGGCTCATAACGACGAGACGCTGGCGGGAAAGCGCGAGCTCCGGGGAGACGCAAGCTCAGAAGGGCGTGCCTCAGGGGGCGAGCTCAGCAACCTATGCCACGGCAGCTCTTTACTTCGCGGCTTCCAGGGCGAAGAGGGACGCTCCCAAGGCGCCGCAGAGGTCGGGGTTCTCGGCAATGAAGAGCGGCTCGCCCAGCTTCGCTTCCAGCTGCTGCACCACGCCGCGGTTGCGGGCCACACCGCCGGTCATCATGTAGGGAGGACGTCCCTTCGCCCGCGAGACCATGGAGGCGGTGCGCGCGGCGATGGACTTGTTCAGCCCGTGGACGATGTCGGCCTCCGAATGGTTGTCGGCGATGAGCGAGATGACCTCGGACTCGGCGAACACCGTACACATGCTGGAGATGGACAGGTCCTTCTTCCAGGTAAGCCCGGCGGCGCTCATCTCGTCCAGGCCCACCTCCAGCGTACGGGCCATGGCCTCCAGGAAGCGGCCCGTCCCCGCGGCGCACTTGTCGTTCATGATGAAATTCTCCACGGCACCGCCCGCATCCAGGCAGATCACCTTCGAGTCCTGGCCGCCGATGTCTACGATGGTGCGGATGGCGGGGTTCAGGGCATGCGCCCCCTTGGCATGGCAGGTGATCTCGGTCTTCGTGCCGTTGGCGAAGGGTATGTTGAAGCGCCCGTAGCCGGTGGCCACGATGGCCTTGAAGTCCTCCGGGCGGGCACCCAGCGATTCCAGCACCGCGCCGAAGGCGGCGTGGGCGCCTACCTGGGCTTTCGGTCCCGTGCGCACGATGGCGCTGCCCACCACGGCCCCTTCCCCGTCCAGCGCCACCATGTTCGTGGTGGTGGACCCGGAGTCGATGCCCGCCACGTAGCGTCCCTCCGGATGGGCGATGCGGATGTCGCCGTCCGCGGGCATCCCCTTCGCGCCCTTGGCCTTGGCCCGCACGGATGCGGAAGCGCCGATGCTTCCCTTCGAATCGTTCAGCGAAGAGGGAATTCGCGAATCTGCAGCCATAGGGTCCTCCTTGGGAAGCGCCTCCTCGAAAGCCTGCAGCCGGGTGGACAGCTGGCCTTGGGGCATGGGCGTGTAGTCGGTCTCGATCTTCAGCAGGGGAAGCGGGCAGCTTGTGCGCAGTCGCTCGTAGTCGAAGCCGTAATAGTCGCAGAACTTCACGGTGCTGTAGACCACGCCCCGAAGCTGAGGGTGCTCGGTGAGCTGGCGCCGCCCCGCCACGTCCGTCATGCGCATGCAGGGCACCATCCGCAGCAGCGCGCCCGCGTACCACCTCATGAGCTGGGCGAACGCTTCGGATTCCAGCGGGCTTTCGAAAACACTGGGCTGGCCGCTCGCGCCCTGCGGCAGGTTTCCGAGGGAAAGCAGGACTGCTTCCCCCTCAACGCATCCCGAACCGTCTGCAGCCGAGGGGTCGTTTCCGTTTCCGCATGCGGTTTGAGCCTGGTCGCCCTGCCGACTGGCCGCTTCCGCTCCAAAAACCTCTGGCAGCGCCGCGGACTCGACGCCGAGCGCTTCCGCCAGCGGTGCCACGTCCTGAGGCATCTCCTCCAAGTGGCGGTTGCCGCCACAGGTCAGGTCCATCACGGGCAGGCTCAGCGACTGACGGATGGACTCGGCCATCTCCCCCGGCACCCGCGCGCCCAGAAGCGCCAGGAAGGGCTCGGTTACCGCGCCAAGCCCCTGCGAATCGTCGTGAGCCGCGCGGCAGGCGGCTGCGAACCGGCTGCCGTTGAACGGGCGCCCCGTGCGAATCGCCAGCTCGCGGGCCAGCCGCGCCAGCTCGGCGGCGAAGCGCTCCACCGAGCAGCCGTTAGCCTCGTGAGGCAGGTCCACCATTTCCAAAAGCCCCAGCCGCCCTTTCCCGTCCAGCACGTCGAAGGTGCGGCGCACCGAATCGCAGCAGTCGGTCAGCACCAGGGCGTCGAAGCCCGAAGCCTGCTGGATGACGGCCTTGGCGTGCGAGCACAGGTTGGCATGGGTGAGCGTTTCCGCCTGTTCGAAGTCGGCCTCCTGGCCGTCCATGAGCTCGGGTTCCAGCCCGAAGGCGGCAAGCAGCTCCAAGGGCGTGTACTTGCACACGTAGCCCACGGTTCCCGACCGCAGAGCGTTTGCACTAGCCATGAATCCTCCCCTCCAGCTGCTCCAGGAAGGCGTTCAGGCGCGTGACCATCTGGCCGTCGGCCACGTTGCGCTCGTCGCAGCCGTCGCCGTCCAGCACCAACGTGGGCAGCCCCGCCTCCTCGAACGTGTGCTTGGCCAGCTGCGATAAGCCCAGCGTCTGCTTGCAGCCCCAGTGGCAGAACACCACGACGCCGTCGGCCCGCGCCTCCTTCGCCATGGCCAGGGTCGCCTCCACGCGCCGCCGTCCCGGGCCGTTGAAATGGTTCCCCACGATGCGCCGAGCAAGCGAGCGCACCGGGTCGTCCATGTCGATGGGCATCGGCGAGTCGAAGGTCATGTCGTCGCCCACCAGCTCGCAGCGGGCCAAAGGGCCGTCCAGGATGTCCCGCAGCGCATGCTGCCAGTTGGGAAGCGTGTGCATCCAGAAGATACGCGGCTTGCGGCCGATGTCGCCCGCGCTCGCAGACTGCGACGCCTGCACCAACCGCGTCTCCTGCGCCGCCCGCAGGAGTGAGTTCGCGTACTCCTCGGCCGCCTTCGTCCCCAGCATGAGGTGCGTGGAGATGAGCTCCATAAGCACGCCGGTCATGGAGGCGGGCAGGCTCACGGACCCACGCAGCCGACGGTACTCCCCCAGCGTCTCCAGCGTGCGGTTCGAACGCGCACAGGCCTCGGCGAACGCCGCCTGGTCGAAGGGTCGGCCCAGCTCGTCTTCCATAACGGCGATCAGCTCGTAAAGCCGCGCCTCCACGAAGTCCACGGAGGCCTCCGACTGGCTGCGCGGCACGTCCACCACGAACTGCGGCACCCCGTAGCATTCGGCCAGCCGACGGAACGACACCTGGTTCGCGTCGCAGGCCAGCGTGGTGTTCGCGATGAGCGCCGGCGCCGGCAGCACGCCGCATTCCGCCATGCCGATCATGAGCTTGTGGTACGAGCAGAAGCTTTCGGGAACGTTGTTGCCCTCGGCCACGTCGGCGAAGCAGCCGCTGCAGGCGGTGTTGCCCACGTAGGTGGACACGACCTCGGGAAACATCGGCTCCACGTGCATGCCGGCCAGAAGCTCGCGGGGCATGAATATGTTCACGAGCACGGAGTTTTGGGGGCGGCGCAGCGTGGCGATGATGGTCTTGGCGATAGCCCCGTTGAAGCGCTCGACCGCCCGTTCGTAGATGCCAGACCCCTTCACCGGCCCCGAAAGCGCCACGAACCCGTAGGCCGCTTCCAGAATCCCCCGGGCCGCCGCGGGATTCTTCGGCACCCGCTCCTCCACCATCCTGCCGACCATCGCCACTACGTCGAGCGCCACTGCCACGCAACCTTCCCCGAATCCGTTTCCTTCCAGGGATTATAAGCAAACCGCTCAGCGAACCCATCCATTCCGCACAGAGCGCACAACCGCCCCCCCTCCCCGTTGCATCCTGCCTCGTCCCCCCCGCGTGGCCCAACCCTGAATCACCAGCCCCGGGGCGCCCCAGTCCGCCAGTCGCGAACCGGCAGCATGCATTTCCGCATCGAAAAAATCGGCGACCTGGGGTTTCACTAAATCCCGACACGGAAATGCATGAAGTTAGCGATAAATAACTCCCAAGAGCATCCGGTGCGGCGGATACCGGCTTTGCTCAACGCGGCGAAGACGCGAAGCCGACCAGCTAATCGAACAGCGTACCAAAGGCCTTTTCCAAAGCCGCCGCAAAGGACTCGGCAATTACCTGATTGCACTCAGGTCGCCATACAAACTCGACTACGATTTCGTAGCGGTCATCCTCAATGGTCCGGTAAACGACATGACGGGGAAAGGGGTTCGCCATCCACGCGTTGGCTATGCCAATCCCCTGTCCCACCGCCACAAGCGCAGGAATTGATTTGTAGCTGCCCACGGATTTCACAACGAGCCCTATGGAACCCAGGCTTTCCAGCCGATCTCGGAAATACTCGCTCTGGAGGCCATACACGGGCGGTCCTTCGGAGAGCAGGACCTCACCGCTCAAATCAGCGAAACCGAGGGTCTTCTTCCTTGCCTTCGGATGATCGCGGGGGAGGATAGCCACGGCCGGCGACGACCCCACCTGACGCCGCAGCAAGGGAGAAGCCGCCGACAAGGAGCCTCCGAACAGCAGCGCAGCATCGAGCTGGCCGTCGCTCAGCATGTCGACAAGGGCCTTCGTCTTGTCCATGTGCAAGGGAACTCTTAAATCGGGAAACCGCTTCCTAGTCTCCTCGATGGCGTTCACTAAAACCAGCTCCTCGTAGGACCAGCCGATATAGCCCACCCGCAGTTCAGTCCTCTGCGAATCCTCGATGGACTTCGCCTCCTGCTTGAAGAAAATCGCCGCACCGACCATCGCTCGCGCCGGCTCTATGAGCGTTTGGCCTGCGGGGCTGAGCGTGGCCCCTTTCCTCGATCGTACTATAAGCTCCACGCCAAGCTCGTCCTCAAGCGCCCGGACACGGCGGCTGACCGTCGATTCGGACACAAACAACGACCGGGCGGCGTCTTTGAACGATCCCAGGTCCGCAACGGAAATGAAAGCATCAACGTCCAAGTGGTCCATGGCCTATCCCCTTCGAAGCAGACTTGTTCTAATGATAATTGCATATTCTGAAATTATCAATGCAATGATTGTCTGAACTGCATCTTTATTGGCCCCTTTGCCGTGATAGGTTTTTACTCGCATCGTTTCCGACGCCCCAAGGGCGAAGATGACTCGAATAGGGGGACAGATATGAGGAGAAACGCGTACGGGAACCGGCCGAAGGCCATAACGCGCCGCAGCTTCCTGGCATCAACGGCAGCGGTCGGAGCATTGGCGGCCACCGCCTCTCTCGGCTGCACGTCCACGCAGCCGCAGGACCAGGACCCGGTCGAAGCCGAAGGTCAGACCCAACCCGCAGCACAAGCCCCAGCGCCTGCACCTGCCGCAATCGAGCAGACGTTCATCAACACCTGCCGCGGCAACTGCGGCGGCTCCTGCGCGTTGAAAGGCTTGGTCCGCGACGGAAAGCTGGTCAGCACCATGCCCATCGAGCTGCCAAAGGAGTACGAAGGGTTCCACCAGGGCTGCGTGAAGGGGCTCGGCAACCCCTTGCGCGTATACGGAACCCATCGCATCACCCACCCCCTCCTCCAGACAGGTGAGCGCGGAAGCGACCAATGGGAGAAGGTGAGTTGGGACGAGGCTCTTTCCCTGGTAGCAGAGAAGTTCCAAGCGGCCTTCGACGCGAACGGCCCGCAGTCGGTTGCACTCTGGACCGGCGCTGGTGATGCCAGCGGCTACCTGAGCGGCGTTCCCTTCAACATCGCCAATTGGGCACCCGGCTTCTACAACGGCGTGGGCGTCAGCCGGTTCGCGCAGAAAACCGGCGTCACCATGCTCGGCAACGGCGGCGACCAGGCGGGCATGTACATGCTGTTCAACGTGCTGAGCACCCCGAAGCACTCTTCCGAGGACTACCGCAACGCCAAGACCATCGTGCTGTGGGGGTCGAACCCGGCAGAGGCATCGCTGACCAAGAGCAACTGGTACTGGATCTGCAAAGCCAGGGAGAACGGCGCGAAGCTCATCGTGGTCGACCCCCTGTACACCAGCGCCGCCGGCCACGCCGACAGCTGGCTGCCCATCCGCGTCGGCACGGACGCCGCGCTGATGAACGCCGTCTCGAACTACCTCATCGACAACGGCTTGGCCTCCATGGACTACCTGAAGATGCATTCAGTGGCCCCGCTGCTCACCAAGGAGGACGGAGCGTACCTGCGCCTGTCCGACATCGGAGGCGCCGAGGCAGGAACCCCCGAAGACGTGCCCCTGGTTTGGGACGAGACCTCCCAGGATGCCGTAGCCCACAGCGCTTCCGCCGCACCGGCACTCTCCGCTCCTTCGGAGGTCGAAGGCTTCGCTGTGCGCACCGTATACGACCTGACCCGCGAGAGCATCGCCGAATGCACCGTCGAGTTCGCCGCCGAGGAGTGCGGGCTTTCCGTCCAGGCAATCGTGGACTTCGCCAATGCCCTGGTGGAGAACCATCCCACGTTCCTGTCCGTAGACTGGGGCATCGAGCACACATACAACGCCTTCAGCTTGTACTACGCCTCGGCGTTCCTGGCCTCGGTCGTCGGCGATGCAAACACCCCCGGAGGCGGCTACAGCGCCCCGAACAGCAGCGCATCAACCCTGTTCAAGGGCCCTGCATCCACCAACCCCGCCGCACTCGCCGTGGAGGGAGCCCTGCCCACCACCGTCATTACCGGCGACTACCTGGTCGAAATCCTATCGACCGGCACTTGGGCTGGCCAGCCCTACCCCATCACCTGCCTGTACATCCAGGCCCACAATCCCCTGGACAATGGCAACGACCCGCTAGGCATGGTCGAAGCATGGAAGCAGCTCGACTTCGTCGTCTGCGCCGAGCAGTTCATGACCACGACCGCCCACTACAGCGACCTGGTGCTTCCGGTCACCATGTCCTGGGAGACCGAGGAGTTCAACGGAACCTACATGCGTCAGAAGGCCATCGAGCCCACAGGCGAAGCGCGCAGCGACTTCGACATCTGGTGCGGCATCGCCAAAGCCATGGGGCTGGACGACCTCTACGACAAGACCGCCGAGGAGTATCTGCGCGAGCTGCTCGACACCCCCGAGAACAGGGAAGCGGGTACGGACTACGACGCCTACCACGAACAGGGCCTGATCATCGGCGAATACGTTTACGGGGAGACCGCCGGCATCGAATACAACCCGCTCGGACGCACCCAGTTCTACGTGGAACAATTCATACCGCGCGATATACAGGGCCTGGAATTCGGTCCGGAGGACAGGATGCCGGCCTACCGCAAGGCGGCGGAGGCCTATCCGGACAATCCGGCGCGGGAGCAGTACCCGCTGTTCGGGTTCTCGAACCACAACAACTACCACGGCCAGTCCATGCACGCACACAGCCTATGGCTGGACGAGTACCGAACCTGCAAGGGCGATCCTTACTGCCTCATCCACACGAGCGCTGCAAAGGAGCGGGGCATCGTCACGGGTGATCTGGTGCGTGCCTACAACGACCATGGTTCGGTCGTGCTGCGGGCCGTGGTTACCGAGGGCATCCAGCCCGAATCGGTGAACTTCCCCCACGGCTTCTTCTGGGACGAGTTCGTCGAGGGCTTCGCCCAAAGCCTTACGGCGCACGTTCCCGACCCGCAAACCTGTAATGCAAATTTCAACGACTTCATCTGCCAAGTGGAGAAGTATCAAGGAGGCGCTGAATAATGACCCGTTACGGAATGGCCATCGACACGACCCGCTGCGTATCGTGCAACCGCTGCGCCCTATCATGCAAAGTCGAGCACAACCTGCCCAACGGCGTGCTTTGGAACAAGGCCCAAACGACGGGCGGCGATTTCTACATGACGCCTTCCGCCAACAACGTGGGAAAACCTTCCATGGGTTTCTATACGCTGGCCTGCCAGCACTGCGAGAACCCGGCTTGCGTCGAAGCATGTCCGACCGGTGCATCGGTCAAGCGCAAGGACGGTATCGTGACCGTTGACTATGACACCTGCATCGGTTGCGAAAGCTGCATCCAAGCATGCCCCTACGAAGAAGTTCGCACCTTGGCGAAGAGCCCTGAGTACGCATTGAATTTCAAGACGGGCGACGCAGCGGTTCCAGACATCAAGCCCATGACGGTATCGAAATGTACGTTCTGCGTTGAACGCATCGACCGAGGCGAGAAGCCGCGCTGCGTGGACCTGTGTTTCGTGGACGCCCGCATCTTCGGGGACCTGGACGACCCCTCCTCAGAGATTTCCAAGGCAATCGCAGAACGCGACTACGACCAGCTTAGTCCCGAAGCGGGAACGGGCCCCAGTATCTTCTTCCTGAGATAGCAGCTGCTAAACGAAGGGCCGTGTCCCCCAAAGGTGCGGCCCCCAAGCGAAAGGGCCTGCCTCGCGGGCGGCGCGGTGCCTGAGCGATTCCGCAGCGACGCGGGGCCGCAAGTCCGAAGCCAAGGCGAGCGAGGACAAGCGAAGGCATCGTGCCGCCCGCGAGGCAGGCCCGGTCAGGCAGCCAGAAGCCCCAGCACCAAATCCTACCGCGGGAACGTCTCCTTCAGGTAGTCGGCCATGGCGGCGGCGGCTCGCTTGCCGGCCCCCATGGCCAGGATGACCGTCGCGGCGCCGATGACTGCGTCTCCACCTGCGAAGACACCAGGTTTCGTGGTGGCGCCGGTGTCGGGGTCGGCCACGATGAGGTTGCGCGGCGACACCTCCATGCCGGGGGTGGTGTGGGCGATGAGCGGGTTCGTCTTGTTGCCCACGGCGATGACCATCATGTCCGCCGGCAGCGTAAAGGCGCTGTTCGGGACCTCCACCGGGCGGCGGCGCCCCTGCTCGTCGGGTTCGCCCAGCTCCATGGCCACGCACTCCACGCCCGTGACCCAGCCATCCTCGTTGGAAAGCACGCCCACCGGGTTCGTGAGCATTTGGAAGCGGATGCCCTCCTCCTCGGCGTGGTTCACCTCCTCCACGCGGGCCGGCATCTCCTCGCGGCTGCGGCGGTACACCACGGTCACGTTCGCCCCCAGGCGCTTCGCCGTGCGCGCGGCGTCCATGGCTACGTTGCCGCCGCCCACCACCACGCACTCGTGGCCGGCGTAGACCGGGGTGTCGGACGCCGGGAACTCGTAGGCGCGCATGAGGTTCACTCGGGTGAGCAGCTCGTTGGCGGTCATGACGCCCAGCGACCCCTCGCCCGGAATGCCCAGGTAGCTGGGAAGTCCGGCACCGGGGGCCAGGAACACCGCGTGGAAGCCCATGGGGCCCATGAGCTCGTCGACGTCGTAGAGCTTGCCGATAACCGCGTTCGCCTCGAAGGACACCCCCAAATCGGACAGCGTAGAAATCTCGCGCTCCACCAGGCTCTTCGGCAGACGGAACTCGGGGATGCCGTAGGTGAGCACCCCGCCGAGCTTATGCAGCGCCTCGAACACGGTGACGTCGGCACCGCGCCGGGCCAGCTCGCCGGCGCAAGTGAGCGACGCCGGCCCCGAGCCCACCACGGCTACGCGGTATCCGGCAAGGTCGGCAGGGACGGAAGGAACGCCCTGCTCCGGGCCCGCCTCCTGGGGGGCGATGGCCGGGTTCAGCATGTCGGGCTCCGCCATCAGCGACGATGCGCCTTCCTCCACCATGAAAGGGCCGTCATTGCCCGTAAGGGCCGCCACCCCGGCAGCGCCGACCTCGGGCGCCTCCTGAGCCTGCTGCAGGGACTGGGCCATGGCCCAGTCCGCCACGAACCGCTCCAGCTTGCCGATAGCCACCGGCTCGCCCTTGCGCCCGCGGGTGCACACGCCCTCGCACTGGGTCTCCTGGGGGCACACGCGCCCGCACACCGCCGGTAGCGCGTTCTCGCACTTCACCAGCTGGTATGCCTTGTCGAAATGACCCAGGGCCACCTGCTCGACGAACTGGGGAATGGGCACGCTCACCGGGCAGCCGCCCACGCAAGGCGCATCCGGGCACTGCAAGCAGCGCGACGCCTCCTCCATGGCTTGCTGGGCGTTGTAGCCCCGAGCCACCTCCTCGAAGTTCTGGGAGCGGAAGGCCGCATCCAGCTCCGGCATGGGGGTCTTGGTCTTTTCCCTGTTCACCGCGTATGATCTTGCCATGGTCTGCATCCTTTAACCGTATCGCTTGGAAGAATCACGCCGAATGCCGCGCACCCAGCGCCCGAACCGCCCAGCTTCCGCCCCGACCGAAAATCGGCAACCGACCGCTGCGCACCACAGCGCAGCGAGCCGCCAAGGCATACGCCCTCACCAGCGGCGACGTCCCGAATGGCCGGAATACCCCGGCTTGCTGTGGGCTGCGGGGTTTTCGGAGGCGTCGGTCCAGTCGCCTCCGTTGCGGCTAGCCTCCACCACCCGCTCCCAGGCGATTTTCTCCTGCTGGTAAGTTTCGTGGGAGGCGCGCCAGGCCGCGTTCGCATGCTCGGCGGCATAGCGGCGCCATTCGTCGTTGACCAGGTTGCGGGCCGGCAGCTCCTCGGCCGCCGATTCGGCCGCAACCGCGCCCGCAGCCGCATTCGCTTCCACCTCCGCGGCCGGCTCTCCTGCGAACACCTCTTTGACCTGCTCGGACGCCGGCGCCTTGGGGATGTCCACCTCCACGAGCGGTTGGGCGGTGGCTGCGCACTGCCGTCCTTCGGGAAGCTCCTCGCCGTTCAACGCCGCCACCGCGGCCTGCTCGAAGCTGCGGTACATGACGCCGCGGCGCATGGCGTCGTCGAAGTCCACCAGATGCCCGTCGAAGTCGGGGCCGTCCACGCAGGCGTGCAGGTACTCGTCGCCCACCTTCACCCGGCAGCCGCCGCACATGCCCGTCCCGTCCACCATCAGGGGGTTCATGGACACGAGCGTGCGGATGCCGGCCGGGCGCGTGGTCTCGGCCACGAACTTCATCATAATCACCGGTCCCACGGCCAGGACCACGTCGTAGTCGGCCCCCTCGGCGATGCGCTTCGCCAACGGCTGCGTGACCAGGCCCTTGTTCCCGTTGCTGCCGTCGTCGGTCACCACCGTGCACGTGGTCGAGCACGCCCGCAGCTCATCCTCCAAGATGATGAGGTCCTTCGTTCGGAACCCCAAGATGACATCCACCTGGGCGCCGTGGTCGAACAGCCACTTCGCCTGCGGGTAGGCGATGGCCGTGCCCAAACCACCGCCGATAACGCAGGCCCGGCGCACCCCCTCCAGTTCCGTCGGCTTGCCGAAGGGTCCGGCGAAGTCCAGCAAACTCTCCCCCGCCCTCATCTTCGCCAAGCGCATGGTAGTGGCTCCCACCGCCTGGAACACGATGGTCACCGTGCCGGCGCCAGGGTCCGCATCGTTCATGGTAAGGGGTATGCGCTCGCCGCGCTCGTCGATGCGCAGCATGACGAACTGGCCGGGCTTTATCTTGCGCGCGATGGCCGGAGCCTCCACCACCATGCGCGTGACCTCGTCGTTCAACGCCTCCGATTTCAGAATGGGATACACGCTGACCACTCCTCTTCCTATGCTCAAGCCCGAGAAGGCGGACAGCAGGCCACGCACTGGCACAGCCGCCCAGCCCGTCGGGCATCGTTTCATCGCGATACCGCCGAAAGCGCCGTAGTATAGCAAATCCATACTTGCCTTGTATGGTATGAACCGCAAAAGGCTTCATTAGTATAATTCCCCGCCAAAGCGCGGTAATTCCTCCCCCTCACTTGTTTCCGACTGTTCATCTTGCGCCGCACGTCAGGCGAGCAGTATCAGACAACGGCTTCCCCACAGCTGCATCGGCACACGACCACCAGGCCCGTTTCGGTGCTAGGCTTGCCCCAAGAAAACTGCAAGACATCGGAAAGGAGGCGCCCGTGGCAACTTGGTATACCATCGAGGGGAGGCTGAAGCCCGTTGCCCCCACCGAATCGCTTCCCAAGGGCGTGCCCGTCGTCGCTGTGATGACGCCCCAGGAGTACGCCGACTTCGGAGCCATGGAGTATCACAGCACCATCATGGCCCTGACCACCGTCCAGAACACCTACCTGGATATCTTCCCGCACTGCTCCATCGGGTCCTTCGCCATGCCGCTGAAGGGATCGCTGCTGGACGACCCGGACTGCTTCGCCTTCTACATGGACCGCAACCAGCTGCTGTTCGTCGACGCGGGCGACACGTGCCGCACCCTGTTGGCGACCATCGCCGCCGTGCAGAATATCGGCGAATCGACCACTGCCTACTGCCTGTTCGAGTTCATGCGCTTGGTCATCAAGGGCGACCAGTCGTTCCTGGCCGAGCTGGAGGACGAGATGGAGCAGATCGAGGAGAAGATTTTGGGCCAGCAGGTGGAAGGGGCGAATCAGCTCATTCTCACCTACCGGCGCAAGCTGCTGCGGCTGGACACCTACTACCAGCAGCTCAACGACATGGCCGTCGATCTCATGGAAAACGATAACGACCAGTTCACCGCCGAGGATTTGCGCTGCTTCTCGGAAATAGACCGCAACACCGACCGCCTGACCGACCGCGTGCACGCGCTCCAGGAGTACAGCGTGCAGTTGCGCGAGCTCTACAACACGCAGCTGGACTCGCAGCAGAACAGCATCATGAAGGTGTTCACCGTCATCACCACCCTGGTCACGCCGCTTACGCTGATGGCGGGATGGTTCGGCATGAACTTCACCAACATGCCGGGCGCCAACTCGCCCTTCGGCTTCGCCATCTTCATGGCGGCATCGGCCGTGGTCTTCGTCGTGGAGCTGCTGTTCCTGCGCCACAAAGGCTGGCTATAGGGCGCCTCCGCTCGCCCGGTCTTCCGCACACGCCGCCGGAGCCGTAGCGGTTGCCGGGGCCGCAGTTGCCGCCGGGACCGCAGCGTTCTGGCGCCGCAGAAGCTCGCCGAGCGACGCGAAGTCCCCCTCCAGCACCTCGCGCTTCATGCGGTCGTAGATGGCCGCCGCCGGATGGTACACGGGGAACACGATGAACTTGCCCGCCTGGTAGGCGCGCCCGCGCAGCCGCGTGATGCCCTGGTCGGTCTTCAGGATGAACTTCGTGGCGAAGTTGCCCAGGGTGACGATGATGCGCGGGTCGATGGTGCGCGTCTGCTCCCGCAGAAACGGCGTGCAGGCCTGGATCTCCTCGGGGTGCGGGTCGCGGTTCCCGGGCGGCCGGCACTTCAGCACGTTGGCGATGAACACCTCTTCGCGGGTGAGGCCCGCGATGGCCAGAAGCTCGCTTAAGTACTGCCCGGCGGCACCCACGAAGGGCATCCCCTGCAAATCCTCGTTCTTGCCGGGCGCCTCCCCCACTATCAGCACGTCGGCGTTCGGGTTGCCCGCGCCGAAGACGGTGTTGGTGCGCCCGTCGGCCAGCGTGCAGCCATGGCACGCGCTCACCGCGGCCTGCAGCTCCTCAAGCGGGATATGGGGCTTTGGCGACATCGTTCCTCCTGCCTGCGCGCTGCCTTCGCGCTACTTGTATACGCGGGCCATGCGGCTGCAGCCGAAGCCGATGGCCACCTCGTGGGTGATGGTGCCCAGCGTACGCGCCAGATCGTCCATGGTGATGACCGCGTCCCCCTCGCGACCGACCAGCGTGACCGTGTCTCCTATCTGCGGCTCCACCCGCGCGCGCATGGCGGATGAGCGCATGTCCACTTCGAACATGCACTGGTCCATGCAGATGTTGCCCACCTGGCGGAATCGCCGGCCCTGCAGAATCACGTCCGTGCGGCCTGAGAGTCCCCGGCGGAAGCCGTCGGCGTAGCCGATGGGGATGGTGCAGATGACCACGCTGCCGGGGCTGCGGTAGTGCAGTCCGTAGCTGACCCCCTCGCTCATGGGCACCGCCCGCAGGTCGGTGATGCGGGCCTTCACGCTCATGGCCGGCCGCAGGTCCGCCAGAGCCCGGGTCTCGTCGCAAGGCTGCAGCCCGTACAGCGCGATGCCGAAGCGCACCATGTCAAAGTGCACCGCCGGGTAGCGCAGGGTGGCGGCGGAATTGGCCGCATGGATGATGCCCGGGTCGAAGCCAGCGTCGGCCATGGCCTGCACCGCCTCCATGAAGCGGCGCGCCTGAATCTGGAAATCCAGCGTTTCGGGACAGTCCGCCGTGGCGAAGTGGGTGAACGTGCCCACCAGGTCGAGCGCCCGATGGAAGCTCACATGGCGCATGAATTCCACCGCCTCGTCATAGCGCACGCCGATGCGGTTCATGCCGGTGTTCAGCGCCAGATGATAGGGGGCATCCACGCCGAAGCTGTCGGCCGCCTCCCCGTAGGCGATGGCGAACTGGGGGTCGTAGACGCTGGGCATAAGCTTGTAGGCCAGAAGCAGCGGGATGGAGGTTATGGGCGGCTGCGACAACACCAGCACCGGGGCGAACACGTTGCCCTCGCGCAGCTGGATGCCCTCGTCAACGGTGGCCACGGCCAGGTAGTCGGCACCGGCGGCCAGGGCTGTACGGGCGCATTGCACCGCCCCATGCCCGTAGGCGTCGGCCTTCACCACGGCGCACAGATGCGCGCCCTTCGTCAGCGCGCGCCGCGCCACCATGACGTTGTGGCGGATGGCGGTCAGGTCCACTTCCGTCCACGACCAGCGGCGATCGGTCTGGGGGATGGTGGCCAGCTTCGCCGGGTCGAACAGCGGGCTTCCGTCCGGGGACAGCTCGTCGTCGGCGTAGGCGAAGATGCCCTTGGTGCCGTAGACCGCCTTGCAGCTTTTGGGCTGCGGACGGCTTTCCTCGGGCCGCGCCGTCCCGTGCTCGCGGGGTGCGGGGGTTGCGGCCCCCGGGGCCGCCACACCGGCACGTTCCGGAGCTTCTGCGTCCTCCAGCCCTTGCGCCTTCTGGCGCCCCATGGCCGCCTCGCCGACGTTGACCAGGGCCGACCCGCTCTCTATGACCGGCAGCGACGAAAGGGGGTTCGCACCCAAGCCGCCCCTTTGACCGCTCGGGACCGAGATGCGCGGCACGTTGGTCCCACCCGCCGTCCCCCGGCCCGCACCGCCGATGGCGCTGTTGCGGGGCCGCGACGCGCCCACGCCGCTCGCGTTGCGCCGGATGGCGTCGGCAGCCGACTGGAACCCTTGGGGCTTCTTCTGGGAATACCCGGTGAAACCGGTGGGAAGATCGTTGTTCGCCATGCTGCGTCAAGCCTCCGTTGCAAGTCCAAGCAGTCCGTACGCCAAGATGCCAGTATAGCGAATCCGCCCTCGAGCCGCGCCCTCAAGCGCACTCGCGATCCTGAAAAAGCGCCGCCTTCCCGCGCTTGGATGCGGCAGCCGAATGCATCGGAGGCAGCAAAAACAAGGAGCACCGAATGCCGATGCTCCTTGCGGCTCATCTATCGCGGCGCCGGAAAGCCCTAGTGGCCGCCGCCGCCCATCATCTTCACGGCGTGGGGAAGGGCCGCCACCACGCCGTCCCAGTTCTCGCAGGCCGCTTTCTCGCTGCCGGGCAGGTTGATGACGATATGGCGCCCGCGCTGCATGCACAGAGCGCGGGAGAGCATGGCGTAGGGGGTGATGGCCAGGCTGTGGGCGCGCATGGCCTCCGCGATGCCGGGCACGTTGCGGTCGCACACGTCCTGGGTGGCGTCGGGAGTGACGTCGCGCAGGGAAAGCCCGCTTCCGCCGCAGGTCAGCACGATATCGGCATTCAGCTCGTCGCAGGCGCGCACGATGGCGTCCCCGATGAGCGGCCGCTCGTCGCGCACGACCACGTGGTCAAGGCAGGTCCAGCCATTGTCGGTGATGAGCTGCTCCAGCGCGGCGCCCGCAGTATCCTCCCTCATGGAGCGCGTGTCGGAGCACGTGATGATGGCGAAGGTTATGGGCTCGCTCATTACAGCACCACCTCTTCCGAAACGTCCAGCAGCAGGCAATCGACCATATCGCCTGCCTGGCGGCCTTCCAACCCCTCCGGCAGCACGATCATGCAGTTGCTTCGCTGGATGGGCCCGAACAGCCCCGAACTCTGATTGCCCGCCGACATAGCCTCGTAGACGCCGTCGGCGCCCTTCCACATGACGCCGCGCATGAAGATGCGCCGCGGGTCGTTCTTCTTGGTGGTCTCGGTCAGCCGAGCGCGCACGACGGGATGGTCGAAGCGGGTGTAGCCCTGCATCTTGCGCAGCGCCGGCCTCACCAGCATCTGGAAGCCCACGTAGGCGGCCGCCGGATTGCCGGGCAGCCCGAACACCGGAACGCCGTTGACCAGGCCGAAGGTCTGCGCCTTACCTGGGCGCATGTTCACCGTGGTCATGAGCAGCTGCCCCAGCGATTCCACCACCGGCTTGATGAAATCGAAGTCGCCGTTGGAGGCACCGCCGCTGGTCAGCACGAAGTCGTAGTCGCGCACTGCCCGCAGGACCTCCTCGGCCAGGGCCTCCTGGGTGTCCTTCACGATGGGCAGGATGGTGGGAAGGGCACCCGCCTGACGGGCCGCCGCGGCCAGGGCGAAGCTGTTGGAGTTGCGAATCTTGCCGGGCGTGGGTACTTCGGTGGGGGGCACGAGCTCCGATCCGATGGAGATGATGGCGATGCGCGGGCGGCGGTACACGGGAAGCTCCGTGATGCCGCAACCGGCCAGGAAGCCCACACCGGCCGCGTTCACCACTTCCCCATCCCGGATGATCACCTCGCCGGCACGGGCTTCCTCGCCGGCGACTCGCACGTTGCTGCCGAGCTTCGTCGGCTCGGCGAAGGAGACCAGGCTGCCCGGTTTGCCATCGCCTTCCACCACGCCCACGATCTCGTACTTCACCACGGAATCGGCGTCTGAGGGAAGCGGGGCGCCGGTCATGATGCGCACGCACTCGCCTTCCCCGATGGTTCCCTCGAACACGTCGC
>DBFAWQ010000244.1:0-7587 GCA_048242115.1 Eggerthellaceae bacterium
CGCATGGACAGGATCTTGCTTGATTACCTCTACCACCAATTCGATTGCCTGCTGGGAGTAGACGAAGCTCGTGGATTTCTCGGAGCTTAGCGCCCGGTTGAATCCGTACCGCTCGTCGCTTTTGAACCCGTACAGTTTGGAGAACTCCTGCCAGTGGTACGAGTTGAAGTCCTTGGGAGAACCTGCAACCATAGTGGTGACCCCGTACTTCTTCAACCTCTTCCGAACGGCCTCTATGGCGAACTTCGTCGTGAACGGATACTTGTCCTGCACCCTTTGCACTTCTTTCACAACCGTTATCCCCGGCTTCGCCTCCTTCTCGATGCGCACCGACAGGTCAGCCTTCTTCGGGTCCCTCACGATAGAGAAGCTGGTCTCGTAGAATCCGGAATACCTGGCGTTCCCGTCCTCTCCTGCGCCTATCGCTACGGAGTTGTTCATGAGCAGTATCTTCTCCGCCACGGCTGGCGAGTACTTCGCCCTGATGCGCTCGGGGTCGATGATGTCCCTTTTCACCGACAGGATAAGGTAGTTCTCCGGTATATCGTCGGATATGTCCCTGTCGTGAAGCTCCTTCAGCTTCTCGTCGAAGTTCTTTACCGATGCCTGGAGGATGGGGCCGTAGAATATCTCGAACTCGTCGGTCACGAAATGGGTGCTCGTGTTCCTCAGGTCGAGCACCTTTGCAAGATTCTCCCTTAGCGGGTCGTTTCGGTTCGTGAATACGAGGTCTAGGCAGTTTGCGAGCGTTATCGTTCGGTCGGGATTGTCCTTGTAGTAGATCGCCTGCTCGCCGTCTCTCCTCACGATGTAGGCTTTGAGCATGAGCTCCCACGCGTTGCAGAGGAAGAAAGCGCAGCCCTCGACGTGATACTTGATGCTGGGCCGATTGTAGAGCTCGACGGCCAGTATGAAGGCCTCGACCGACTTATCCAGAAGCCTCTGATAGATTCTGTCTTCACCACTTGCGGGACGCTCTTCGTCTTTCGGATCCATTGCCTTCTCCCGTCGCTTTCGCGCCACTACTCCAGCTCGCCGTCGCACATGTACCAGACCACTCGGCCGACCACTCGGACGAAGTGGTCGTCCCAGTCGTCGCCGGAGAACACGCGGTCGCGGTGGGCGGGGTTGTAGCTATCGGGGGAGAGCACCAGCGTGTCGGCGGTGCGGATGTAGCGGCGCATGAGGAAGTCGGTGTCGTCTATCTGCACGGCGGCCACGCACCCGCTCACGGCCTCGGCGTCCGGGTCGATGGCCACCAGGCACCCCTCCGGGTACACCCTGTCCATGCAGTCGCCCTCAACCTTCAGCAGGAAGGCGCGCGGGTGCTCCTCGGCCACCCAGGCGGGCACCTGGCAGCGGTCGGCCGAGTCGAAGACGTCCGGCTCCTCGGCGACGCCCGCGTGGATGCTGCCCAGCAGCGGCAGGTAGGCAACGGGCGAGGGCTGGATGGGGATGGCGCCGGGGACGATGGGCCGCTCCTTGCGGGTCACCGGGTCGAAGTTGTCCATGCCGCCGTCCTCGATGATGTTCAGCTTCGAGAGACCGTAGCATGCGGCGATCTTCTCCACCGAGCCCATCCTAGGCTCGGCGTATCCGTTCTCCCATTTCGACACTGCGTTCTCGGTGACGCCGGCCACGTCGGCGAGCTCTCGCTGCGTCACGTTGAAGATGTTCCGAATCGCCTTTATGTTGTCGGCCACCGTCATGGGTAGTCCTTTCTTCGGTAAGATTTTTCTTCAATTATAGTAAAAAAATTCTTGACACGAAACAGGAAAGAATTTACAGTTATCAGCGAAGGGAGGTCTTGATGAAAACGTTGCGAGAAGTTCGTGAGAGCAAGGGCGTCACCAAGGCAGCCATGTGCCGTCATTTGTCCATTTCAAAGCCGACTTATGACGACTACGAGCGGAACCCTGCATCGATGCGCATAGAAACGGCGATGAAAGTCGCCGAATTCCTGGGCGTCGGCTTGCAGGATATTTTTTTCATTTCGAACAGTAAATAAATTACTGTTCGAAACGTTCATTTCGACTGAGGAGGCAAACATGGCAGACAAGATTGACCGCGAGGCCGCGCACGTGTTCGACGAGGGGCTTCCGGCGGCCTGCCGGCGCGTCGCCAACGTGGCGGTCGCCATGTTCGGGTTCAGCCGCAGCTTCGTGGTGCCGCTCGAATCCGCCGAGGAGCCGAGCCACTACTGCATGTTCGAGGTGCTGGGCACCCAGTACCAGGTGCACGACGGTGACATCTCCGTCTACAGGCAGAGTGAGTAGCCGGCGCGTCCCTGCTGCGCATCAGGGACAGTATGCGGTACCTGTTGACAAACCATCAACAGGTACCGGAAGGGAACTCTAGGCCGCCGAAGGCGGGAGGAAGGGGGAGGCGTGCTGCACCACTACATCACGCGCTACTGGGACGGCGACGGGGTTCGCTGGGCCGAGGCGTGGCTCCAAGTTGACTTCTTCCGATGGTGCTGGTGCTTCTCGGCGAGGCGGGTCCGCATAGACGACATGCCCGCCTCGCCGGAAGAGCCCGGGAGCTAGGACCGCTCCCAGAGGTTCCCCTTCTTGGAGGTCGGTGGGAGCCTATCGCCGGGCCCGATGGTGGCCCGGTGGCCCTTGGGGACGGAGCCTCCCCTGGGGCCGACCTCCCTGTACTTGCCTGCCGGCTTGTTGTCCTCGCCGGGCTTGTACAGCTTGCTCATTGGCATCACCTCCTTGAGGTGGGATTGTACGCCAGATTTGGCGCACAGACAACAGGAAAGCGCAATATCTAGTGCATGTTCGGGCATGTTTGCACAATATGTTGTGCAAAGAAGGTGGATAACATGTTGAAAAGGAAGAGGACGGAGGCGGGGCTTACGCTCAAGGAGCTCTCGGAGCGGTCCGGCGTCCCCGTCCGCACGCTGCAGAACTGGGAGCTGGGCGGCATCGGCCAGGCCTCCGTGGCGAATGCGCTCAAGGTTGCCCGCGCCCTGGGCGTTACGCTCGACGATCTGACGGGCCGGTAGCCGCCGGGGAGGGGAGGGCAACTGCCTCCGCGCTCCCCTCCCCGGCGGGATGACCGCCCGGTTACCACACTGCACGGGCCGCGCCGCCCCCTCGGGGCGCTGCGGGCGAAACCTCCTTTCTGGGTTCGCGATTCCTCCAAACATCGCGCCCGCAGCATCCCGGAGGGACGGCACGGCCCGGCACCTTGACAACCGGATAGATGCGTGCGCGGCAGCTCGGAGAGGAGCTGCCTATGAAGAGGGACAGCGACTTCCTTTACTACATGGCCGTGGCGCTCCTATGGGGCGCAGTCGGCGGTGGCATCGGGGCGTGCGTGGCCCTCGTGGCCTTGCGCTAGGCGAGCATCCCGAAGCAGTGCGTGAGGTACGAGAGGACCACGCCGAAGGCGAAGCCGACGGCGCCGCTGAACGCCGCGACCAGGTAGTCGTGGCGCCGGTCCGACCTTCTGGCCTTGCGCTCGGCCTCCTGCTGGGCCTCCCAGTCCCTGACGAACGAGCGTCCGTCCACGGTGAGTCCGAGGTAGACGAAGGCGCCGTAGCCCTTGACCCCCTTCACGAGGTCCTTGTCGCAAAGCGACCTGTAGACGTCCTCGTCGCCGCACTCGACGGACCTCTTGCCCGCGAAATCCTCGGCCGAGAGCTTCGAGAGCAGCTCGAACTCCTCGCCGTTCAGGGCTATCCCGTTAGCACTGTACATGGCGCCGTCCTTCCATCCGGTGCCGAAGATTCTACCAGAGCCGCCGCGCACGCCCCTATCCGGGCGCACCTTGACAACCGCATGGAGCGCCGCCCTCTCCGATAAGGGCGGGACAGAGTTTCAAAGCAACGACTAGGGAAGGAGGCCCGCATGGCCAGGGATGCGCTCAAGCAGGCCCGCAGGGGTGCGGGCATGACGCAGCAGCAGGTGGCGGACAGGCTTCAAACAAGCCTCCGCTACTACCAGGAAATCGAATCGGGAAAAGCTACTGGCGGCTTTTGGATTTGGGACGCCTTGGAGGATCTGTTCGGGGTGCATCAAAGGAAGCTCCGAGGGATTCCAGGTACGCGTCCCTCCCCAGGAGGAAGTCGGTAGGGACATCCAAAGCGTCGGCTATGGATACAAGAAGCTCGTAGGACGGCGTTGACCGCCCCTGCTCGTATTGCTGGTAGGTGCGCAAGGCTACACCGATTCGGTCAGCCATCACCTGCTGGGTAATGCGGCGGTACATCCTAGCTGAGCGGAGCCTGTCTCCGAAAACCATTCCAACCTCCAATTTGGTATTGACTTACGTGTGAATCTAACGTAAAGTCCGATTGAAAGATACGTGTGATTCGCGCGTAAGAAATAGTGAGGAGGCAGCAAATGATCGCGAAGGTGAACCTGGCGGACGTGCCGCCGTCGAACAAGCCGCGGAGCCCCATCCGCCAGTTCGCCCTGGACTCCCTCACGGAGTTCTTCGGGGCGGCGCAGGCGGGCGAGGTGTTCGAGGTGACCGGCTTCCCGGGAAGCGCCGAGCAGATGGTTGACGCCGCGAGGGCCGAGGCCCACTACCTGAACCGCGCGCGGGCCGTCCGGGCGTTCAGGCGGCGCGGGCGCGTGTTCCTGGAGGCTTTGGAGTCGGGGCCCCGCATCTACGGGCCCGACGGAAGGAGGCTGTGATGGAGCCGGTGTTCATATCGGCCGTGGCCCTGGCCGAGCAATGGGAGGTTAACCCGCACGTGGTGCGCGAGTTCGCGCGCCGCCGCGACGACCCGCTGCCCCTGGCGTGCCTGCCGGGGCGCGAGCGCGGCGCGATGTGCGCGACCGCGGACGCCGTGGAGTGGTTCCGCCGCAACGGCGAGACCCTGGCGGAGCGCGCCGAGGCCAAGAGGCGGATAAGGTGAGCGGGAAAGGGAAGGCCCCCGGCCGCTGGCACGGCGAGGGGGCCAGATGCGAACGATTGGAGGCTCGCGTGGAGATTGTAGCACGGGAAGGTTCCCGCGGCAAAGCGGCTATGTGCGCCGCCGTCGCCCTGGGCGCGTGCATGGTCGCCGTCGCCTACTCGGCGATGGTCGGCCTTGCGACGGGCGAGTGGGGCGCGCTCGCGCTCTCCGGCGCGGCGGCCGCGGCGCTCGGCGGGTTCCTGGCATGGGAGGAGGGCGAGATATGACGAGGATACCCAGCCCGCACCGCGACTCGATGGTCGTGCGGACGGGAGAGCGGGTCTCCAACGGCGTGCGCATCGCCAACGAGGCCGCCGCCTGGATGGAGGGCCACGAGCGCGAGTTCCGCGCCATCCTGTGGAAGGTGCGGGAGCTGAGGCGGGGCGGCCCGTCGGGGAGGCTGCGCGACCGCGTTGCCGCCTGGTGCTGCGACGCCGGCGTGCGCGTGTCGGCCAAGGAGGGGGTGTTCGTGGACAACTCGCTCTGGGCCGCGATCTGCCGCTACCTGGTGCTGCTGGACCCGTCCCTGGACGGCGACCCGGTGCTCATGCGCCACAGCGACGTGGACTTCGTGGGCCTGGGCGAGGTGCCCTGGCACGACTTCGGGGCGGAGGTTCGGGCCGATGCTGTCGCCTGAGGACGTGCGCCGGCGCGAGGACGGCACGTACTACGTGCGCCCCTACCTGGGGACCAACGCCGTCACCGGCAAGCCCCTGCGGCCCTACAAGAGCTTCCCGGAAGCGTCGACGCCCGAGGAGGCGCTCGCCATGGCCAACGACTGGTTCGCCACCGTCGCCTCGGCCGCGGAGCTGGGGGTGGCCCAGCGCCTGGGCGATTTGCTGGAGAGGTACGTGGACTTCCTCGAATCCGCGGGCGCATCCCCGAACACCGTCAAGGCCTACCGCTCCTGGGCGCGCAACTACGTGGCTCCCTACATAGGGGACATGGACCCCGACGACGTGAGGCCCGTCACCGTGGCGGGCCTCTACAACGTGCTGCTGCTCAGCGGGGCGCGCGACGGCGGGGGAGTGTCGCCATCCACGGTCAACGGAATCCACTGGATGCTCTCCGGGGCCTGGCGCTGGATGGTGCGCAACGACGCCTGCATCCACAACCCCATGCCCTCGGTGAGGCATCCGAGGGCGTCCGCCGCCGAGGCGGCCGCGCTCTCCGCCGCCGACTTCGAGGCGGTGTCGGAGGCCCTGACGCGCATGCTCTCGGACTCGGCCCGCGGCTCCGACGCGTTCGCCCGCAACGCCGCCATGGCCGCCTACCTTGCCTTCATGGACGGCGAGCGGTGCGGGGAGGCCTGCGGGCACGTCCTGGGGGACGCGCGGCTCGCCCGGGGCGTCATGCACGTGGGCGGGAACGTCGTGGAGGAGCGCGGGCGCGTGTGGCGACGGGCCGTCACCAAGGGCGGCCGCTCGCGCAACGTTGCCCTGGCCCCCGAGGTCTGCGAGGCCCTGGGGGCCCATGTCGAGTGGCAGGCGTCCTACCTGGCGCCCCGGTTCGCGCGAGACCCGAAGCGGCCGCTGCTGACCGTCGGGGGCGCCTTCCTGCGGCCCTCGAAGGTGAGCGCGTGGTTCTCGTCGGTGCGCGACGGGCTGGGGCTTCCCAGGGACGTCACGTTCCACACGCTGCGGCACACCCACGCCACCTGGCTGCTGATGGGAGGGGCCGACATGCGCACGATACAGGAGCGGCTGGGGCACGCCGACGTGGCCACCACGCTGCGGATCTACTCGCACGTGATGCCCGGGCGCGACGCCGAGGCCGCCCGCTCGTTCGCCGCGATGGCGAAGGGGGGCGGCAATGCTCTCGGATGACATCAAGGCCGAGCAGGCCGCCTTGAACGCCGAGATGGACTCCTACAGGGCGCGCGGGCTTCTGGTGCCCATGGAGCTGTGGCGGCGCGTGGGAGACGTGCAGGTTCGCCTCGCGCAGGCGCTGCGGGCCGAGCGTTCCCCGGCCGCGCCCGACGAGGGGCCGACCTACCGCTACCGGGTGAGCTTCGACTGCACCGAGCCGACCTGGAGGCGCATCCGGGAGTACCTGAGCGGGCTTCCGACGGCCAACCGGGGGTTCACCTTCGAGGCGGTTCCGGGGTCGGAAAGCATCCCGTTTTCGGCCGCGCGGGGTGAAGTTAGCCGTGGTTTCGTGGATGGAGCGGTGCCGAGTTCGGGCGGAACGCGCTCCGATTCGGCGGAAAAGCTATTGAAGGAGGCAGGTTAGGAATGGCTAAAAGCAGGTACGTAAGGCTCGACTTGGACTGGCGCGAGGACCCCAAGGCGCTGCTCTTCGCGGACAAGCGCAAGAAGGCGGGGCTGGCCGACTGGGTGTCGGTGATGTGCCTCATGGCGGAGTTCGGCGGGGGCTTCTCCATGGCAGACCCGGGCACGGTGCTGCGCGTCCGCAAGGCCCTTGGCATGAAAGATGCCGAATGCCGCAAGCTCTTCGGCGACCTGGCCGAATGCGGCCTAATCGATGCCGGGGCATGGGAGCGTTCGAGGCTCGTGACGAGCCGTCGCGCCATGTCCGACGCGGAGCGGGCCGCCAAGCGCCGAAGCTACGCCGCGAACGCCTCGGCGGCCGCCGCTGCCAAGAGGCGCGAGGAGGAGGGCGGAGACCCCGACGGAGACGGCGACGGGACACCGTGACGGACTCCGTGACGG
>DBFAWQ010000245.1:0-19701 GCA_048242115.1 Eggerthellaceae bacterium
GTGTAGGTATGCCGGGACGTGTCCCCTTAATGCTTTCCCATGAACCCTATCGCGTAGATGGGCAGGTAGCACACGCGGCCTGACTGCGAGCAGTTCCCTTCGCAGAACACGTAGGCGCCGGCGATGTCGTAGTTGCTCGTCTTCAGGAGGTTGCTCAGCGCGCTATGCCGTTGGTAGTCCTTCCCGGATTTGATCTCGCAGAGCAGAATCTCTCCCTGCTTGGTCTGCAGCACGAAGTCGACCTCCCCTACCGCGCGCGTGTTGTAGTAGAACAGGTCGAAGCCGTGGGCTTTCAGCTCCTGAGCAGCCACGTTCTCGAAAATGGAGCCGAAGTTGATCGCCGAGCGACGGTTGAGGATCTCGATATCCACGTCCCCCATAAGCTGCGAGGTGAGCAGCCCCACATCGTTCATGTACAGCTTGAACGATGCTGGCGCCTCCACCAGGCCAAGCGGGAACGTAGGCTCGGTAACGCGGGGGACCGACAGGACGATTCCGGCGCTCTCCAACCAATCGAAGGCGGTTTCCAGGTTGGCAAAGCGCAGGTTCTTGCCCAGCCTCGTGTACTTGAACCGCTTATTCGGGGCGTTGAGCTGGGACGGCACCGCCTCGTACACAAGCTCAATCTGCCGCGCTTCCGTCTTGTCCGCAACGTACTTCACGATGTCGTGCTCGTACAGGTCGACGATTGCCCGCTGGACGTTCCGCGTTCTGACGATATTGTCCGTATCGACGAACGCCTGCACGGCATCGGGCATGCCTCCCACCAGCAGGTAACGGTAGAATTCGTCGATCAGCATGCTATGGATGTAATCGGGTACAGGGGCCGCTGCTTCGCATGCTTTCCTGGCTTCCTCGAAAACAGGCTTGGGGACAGACCGGGCCCAGCAGAACTCCTCGAAATCGAGCGGGTACATCTCGACGGTTTGGAGATATCCCACCGGCAGCGAGCGGGCGGGAAACGAATCGAGGCCCAGCAGCGAACCCGACAGGATTATGTCGAAGCCCGTATCCTCGATGAGAAACTTGACGGTCGTGAGCACATCGGCGCACTCCTGCACCTCGTCGAGGAAAATCAGCGTGTTGCCAGGATCCATCTCCACACGGCTGAGCGCAGATAGGCGCAACAATAGATCCCCGGCGTCGGCTGCCTTGTCGACGGTTTCGACGGCCGTGGCGTTCTGGAAGAAGTTCACCTCGGCGACCTTCTCGTAATGTTCTCGGGCGAACTCCCTGATCGTCGTCGTCTTCCCTACCTGCCTGGCGCCCATGACCAGCAGCGCTTGGGTGGTCTTCTGCTCCTTCCATTGCGCAAGGGCGTCATAGGCCTTCCTCTTGAGCATGCGGCCCCTCCTTTTCGACGATACTTTGGCAACTAGTATGACCTGCGGTTTTGCAAAAGTCAATTAAGAAATGCCCGTTTTAATCGCAAAAGTTATAATCAAAACCGGTTATTTGCTCGCAAAAGTCAAGATGTCAAGAGGTATCGTTCGCTTTTGTTTTGATTGGCTGCCTCGCCTTCGAGAACGTCGTTGGCCAAAGCGCGCCAAAAGCGAACGCCCCCCGGCACACCCAAAAGTGAACTGCTTATGCAAATCAGTGGTTCACGCATCTTCCGCGGGGCTGTTCCCTATGCCATAATGAGAGCACCGAAAGCCGCCAACCCGACGAGGGTAGCGGGATGCGTCGAGACGAAGGGGCTGAGCGATTCCGCAGCAGCAACGGAATGCAAGCCCATAGCACCATGCGAGCGAGGACAAGCGAAGCCCCTCCGCCCAGACGCAGCCCGCGGGCAGCAGCGACAAGGCAGCAAGGCGAATCGAGGGGCGCGAGGTGTACGGACCGCTTATCATAGCGTACCTGTTCTTCGGGGGAACCGCCGCCGGGGCCCTGCTGGTCATGGCCTGGTGGAGCTTGCGGTTCTACCGGAAAAACAACCATCCCTCCGAGCGCATGGCCACCGCCTTCGCTAGCCTGCAGAAGCGCGTGTACCCCATCGGGTTCATGCTGCTGCTGGTGTCCATGCTGTGCCTACTGGGCGACATGAACTATCTGGATCGCGCTTTCCTGGTGTTCACGCGACCGCATGCCACCCCCATCACCTTCGGAGCCTACGCCCTGGCCGTGGAGATGGTCCTTGCAGCTCTGCTTAGCATCGCCAACATCCTGCAACCGCTTTTCTTCACGGGCAAGGTGCGCCGTTTCCTGGAGATCCTCACGGTTCCCTGCTCCATCCTTCTCATGGTTTACACCGGCATCTACCTGTTTTCCATCATGGGCGTGCCGTTGTGGAACACTCCCTGGATCATTCCGCTGTTCTTCTGCTCGTCGCTTTCCTCCGGAATTTCCGCAGCCCTTCTGGTGGATTACTTCGCCGACGGAAGCACACTTCTGCTACGCGCCGCCAAGCCGCTGCAGAAAGCGCATATGACCTGCATATTCATTGAAGCTCTGGTCACCGTGGCCTACGGCGCCGCCATGGTGCTCACCCCCAGTGCCGAAGGGTCGCTGACGCTTCTGCTCAGCCCCAACATCGCGCCTGTGTTCCTCGTCGGCTTCACGGGCTTCGGCATGGCCATCCCCTTCTGCATGGAAAGCTACACGCTCCTGCGCAAAGAGTGCCGAACTATTCCCGTTTCCGATTTCGTCTGCCTTGTGGGCGGATTTTGCCTGCGTTGGTGCGTTATCATGTGCGCGACCCATTAACGGGTTGTTCAGTGCAAAACCAGCCTGCGGACAGTCGGAACGGAACGAGCGGTCACATCGGAAAAGGGAACGGTGGCTAAGGAAGCAGACATACGCGGAATCTTCGCAGTCGACGAGCTGTCGGATTTGCCCATCTGGGTGCAGTTGCGCAACCGTATCGCATACCTCATCCGCACGGGGCATTTCGCAGCCGGCGAGCAGCTGCCCAGCGTGCGCTCCATGGCGGCGGCGGCGAAGATCAACTACAACACGGTGACGAAGGCCTACCGCGATCTGGAGCAGGGCGGCCTTATCATCAACGTGCGAGGCCGCGGCATGTTCGTTTCCCGGGATGCCGCCGCCGAGGACAACGGCATCGACGCTGCTGATGCCTTGGCCGACGCATGCCTGCGCCGCTACCGCCAGATCGGCATGAGCTACGACGAGGCCACGGAGCGCATCGCGGCCCTCGCGCAGGCCATGCAGGAACGTTCGGCCGAAACCACCGACAAGAAGAGAGGCTACTGGGATGCTGGGCAAGAAGGGTAACGCGGGGTCCAAGCGCGCCGAGAAGGCGGAATCGCCCCATATCGAAGAGTACAACTCCCCGAAGACGAACCACACCGACGTGAACGCGGGCGTCATCTTCGCCGCCTTCGTGTTCATTTTGGCTCTGGTAGCGGTGCTGGCCGTCTGCTACCTGGCGGGGCTCGGCATCACCATGTGGACCATCACCGCCGCCGTGGTGGTTGCGGTGCTAGCTATCACCACGGTGCACATCGCCCAACAGTGGGAGCAAGTGGTCATCCTGCGCCTGGGCGCCTACCATCGCACGGCCGGCCCGGGCATCTTCTGCACCATCCCCTTCATCGACCACATCGCCCTGCGCGCCGACCAGCGCGTCATGCTCACCGGCTTCGGCGCCGAGGAGACGCTGACCAGCGACCTGGTGCCCGTGAACGTGGACGCCGCCGTGTTCTGGATGATCATTGATGCGGAAAAGGCCTGCTTGGAGGTGGAGGACTACTACGATTCCGTGGCCATGGCAGCCCAGACCGCCCTGCGCGACGCCATCGGCCGCAAGTCCATCGCCGACGTTGCCATGCAGCGCGAACCGCTCGACAAGGAACTGCGCGACGTCATCGAGGACAAGACCAGCGCCTGGGGCGTGTCCATCCTGTTCGTGGAGATCCGCGACGTGGTCATCCCGAAGGACCTGCAGTCCGACATGTCCGCCGAGGCCCGTGCCGAACGCGAGAAGGACGCCCGCATCGTGCTAGCCGAGGTGGAGAAGGACATCGCCACCATGATGCACGAGGCCGCCGACGTCTACCGCGACGACGAGATCGCCCTGCGCCTGCGCTCCATGCACCTGCTGACCAGCGGCATGAAAGATTCCCACGGCACCCTGGTAGTCCCCAGCGCCTACACCGAGGGCTTCACCGAAGAGGCCCTCAAGCAAGCCGGGAAGTAGGCGCGGCTTCCACGCCGCCACGGACCCCGGCGGCAAAAGTGGCTGTTTTTTACGGAAGTGATGTAGGCGGCAACAGCACTTCTGGAAAAAACAGTCATCTACTACAGCACTTCTGTAAATTCCATCCAAACCAGGCCCGGGGACTACAGCACTTCTGTAAAAAACAGCCAAAACCGCGAGCACCCCTGAGCAGCACCCTATACTCATGCCGCTAAATACCGTGCTCGAAAGCTCTTTGCGTCCGAAGCTGCGGTCGCATCGGACGCAGCCAAAGCTTCTTGGACGGTGGCCTTGTCCCACAACTCCTGCTTGCCGGCAACTCAGCATTTTGCATAGATATGCCGAAGGTGCGCCTTCGCCGTACTGGCAAAGGCGCGGGCGTGCTGCAAGTGCGAAAACTCAAACCTTCGCACTTGATTTTCGTCTTTCTCTTGCGGCTCTTTGCTGCAGCCCCCTCTTCAGGCCGGCATCCCATGCGCCCGCAAAGACCCGCCACTAGGAAAACGGACGGCCAGCACAGGCTTAGGGCGCGTGCTGGCCGTCCGGGCGTATAGGCGAAGCGTAAAGACAGCTCACTAAGGTCGATTCACGACCCCCGCGAACCGCGGTTACAACGCTATACCAAGTAGTAGAGACTCGGATTGGTGCCCTGGCTGGTCAGAACCTGTCGGGCGTCGCGAGAGGCGACAAGCTTGGAAATCTCCGACGAGGAATCGTCCAAATCGCCGAAGTAGCGGGCGCGGGCCAAACACGACTCAACGCATTTGGGCTGTTCGTCGCGGTCCAAGCGGTTCTTGCACAGTGTGCACTTCTCCACCGTGTTCGCCCGGTGCACCGGCGCGTCCTTCTCGCCCACGGCGAAGCCGAGCGTGTACTGCGGCTCGCCCTCGTAGTAGGTGCGCACGCCGTAGGGGCAGGCGCTTATGCAGCTCTGGCAGCCGATGCAGGTCTCGGTGTTCACCCCCACGATGCCCGTCTCCTCGTCGCGGTAGCTGGAGCCCGTGGGGCACACGGCCACGCAGGCGGGGTCGGCGCAGTGCTGGCAGCTCATGGGCACGTGGACGCGGTGCAGGTCGTTGGGGTAGGTGCCGTAGGCGGTGTCCTGGAACTGGTCGCCCTCCATGCCCTCGTCGGTAAGGTCGGGCTTGGTGAGGACACGGCAGTAGAATGCGTCGATGGGCAGGTTGTTGGCAAGCTTGCAGGACGTGGAGCAGGTCTGACACCCGCTGCAGCGCCGCAGGTCGATGGCCATTCCGTAATGCATGGAGGATCCCCCTTAGATGTCGGCTTTCTCGATTTGGATAAGCTGGTCGAAGTAGTTCTGGTTCGGGATGTAGCGGTTGTTGGCAATGGAGGTGAGGTCGGAGTAATGGCCCTCCTTGAACTGGTTCCAATCCCAGCCGTGGTCCATGACCGCCATGCCCGGGCGCACTCCCGCGTGGAAGGCGCACTTCGCCACGCACTTCCCGCGATCGTTGAACAGTCGCACGTAGTCGCCGTCCTTGATGCCGCGCGCCGCCGCGTCCTCGGGGTTGATGCACACGGTGGGCTCCTCCATCAACTCCAGCAGCACCGGCACGTGAGAGTGCTGACTGTGCACCTTGAACTTGCCGCGCTCGGTGGTGAACACGATGGGGTACTTTTCGAACAGCTCGTTCTCCGGCCAAGCCTCCAGCGGCGGCTCCCAGTAGGGAAGGGCCTCGTAGCGCCAATCCCATTCCTGGCCCTCGTCGGCCAAGGGCTTGATATTCTCGCAGTAGAACTCCAGCAGGCCGGTCTTGGTGGACAGGTTGGGCACGTCGCACATGGGAATCTCGTCGGGAAATGCGTGCATGACCTTCTGCTCGCAAAGCTTATCCCAGGTGATGCCGTAACCGCGGCAGGTGTCGTTGTCCAGCGACGCCGCCAGCATCTCCTCCTCGGTCATGGTGAACTTGTCCTCGAAGCCCATACCGCGCCCGATGAGCGTGTAGATGTCGAAGTCGCTCTTGGAATTGAACAGCGGGTCGATGGCCTTCTCGCAGATGCGCAAGTACTCCGAGCCGCTCACCTGCAAGTTCGGGTGCTCCCAGGTGAAGCAGGCCGGCAGCACGATGTCGGCGTAGTAGCAGCTCTCGGACATCTCGTAGTCGGCGGCCACCACGAACTCCAGCTGGTCGTAGATCCACAGCCACTTGCCGCGCTCGGCGTTGTTGTGGATGGGGTTGCCGGTGATGGGGTAGAGCGCCTTGATCGGATGCTCCCAGTAGCCGGGGATGCCGCCCTGGCTCATGATGTCGTAGGTGATCGAGCACGAGAAGGTGCCGTAGCCGGGGGCGTCCTCGGGCTGGAAGATGCTCTTGGTGGAGGGCCCCTGGGCCTGCACCGGCGAGTCGGTAATCACGTAGCCGGTACCCTTCTTGCCCATCATGCCCGCGGCCATGGCCAGAGCGAAAGAGCACTCGTAGAAGGTGTAGCCGTTGCCGTAGTGGTCGATGCCGAAGCCGGTCCACAGCATGGAGGGGCCGTCCAGGTAAGCCTCGGTTAGGTGCTCGATAGTTTCCACGGGAACGTCGGTCTTCTCTGCGATATCGTTAAGGTCGTAGGAGTTCGCACGCTCCTTGAGCAGCGAGAACGCCGTGGTGCAGGCGATGCCCTCCACCTCCACGGACCCTTCCAGCATGGCCTCGGCCGCCCGGTCCTTGGGAACGGCGCCTTCGCCCTCCACGTAGACCAGGATCTGGTCGTCGTCGCTGCCCTTCTCGGCCTGCCCCAGGTCGGACAGGCGCAGGTAGGTGCCGTCGGAATCCTTCACCAGCAGCGGGGCCACCGTGGAGTGCAGCAGGAACTGCTCGTCCTGGTTGCCGTCGCGCAGCACGATCTGCAGCATGCCCATGGCCAGAAGTCCGTCGCTGCCGGGGCGGATGGGCACCCACTCGTCGCAGTGGGAGGCCAGGGTGTTGTACACCGGGTCGATGCAGATGAGCTTCGCCCCCTTCTCCTGAGCGCGCATGGGGTACTGCCAGATGGGGATGTAGGATTCCGAGATGTTCGTGCCCCAGAACAGGATCGTCTTCGAGTCCATGCAGTGGCGGTAGTCGTCGCCGCGCTGCACGGTCTTGCCGGCGCCGGCGCGCTTGAGGACCACCTGCTGGCCGTTCTGGTCGAACATGGCGCCCAGCACGGTGCCGCCCATGTAGGACACCAGACGCTGGTAGTAGTTCTTCGAGGTACCGCCGGCGCCCGACCCAGGCATGAACACGAGCGCCTCCGGACCCCACTCGTCGATGATGCGTTTCCACTCGGTGCAGATGGTCTCTATAGCCTCGTCCCAGGTGATGACCTCGAACTCGCCCGACCCACGTGGCCCTACGCGGCGCAGGGGCTCCTGGATGCGCGTGGCGGAGTACTCACGCTGGATGTTGGCGAAGCAGCGAGCACAGTTGGCGTCGAAGTCCTCGTCCTCATAGCGATACTTCGTGATGTTCACCACGTTGCCGTTCTCCACATCCACCCAGACCGGACATGCGTCGGCGCCGCAGTTGCCATTGCAGGTGCACAGGAATCGATTGCTGTAAGCAGCCTCTTCACGACTGAGCGACTCCGACGCGGCCGAGGCCGAGGTGGCGGAACTGTCCGCAGGTTGGCCGTCGGCGTCCGGTGCGGCTGGTTTGTCCTCGGCGATGGAACTGCATCCGAGCGACGAAGCCGTTACCATGGCGGTTCCGGCCAGAAGCGCCGTCGTGCGCAGGAACGTACGCCTTGTCAGCTGCGTTTGCCCATGGGTTTCATTCGACATAGGTCTCCTCCTCTGTTCCTATGCGCTCGGGAACGTTTCCCCCTCGCCCGGCACGGTGCCGGGAAGCGCGCAGAACAGTTAAGCAAAACGGGCCCGCGAAATCAGTCGCCTGGGTTCCCGCCCTGGGTGTCCGCAGTTCCGAAGTTTGCCGAGCAGCCACTCCATCTCGTTCGAGAGCGGGATAATCGCATATATTAGTTAGGCGCCGCAGTTTTGCCGGAAGCGGCGTAGTCGCGGAAGCGGATGGGAGGGCGCCGTGGGTTCGCTGTTCGACGAGTCTATCGAGAAGCTGAAGCGGGTGTACGCGAAGCGGTACTTCACCGAGGACAAAATGTATGCCAAAGGAGACGACCTCGTTTTCACCTTCCCGGGGGACGAGGGGGAGAACATCCTGGTCAACGTCCATCAGAGCGAGGCGTTTACCGAGCCGTTCCATACCCACGACTATTTTTTCTTCAAGTACGCCTACAAAGGGTCCTTCGAATCGATAAACGACCGCTTCGGCAACGTCATCAAGGTGCAGGAGGGCGAACTTTACATCGGCCAACCTAACGCTTCGCATGCCGTTTGCGTCCACGACAACCTGAATGTAATCATGATCTGCTTCATTATCCGCAAGGACGCGATGTTCCGCACGTTCCTGCCGCTGCTCATCGGCTACAAGGATTTCTTCCAGTTCCTGCTGAATCCATCCCTGGACGAAAGCTCGGACGAGTACGTGCACCTGAAGCCCCACGACGACGGCAACCTGGTGCGGCTCATCAAGATGATCGTGATCGAGGCCGCCAACAAGAAGGACGACTCGCCAGTCATCATAGAATCGCTCATGCATGCCTTCTTGGCCCAGGTGGCGCGCGAGGCGTCTACAGGCAACGTCTTCGACGAGGGTGATCATTTCGCCGACGAAGTGGTGGAGTACATTTCGCAGAACATCAAATCGTGCACGCTGGAGTCGGTGGCAGGGCATTTCTCCTATTCGGCGAACTACTTTTCGACCTTGCTCTCCCAGAAGCTGGACAGAACGTTCTCGCAAATCGTATCGGAGCAGCGAATGAACCGGGCCGTGCTCATGCTGGAGGGAACCGATTTGAGCGTGGAGGAGATCTCCCGCCAGTTGGGCTACAAGACGAAAAGCGGCTTCCACAAGGCATTTCGCGAGCACTACGGCACCACGCCCCGCGCCTACCTTGAGCAGGGACGCGAGCGTGGCGGCTGGCAGTAGTCGACTTCGCAGCGCAAGCACGAGGCAAATGCGGAGAGGCAGTACCCCGGACATCTGAGGATTGGATACTCGATTACCAATCTCAGGGGACTGAACCGACGGGGCCTTTGCGCCACAATGGTCGACGCGCGGACTTCCGGCGAAGACGCGCCTCTCTTCGGGACGCCGATGCCCCCCGGCCTCCGAAAGCACGTCTTCGCCACAGCGCAAAAGAGCCGGCGGATGAGGAGACGCAGCACTATGGACGAGAAATGGCTGGCCAAAGCCTCTTTATACGAGTTGCTTGCCCGGGGTTTTCGGCAGACGACGCCGGAGTTCGTCGAGGTGCTCCAAAGCGGGGAGTACGCCGAGGCCCTGGAGGAGCTTGCCTGTGCGAGCGGAATCGGGGCGGCCGTGGCGTCCGATGCGCGCGGGATGATAGACCGCGAAGCGTTCGGGGCGCAAGATGCCGAGGATCTGTTCCACGAGCTGCGTCGGGCCTACACACGCATTTTCATCGGGGGATTCGAGCCTGTGGCCTCCCCCTTCGGCGGCATCTGGTGGGCGCAGCGCCAGGGCCTTCCCCCGCTGTACGCTGTCAACACCGAGTCGCTTGCGGTGGCCCAGACTCTCCGGGGTTTCGGCCTTACCCGTCCCGCTGAGAAGAACGTCCCCGTGGACCATATCGTCGCCGAACTGGAGTTCCTCCAGTACCTCTGCGCCCGCATAGCCTGCGCCGACGAGGAGCCGGCTGCCGCATCCGATGCTCCCTCGGGCGCCCAAGCTGCCGATTGCATGGCTGCGCCCGATGCCCGTTCGGACGCCAATCCTCGGGAAGCTTATCGGGCGTTCTACGGCGAACATTTCGGGTGGTTCGCCCACGACCTGGGAAACCGCCTGGTCGAAGCCGCCGCCAACTCCTTCTACGAGGCCCTCGGGGCCGTGCTCGCCGCCCTTCCCGAAGAAGCGCTCTAACAATTGGCGTTGTGGCTTGAGCATCTGCGCACTCTTCGCTATTTTGTTGCGCGAATCGATGCTTCAATATAGACCTAGCCAGTCACTGTTTTCATAAATGGATGTTTTTACGGAAGTGCCGTTATTGCTTACGGCACTTCTAGAAAAACATCCAAATCCGCGGGGTGGGAAAGAACGAACGGCGAGCAACCGAGCGGGCAGGCGGAGAGCAGATGAGCAGACGGAGAGGCTACAGCGAATCGTTCACGAACGCAGTTGCGTCGCGCAGGGCTTTCAGGGCTATCACGTCGTCGCGGAAGCTCAGCTGGATGCGGGCGGTTCCCTGTTGGCGGTCGGTCCATTCCGTGACCCCCACGAAAGTGCCGGGGCGTTGAGCTTCCGTGCGCCCCCCTGCATATGAGGAATCAGAAGCAGCGGGAGGGGCCGCGCACGTTGCATCCTCCCACGCTTCCGCTTGCAGCTGAATGGCCAGGTGCTCCAGCAGATGCGGAAGGCTTGCCCGATCCAGGACGGCGCCGAAGGTCTCCCCCGCCTCGTTCACGCAGGCATGGCCTTCCAACTGGGGGAACTGCTGACGAACCGCTCGGGCCAGCCGGGGGGTCACCGTCTGCGGCGCGCCCGGTGCCACGCGCACATCGCACACCAGCCGATCCCGCTTCACCACGATTCGCTTCACCACGATTGCGGGAGCTGGGGAACAAGACTCGCCCTCGGACGGAAACGCCCCGGGAGGAACCACCCCGGGATAAGCAGAATCGCCGCTGCGGGAAAGCACGGCGTCGCGCATGCAGAAAAGAGCATCGCCGGCCACTCCGAAGGCGTCCTCCGACAGCTCCTTCGCCCCACCCCTCCTCGCTAGGGTAGCAGAAGCATCGGGCTGGCGGTCCCCGACCGCAGCCTCACCAGCCCACAAGCAACCCACGGCTAGCCCTTGTCGAGGATGGTCAGGCCGTCCTCCTCGCCGGAGGGGGTCACCTTGCCTACCTCTTCGACACCTGCAAGCTCGTCTTGGAGAGTCTGCACACGCCAGGGCAGATCGTCCAGCAGCGTGCTCAGCCACGAATAGTTCGGGCCGTCGGTAATGACGAGCTGGCTGCGATCGGGCGAAAAGCGATAGCGTCCCTGGCCCTCCATGTTGCCCAGATGGAAGGTGATGGTCTTGGCGAAGGGGTCGATCTCGTAACTGTAGGAAACGTCATCGGTGAGCTGGATTTTCTCGCCGTCTATGACCACGACCGAATCGCTGCCGTTGGCCTGCCACACCCCTTGCATGTCGACCGCGTCATCGAAGGCGCCCCACCGGTCCCAAGCCAGAAACGCCGCGAAACCCACACATGCCAGCACAACGACCAGCACCGCTGCCAGCACGATCTTGCCAGCCAAACTCTTCTTCTTGCGCACGGCCGGCCGCGCATCGGAGCCGCTCCCTCGCGAGGAAGTAGCCTCCGAATGCGAAGGCACCGCGCTCGAACGGCCGGGGGCACCGGTGCGACCCGACATCTCTTGCGCAGGCGAAGGCCCGAAGGGTGCCGAAGTCGCAGAAGCGGCGCCCTCGGCGAGACCGCCATCGCTCGCTACCGCAGGCGCGAACCCTCCCTGGCCCCTCGAAGTCGCGCCGGAACCGCCTGCTGGCTTCGCCGATGCTGCGGAAACCGGCGCCGCAGGCTTGTCAGCAGCGCGTTTCTTCCCCACCTGCGGATTCTGACCGGCTTTCTTCATCGTCGGCTTGCCCTTAGCAGCCGATCGCTTGGGGGATTGCGCCCCCGCAGCCGCCGCGGGCCGCTTCGAAGGCTCTTTGCCGGAACCGGAAGGAACCGGATGGGCCGCCGCACCCTTAGACGATGCAGCTCCGGCGCGTGCGTTGGCATTCCCTCCGGAAGCTACGCCCTTCGCCGCACCCGTCCCTCCTGCAAGGGGCGCCGACTGGGCCGACGAGACGCTCGCGGACCCTTCGGAGCCCGGCTTCCGCTTCGTCGGCTTTCGCTTCGTTACCATGAATCGCGCCCCGCCCGGTCGGCCATTCGCACAAAACCCCAGGTTATTCGGGCTTGATGACTTCCATGCCGCCCATGTAGGGCACCAGCACCTCGGGCACCTTCACCGAGCCGTCGGCCTGCTGGTAGTTCTCCAGCACGGCGGCCATGGTCCGTCCCACGGCCAGCCCCGAGCCGTTCAGCGTGTGGGCGTAGCGCGTGCCCTTGAAGTTCTCCGGGTCGCGGTACTTGATGTTAGCCCGACGAGCCTGGAAGTCGGTGCAGTTGCTGCAGGACGAAATCTCCTTGTAGCCGTTGTAGCTGGGCAGCCACACTTCCAGGTCGTAGGTCTTCGCAGCGGAGAACCCGATGTCGCCGGTGCACAAGCTGATCACGCGGTAGGGCAGCCCCAGCAGCTGCAGGATGTTCTCGGCGTCAGCAACCATGGACTCCAGGTCGTCGTAGCTTTCCTCAGGTTTGGCGTACTTCACCATCTCAACCTTGTCGAACTGGTGCACGCGGATGAGCCCGCGGGTGTCGCGGCCGGCGCTTCCGGCCTCCTCGCGGAAGCAGGGGGTGAACGCGCAGTACTTCAACGGCAGCTGGTCGGCATCAAGCACCTCGCCGGAGTGGATGTTGGTCAGCTGCACCTCGGCCGTGGGGATGAGGTACAGGCCTTCGCGGGTCTTGAACAGGTCCTCTTCGAATTTCGGAAGCTGGCCCGTGCCCGTGAGCGTCTCGGCGTTGGCCATGGCCGGGCACCACCACTCCTTGTAGCCGCGAGAGGTGTGGGTGTCGGCCATGAAGTTGATGAGGGCGCGCTCCAGCTTGGCACCGGCGCCCCCCAGCAGGATGAAGCGGCTGGCGGCCAGCTTGACGGCGCGCTCGAAGTCGATGATTCCCAGCTCGGGGCCCAGGTCCCAGTGGGGCTTCATGGTGATGCCCTCGGCTTCGAAGTCGCGCGGGGTGCCCCAGCGGCGCACTTCGGGATTGTCGTTCTCGTCCTTGCCCACGGGGGTGGTGTCGGCCGGCATGTTCGGCGTGGAAAGCAGCATCATGCGCAGCTCGTCGTCGGCCTCGGCGCGCTTGGCACCGGCGGCGGCGATTTGCTCGTTGATGGCGCGCACCCGCTCCTTTGCCGCTTCGGCTTCGGCATTCTGACCTGCGGCCATCATGGCCCCGATTTGCTTCGACGCCGCGTTGCGCTCGGCCTGCAGCGACTCCTCCTCGGCGATGGCGGCGCGCCGGGCCTCGTCCAGCGCCGCGAAGCGCTCACCGTCCCACGAGGCGTTGCGGTTCTTCATAGCCTCCGCGACGGCTTCCTGGTTTTCGCGAACAAAACGAACATCGAGCATGGTGGCTTCCCTTCCGAACGAGCCGCTTCAAGGCACGGAAACACCCGCAGCGCCGAACCGCCAGACCAGCACCCACGTCGGCCCAGCCGCGCTCCCCGCACCTGCTGCATAGTGATACCCAAGTATAGCGCATCCCCCGAAGCCCCCACCGCCAGCGCCAACGAATCTGCCCGTTTCCCCACCGAAGGGGGCGCTGCGACACCCGGCGGCCGCAGCACTTCCTATTTGCTGCGGCGATGAGGGGCTATGGGCGGAAGCGCTCCTCGCAGAAGGCTCGCAGGGGCGGAATGCAGGTTTCGATGGCATCCCAGGCTATCTCGGCATCGAACATCTCGTAGCCATGGACCAAATGGTTTCGCATGCCGTAGATCTTGTGCCACTCGATGCTCGGATGCTGTTCCTTGAAATCATCGGACAGCCTGTTCACGGCCTCGCCAATCTGGATAAGGCAAAGTGAGCAGCTATCCTGAAACGGAATGTCGGCAGCGAAGGCCTCGTAGGTTTCGCCGAAACGGTCCAGCGCAACTGCTAGCCGGTCGCAATACCTAAGGATGACCCCCAGCTGGTCGTTGTCGCGTTCAGCTTGCCGCATACAGCAGCACCTCGTCACCTGCAATCTTACGGAGGAAACGCTCGCTCGCCCCCGCAGTCGTGACGACATCCACGGATTTGCGCAACCGCCGTTCTAGCTCATCCTTGAAATCCAGAACGCGAAGGCCCCGGATATTCCCCTTCTCCAGAAGGATGTCCACGTCGCTTTCCTCGGTGGCCTCGCCGCGCGCATAGGACCCGAACAGCGAAACCCGCTCGGCACCGTATTCCTTGGCAAGCGGCACCACGTAATACTGGATGTCCGCCACGGAAAGCCCAGGCTGGCCGTCCAAATGGTCGTTAAGGATCTGCTCGATGACGCTCGAGCGACTGGCAACCTGACGTCCCGTCCGACCAAGCGCCCGGTCCGACGCCGCACGCTTCTCCACCGCAGCATCTAGCTTGCGAAGCGTCTCATCGCGAAGGTACACCGAAATCGCCGAAGCCACAGCGCTCCTTTCTTTCTATTAGTAATATATTATATAAACAAATAAGACAGAAGTCCAGAAGGACATCAACCACTCCTCCGCCGAAACCCTCTACCGCCTGGCCCAGTCCCTCCACTGCACCATGGAGGCCCTCATGCAGCTGTGAGGGTACAGAACGCACAACTTACATTTCGTCCCTCTTCTCTGAACTGGGAATACTCTGCATTTCCGCAGTTCAGAAGGAGAATCATCAAGTGGACGAAATGTAGGTTGTGCGATGCATAACCTACATTTCGTCCCACGGTATCGGAAACACGCGCCGCTAAGCTGCAGACACCGCCGCCTCTTCGCCCTTCACCAGCATCTCCTCGGTTTCCAGAAACTCTTTAAGCAGATGAAGCATGCCGCGGCAGTAGCCGGTTTTCGCGTAGGGAATCGCTTCATCTGCATAGCCGCATCCCAGCGGAAGCACGCGCTTCGCAACGAAGTCGTCGGCCCCGCCAACCAGCGCGGCAACAACAGTCTCATCCTCACCTGACTCGCAAGCCCAGGCCGCGCCCTCAAGCAGCTTCGCGCAGAACGCCAGCTCGATTCCCAGGTAATCGGGGGCCTCGTGCGCATCCGCCGACAAGTCGAAGCCGGCTTGGCGGTAGGTTGCCTTCAAGCTGAACATGCTCGAACCCGACGCCTGATCGGCATACAACGACGCATAGGGAGGCCGCGGCCCCTTCTTGGTCACGCCACGCACCAGAAAGGTTCGGTCGGCACCGATGGTATCCAGCAGGCGATCGTCCACCGACGCATCCGCGAAGAAGGACCGCAGCTCCCCCATACCGACGGACTCCTCGCCCTCGGCACCCTCGGTGAAATCGCTCAGAGCCTCCGCCATGCCGGCAAGAGCTTCCTTCTGCGGCAGATCCAAGAAGAAGGAGGCCAGAGCCCGATACTGGTCGGCCCGCTCCCGCGCTTCCGCGCCAAGCGCCACACCCATCCGTCCGTCTTCCATGATGCCTCCTTCTCCTCTCGTTCCAACAACCCACAATGCTCGGCCTGCGTCATCCTACCTGCACCGCCCAGCATGCGGCTTCAACCTGCAACCCCTCGGCTCGCGACACCATTCGCAGCACCCAGCATTCGCCGGCCCCCATGCAGCGCCCGCCCGCAACGCCCCCAGCTTCCGCAAACCAACTCCGCCCTGCTCAGGCAGCCTCCCCCGCAACGGCGGTCGCAACGCTCTTGCCAGCACCATCCTTCATCCCCGCGAACAACGGCAGCCCGAATGCCACCAGCGCCACGACCAACCCCACGCCCCCGATAGCAGCCAGCCACTCGTTCACGCCGGGGACATAGCTCATCGCCGGGTAGCCCGACGCCAAACCCAGCAGCTGCACGTCCACGTTCTCCAGAGACAGGTACGGGAACAGGTTGCCCTTGACGGCGAACAGGTATTTGGTGCACGCCACGCCCGCTGCGCCCAACACGGCCGCTACGCGCACGTCCACCTTCTTCACCAGGGTCAACGCCAGCGGCACGGCCATGAACGCCACCACGCTCACCCAGAACAGCGGCGCCAACTTCCCGAACACCACCTCGCGCATGGTCAGGGAGTCCAGACCCTCCGCCTCGCCGTACACCAGGAAGCCCACCTCGGCAACGTTCACCAGCAGCAGCCCCGCCAGAAAGCCCATTAGCACGTAGCGGCCCTCGCGCATGCCGAAGAAGCACATGCCAGCACCGGCGCACACCCCGGCGCCCAGGAAGAACGACACCAGCTCGATGGTCGACCACCCCAGCTGCCCCGGGAGCGTCGTGCACAGCCACGCCGTCCCCAGCGGGAACAGCACCGCCACCACGATGGTCGCAGGCCTCATGGCCGACGCAAGCCCCTTCATGCCGCGAGCCAGCCCCACGGCCAGCAGCACGCCGAACACGATGCACAGGCTGGAGAACAGCACGTCCAGGAACATGGGCGAGCCCACATTCGGCGCCAGGAACAGGCGCCACGCGGCGGCGGGGTGGAACAGGTCCATGAGCACCATGGTGCACGCGCCGATGATGCCAGCCACGCCCACGACGGTCAGCCCCAGATGCCGCTTGAGCGCGCCGACCACCAGGCAGCCCGACCCCAGCGCCTCGAAGAACAGGAACATCCCCACCAACAGGCCCCACTGGGCGCTTTCCGTCAGCTCCAGCACGTCGGGCGACGAGTTCACGATCCCCTGCCACCCGAAAACGCCCACGACGAACAGGACCAATCCTACAACACCCACGATAAGGTTGCGCTTCGAAATCTTTTCCATCATCCCTCCTCGCTCCTGCCGTTACTGGCCCACGTAGTACACGGACGGCTTCGTGCCAAGGTTCTTGGCAAGCGGCTCGGCCTTCGTCTTCTTGATGCGCTGGCTGATCTCGCTGTTGGGGTCGTCCAGGTCGCCGAACATGCGCGCCGACGCCACGCAGGTGCGCACGCAGGCGGGCTCGGTTCCGCTCTTCACGCGGTCGTGGCAGAAGACGCATTTCTCCGCCGTGCCCTTGATGTGCTTGGCCGTGGTGACCTTCTCGAACGGCATCTGCTCCTGACCCTCGCCCCAGTAGGGGTTCTCCACCGGATCGTAAAGGTTCAGATGGCGTGCGTTGTAGGGGCACGCGCTCACGCAGGCGCGGCAGCCGATGCATTTCTCCTGGTCAACAAGGACGAACCCATCCTCCGTCCGATAGCTCGCCCCCGTCGGGCAATGCTTCACGCACGGCGCATCCTCGCAGTGCATGCAACCCATGGGCATGGATCGCAGGTAGGAGTTCGGGTACTTCCCCATCTCCTGCGTGTACACGTTGCACCAGTACACGTCGCCCAGCGTGCCGTTCACGCGCTTGCACGCCATGACGCATCCGCCGCATCCCACGCAGCGCGACAGATCCAAAAGCATTCCGTAATGCATTCTTCCCCCTTTAGGCCTTGTAGACTTTGACCGGAACCGTGTCCTCGACGCCGCCGTGCAGCGGGTCGTGCATGCGCGGCTTCAAACCGGTCAGAAGCTTGTTGAAGCACACGTCGTTGATCGTGTCGTTGCCGATGGTGTCCACCAGGCGCCCCAGCGCGCCGGCGATGGCCACCGAATCGGGATGGCAGAGCTCGGTGACGTGCAGCTTGCCCTCGATCTTCGCCTCCTGGGACTCCACCACGATCCAGTCGCCTTCGGAAAGCCCCTTCGCTTCGGCGGTGGCGCTGTTCAGCTGGATGGTGTTGTAGTCGGGCACGAACTCCTGGGCCCACGTGCGCGCCCACGGCAGCTGGTCCTGGCCACCGAAGCGCCAGAACGTCGTCGGAATCTTGTAGAAGAACGCGCGCAGGTCGAACTCCTCGGGCGCCTTGTCGATCTCCGGCTCCCACCACCACAGGGTGGGCTGGTAGAACTTCCCGTAAGTCTCCAGGTCCCAGCCCCATGGGTAGGCCTGCGGGTACTTCTCGAAGTTCGCCATCAGGCGCGCGCCGTTTTCCTGCTGCGAGTGGAAGTACAGCTGGTAGCGGGTTTCGGGATGGTAGTGGTAGTTGTACATCTCGGCCGGCGTGTACACCTTCGCGAAGTAGTAGCCGCCGTTGTCGCGGTAGTAGTCCAGCCCGTGGTCGTCGCCGTCGGCGCTCTTCAGGGCGCGATCCAGCACGTCGGCGTAGGTGTACAGCACGTCGGGCTCCAGCTTGTACTTATCCGCCAGCGGGGCCTTCGTCACAATGCAGGACTTGTTCAGGTACTCGTTCATCTCCTCCAGAAGCCCCATGCGCGCGAAGATCTCCATGGTGATGTCGCCGTCATGCATGGTGTTGTAGGTCCGCTGGATGGGGTCGCGGAAGCCGCGGCGCAGCCACGCCGAGCCCAGGTAGTTCGTGTAGAAGTTGGTGGCGTTCCAGTTGTTGACCACCAGATTCTCAAGGTGGGCGTCGTCGGGAAGCAGAATATCCGACAGAATCGCCTGCTCATCGTAGTGATAGCCGATCGTCACCGTGAACGGGACTGCCGCTATGCCCTCCGCAACCGTCAGACAGTCGCCGCCGGCCATGGTGGGGTTGCCGCCGACGCACAGAAACGCCTTCGCCCGAATCTCGAAACCCATCTCCTCGGGATGCGCGATGTTGTAGAACGCCGTAGCCGACATCGAATGGCGGTGCGGGATGTACTCGTGCAGGTCAAAGTGGACGGGCGGGTAATGGAAGGACTCGGTGGTCTTGGGACTGAGCTCCTTGGCCTGGGTGACCACGCCGTCCTTGTCGGGAGGGTTGGAGTTGCGGCTGTTGGACTGCAGACCACCGGGCACGTCCATGGCACCCATCAGCCCGCAGGCGATGCGCGCCGCCATGTCGCCGTAGGCGCCCTGCTCGTGGTTCATGACGCCGCGGTTGGGCATCAGGGCCACGGGGCGGTACGGCATCTCCTCGCCACCCACCACGATGGTCTGGCCCAGGCAGGCCGCTTCCACGAAATCGTTCGCCAGCTGCCGAATGGTTGCCGCGGGAATGTCGCACTTCTCTTCGGCCCATTCCGGCGTGAACTCCTTGAACGAGTCCCTCACCAGCACGAACGACGGGGTGGCGTTCTTGCCGCCCACCTTGTAGGTGCCGGTCAGCGCCGCATCGCCGATGGTGGGGTCGTCGAAGGTCTTCGCCGTGGAGTCAACCAGATCCCACACCATGGGCTTGTCGGTTTCGGCATCGCGCAGGTACCAGCCGTCGTCGCCCACCAGATAGGAGCAGTTCGAGCGGTTCTTCAGGAACTCCTCGTCGTACTTCTCTATCTCGTAGAGCAGCACGTTGTCGAAGGCCAGCAAAAACGCGTAGTCGCCGCCGGGGCGGATGGGAATCCACTCGCCCTGGCTGGCCTCCACCGTGCAGCGCGGATCCACCACCACGGTGCGCATGCCGCGCTCGCGGGCCTCGTTCATCTCGTTGCATTCGCCCGAGGCGTTGCCGTAGTTCTGCCCCACATGGCTGCCCACGTTGATGAGCATGTTGCAGTAGCTCACGTCGAAGCCCACGCAGGGGAACACGCCGAACATCATCTGCGCCGTGTAATGGATCGAGCAGATGGGTCCGTTGGACTCCAGCACCTGGCAGTCGCCGAAGATAGCGGGGAACTGCGCGGTGAACGGATAGTCGCGGTTGGCGAAGCCCGTCAGGAACAGGAATTCGCGCGGATCGTTGTCGCGCACCTCCTTGAACTTCTGGGCCACCGTGTCCAGCGCCTCGTC
>DBFAWQ010000246.1:0-7851 GCA_048242115.1 Eggerthellaceae bacterium
GGCCAGCAAGCCGACCGTTCGGAAAGCGCATCGGCGAAACCGCCGCGTCCATGGCAGCCGATCATCCACTTTCTCTGCTACGGCTTCGCTATAGGGTTTCTCCATACCGCGTTGGGCGTGTTCCGCATCCTCGGCCCCGAGCGCTACCTGTTCTCCCTGCTTGGGTCGGCCTTAGCCGTCGGGCTGCTGCTGGCCACGTACACGCGGGCTACCGCGACCTCGCGCGAGGTATGGACGAATCTGCGGCGCATCGTGTTTCCCCTTATCACCGGATTCGTTATGATCACGTCGCTGTTCCACAGCTTCTTCGCCTACACGTTTTTGTACGTATCTTCGTGCTACTACGGCTGCCTGTTCGTGCTGGGATGCGTGTTCGCCATGGACCAGACCGTCGTGCCGCGGCTCCGGATAGCTTCGGTCGGATTCATGGTTCTTGGGCTGGGGCTGACGCTGGGGTCGCTGTGCGGAATCTTCCCCCTGCTGTTCGACCAACGAGACGACCAGGCGACCTTGTCCTTCTGCATCATGCTGGCCTTCAGCGCGGTGACGCTCGGCACGTTTTGGATAGGCGACGACCACGCGCTGCGAACCTGGTGGGGACTAAGGCGGAAGCTAACCGCGAAACAGTACCGCGACCAGGAGATACGAAAACGCTGCCGCAGCATCGCAAAAACCTATCTGCTCAGCGAGCGCGAGGAGGAGGTTCTGCTGCTGCTTGCCCAAGGGCGCAGGGCCGCGCAGATCAAGGACGACCTGTCCATTTCCGTCACCACGGTCCGCACGCACACGCGCAACATCTACAGCAAGCTGGACGTGCATTCCGCCAAGCAGCTCGCCGACGTGGTGGAGACAACCATCCCTTGATGTTACACTCCCGACTGGTCCTAAACGATGCGGAAAGAGAAAGGCCCGCCATGCGCACGTTCGTCGCCCTTGAGATTCCCGACTGGTATGCCGACGAGGTTGCCGAATTCACGCGTTCGTTCGGCCCTACGGTGGAAGGCCGCTTCACGCCGCGCGAGAACTACCATGTGACGCTGGCATTTCTGGGCAACACGCCCGAGCCGGCGGTGCGCCAGGTCATGGACGTGCTGGACGAGCTGGTTCGCATCGCGGCGCCGGCCACCTTGGAGCCCGACCGCTTGGGCACCTTCGGGCGGCCGCACGACTGCACGCTATGGCTGGGCTTCAAGCACACCGACGAGCTGGACGACCTCGCCCACTACCTGCGCGAACGTCTAAGCGCCCGGGGCATCCCCTTCGACGAGAAGCGGTTCATGCCGCACCTCACCCTGGCCCGTCGCGTCGCGCTGCCCGCAGGCTCGCTTCCCGCCGCAGGCTTCCCCGGACACTGCCGCACGAACACCCTCACCCTCTTCAAAAGCGAGCTGCAGCCAGACGGCCCCCGCTACAGCCCCCTCTACTCTGTGCAAATCCCCGACCTACCGTGCTAGGCCCCCGCAACGCAACCGCCCTCTCCCGGCTAAGCCGCAAACATCTACGCCAGAAGGCTCCTACGAGGCTCGGCATCAGCGAGCAGGGCATCCGCTACTGCAGCCGCTTCCGAAACGCCTTGTTCTCCGAGCAAAGCTGCCGCCAATTCGACCGCATCGCCAAATCCTGAGGTAAGCTCCCCGTACATACTTCGCGCCAGCTTCTCCGGCACGCCGATCTGGCTTGCGATCTGGAGCACGTCCTCCCCGCGAACGTCGTCGATGCGTCGCGAAGCGCACAGCGCCATGCCCATTTGCCTATCGAGCTGAGGGTATATCGTTGTGCAGGTAAGGTCGTAAAGCGGCGAGAGCATGCGCGATCCCCAGCTCTCGCTCCAGAGAATGGAGCGGTTCTTCAGATGGTTGTCGCAGTTCCCCAGCAGATAATCCAGCACGAGCGTCTGGAACAGCATCATGCGGTCGCCGAACGGATTCGACGAGGTCCTTTGCAGGATGGAAGCTGCAAGCCGCGGATAACAGCCGTCGGTCGGTTCGTACTTCAGGAAAGTCGGCAACCCGGCAGCCTGGCACAGGTCCTCTTGATGGAGCCGCATGGGCACGGGAAGCCCATCTATCAGCGGCGCACCGTCGGCAATCACCCTGTCGAACCTCTCGACGGCGAGAAGGTATCCGCCCTCGGTTTCGAGAAGCTCGGTTGCAGGTACCGCGAAATCAAGCCGCCGCGCTACCTCCATGCAAAGCGCTTCGTTTACCAGCTGGTTTTCGAAAATACCACTTGCCGCTTTCACGATGTGGGTGGAAGGCGCGGCCCCGCGAGGAACGAACCATTCCGCGGCTCCGGCCGCATCCGCACGGTACAGGCCTACCTTGCTCTGCGCCCCCGCCAAGGAAAGCCGCGATTCCATTCCCAGTTGCAACGCCATCTTGCGCGGCGCTTCCGCAAATGCCGTAAGACCATCTGCGCCGAACGGTTCGTAGGAGGCGCACACCGGCTCCTCTTCCGTCTCAAACACGAGCGCCCCGACCGATTCGTCGTTCAGGCGCGAAAGCAGCGCAGCGTAATCATCGCGCGCGGTACGGGTCGTCTCGGCCAGCAACGTGCGCGCCGCCTCCTCCGGCAACAATCCGTCAAAGAATCGGGATGCTTCAGCAGGGCCGTACGGCTCGTTGCGGACGGGAAGGGAGGCCGATATCGCATGTCCCGGATAGTTCTGCACATAGCCTTCGTCGTAACGGAACGAATGCTGCGGGTATACGCCCTCAAGAAGCCCTACGAGCTGGCGTTTCCCCTGATAATCCCTGCAAACCCGAATCACCCTCATCATACCTCCCCTCTTCCGACGGCAAAGAGGTCGATACCGAGGCCCGTGCAGAGGTCGAGGACCGTCTGGACGGCAACCGTTCCCCGGCCCCGCTCTATTTCGCCAATCAGACGCGGGCTGACGCCCATCATGGCCGCCACCTGCACCTGCGTGTAACCGAGCTTCTTTCGGCGCGCGCGGATAATCCTCCCCAAGTCGGCCGAATTCCAAACCGGTTGCCTTGCGACCCCAACGGTATTCGCCTCCACGCTGCGCACCTCGTCTCATCTTTTCGCATCCAATAGCTCCGCCGAATCTTACCTATAGGGAAGATTCTCTAAGGATATCATGGAATAATCCCTATAGGGAAGATTCGGCTGCTTTCTAGCAAAATCTTCCCTATAGGGATTATTCTTCTTTAGCCTTAATCTTCCAGTGCAAGAAAAAGGCGGAGCCCGCGAGGGGTTCCGCCTTGGTTGCAAATCTTTGGCGCTTGGTGCTTGGTGCCTGGCGCTTGGCGCGATGGGCCGCGGTTAGGCGCTCTGCAGGGGCTCCATGTCCTCCGTGCCTTTCTCGAGCTTGTGGACCTCTTCCACGTCCTCCACGTCGATGGACTGCGGGTCGGCCAGCTTGCCCTTCTTGTCCAGGTTCATGGCCACTAGATACCCGATAACGCCGATGATGATCATGAAGCCGCCGAGCAGCAGGTTGATCGGCAAGCTCTCGAAGCCGGTGAGCAGCGTGAAGTTGCTCAGCACCAGCCACATAACGTAGCCCATGGCGACAAGCGCGATGACGGGCGCGATGGTCGTCTGGAACACGTTGTGGCCAAAGCCCGGCTCGCTGTTGTGCTTGCGCATGTACAGGATGACCGCGATGCAGACGGCCAGCTCCAGCAGCATGATGCCCACGATGGCGATGGCGGAGCAGATGGCGCCGATCTGGCTGTAGGGGTCAAGCTGGAACAGGGCCAGGATGAACGTCGCGACCAAGCTGAACACGATGTTCACGCAGGCAGCCACGAAAGGCGACTTGTGCTTGTTGGTCTTCTCCAGAGCCTTCGGCAGCAGGTCGGCGCGACCGAACGCGTACAGGTAGCGGGAGCACATGTTGTGGGCCGCCATCCACGAAGCGAAGTTGGAGATGAGCAGCAGCCAGTAGAAGATGTGGCCGATAGCCTCGCCGCAATGGGAGACGGCCACGGACCAGTACAGGCCCGCGGGGTCCTCGGTAGCCATGGCGACCACGTTGTCGGCACCCACGGCAGCGCACACCGACCAGGCGGACAGCGAGTACACCAGACCGATCACGATAACGGCAGCGTAGGTAGCGCGGGGGACGGTCTTGCGGGGGTTCTTGGTTTCCTCGCCGAAAATAGCCGTGGCCTCGAAGCCGATGAAGCAGAGGAACGCAAAGCACACACCCAAACCTGGCGCACCCGAGAAGAACACTTCGGGCGAGAAGCACTCCAGCGAGTACGCTCCGATGCCGTCCTGCACGAGCACGCTGATGTCGACGATGGCCAGGATGGTGACCTCGAGAACCAGGCAGACCATGAGGAACTTCGTGCCACCCTCGATGCCCAGATAGCTGAACAGCAAGATGACGGCAGCCAGAATAAGCGAGCACACCCACCAGGGAAGCGCAAGGCCCAGCTCCTGCTCGATGATCGTGGAGGCGAAGGTACCGCCGGCGCTGACCAGGTAGACGCACAGCAGGTTGTAGGCCGCCACGGCAATGTAGCCCGCCGCGGTCCCCAGCTTCTTCCCCATGCCTAGCGAAATGTAGGTGTAGAAGGCGCCGGCGTTCGTGACATGGGACGCCATAGCGGTGTAGCCCACGGAGAACAGGATGAGGACGATGCCGATGAACACGAAGTCGAGCGGAGCAGCAGCGCCGTTGCCCAACGCGAAGATCAGCGGGGTGTTGGTGGCCGAAGCGCCCAGGGGTGCCGCGGCCGCGATAACCAGGAACACCAGCGGCAGCGTGCCGATAGCACCACGCTTGAGCTGGTTGTCCTGGCTGCTTTTGTCAGCCATAGTGAATTCCTTTGTCCTAGCTTGCAGAGACGTTTTGCTGTTACGAAGGCCCTCGAGAAGAGCGTGCGACACTGTTTCGCCCCGGAACGGCACGCAGACCGCGCACCTCCGCGAGCGGAAGAACCCCCTTGGTCGCGAAGCATGCGCATGGTTAGCATGCATGCTTCTTGCGAACATGCTTTTTGGCATATCCGCACACCTTGCAAGATTCGCGCTTCCCTGGCAAGACCGAAAATCTCGCCCTGTCCTTCCGATGTGTCTTCACAGCAGAAAAACGTTGAGTGAACGATACCCCATTTATCCAATTTCCCATTCGTGAAGTTACAACTTTTTTACAAATTAATGGGTGAAAGACAGCTAATATGGGTCGAACGTATACCGGACGCTCTGCGCACAGGCCGAAAACGCAGGTCCGCGACAGCATCCAGCGTCCCCCAGCGAAGCCGTCGGCCATCGGAAAAGCGCTTCGCTGCGCGCGGGCATAAGTCAATCGGGAGGTCTTCCATGCAGGAACTTGACGACAGCTTGGTCATCTACGCCTTCGCGCCGGACCTGAAGCCGGCGCTCACCGTCCCCTCGGGCGAGACCGTGCGCATCCGCACCAAGGACTGCTTCGGCAACCAGATACAGACCGCCGACGACGTGCTGGACGAGATCGACTGGGATCGCATCAACCCGGCCACCGGCCCCATCTACGTGGAAGGGGCCAAAGCCGGCGGTGCGCTGAAGGTGTCCATCGACCGCATCGAGCTGGACCCGCAGACCGCCTCGTGCACCGGCGAGGGCGAGGGGGTGTGCGGCGACTACTTCGACAAGTGGTCCACGAAGCTGTGCGCCATCGACGGCGACAAACTGGTATGGAGCGACCGCATCGGCATCCCGCTGGCCCCCATGATCGGCGTCATCGGCGTAGCCCCGGCGGAAGGGGCTGTGAACTGCGGCACCCCCGGCAGCCACGGCGGCAACATGGACAACACCGCCATCGGGGCAGGCGCCACGCTGTACTTCCCCGTTGCCGTGGATGGCGCGCTGTTCGGCTGCGGCGACATGCACGCCTGCATGGGCGACGGCGAAGTGAGCGTTTCCGGCGCCGAAGTGGCTGGCTGGGCCACGGTCACTCTGACAGCGCTGCCCAACCTGGCGCTGACCGACCCCGTCATCGAAACCGCCACCCACCTGGGCATCATCGCGTCCGCCGAGTCGCTGGACGCAGCCGCCGACCGCGCCGTCCACGAGATGGTCGACCTGCTGCACGACCGCACCGGCGTGGCGAAAGACGAGCTCATCATGCTGCTGTCGCTGACCGCCGACGTGCAGGTCTGCCAGATGGTGGACCCGGAGAAGACCGTGCGCTTCATGGTCCCGAAGTACGTCCTGGAGGGCCTGGGCTTCACGCTGTAGGGACCCAGCTAGCCGCCCGCCCATCCCGGCTCCAGCCGAATCCCGTGCGCAAAGAACGGGCCGTCTCCCACAAACGCAGGGGACGGCCCGTTCTTATGCATGCTCTCGGCGAGGCTTGCGCAGACTTGCCCCAATACGGGGACGGCATCCGCGCGGACCAGCTTGCCCTAGTGGCTCATGCTCTGCTCCTCGCGGGGCCACGCGTGGCAGCTCAGGCACTTCTGGTCTTCGTTGACTACCTTGTCGCCGGAGTGGCAGTTCTCGCAAGAGCCCAGGCGTCCATGGATGGAGTTGTGGGGATTGGAGTCGCCGTATTCGGCGGTCTTTTCGGCCACCGCGTCGTAGGACTCGTGGCAGGACAGGCATCCCTCGTCGAACTCGCTGCCCTCGAAAGGCAGCAGGTCGGCCGACACCTCGGGGAAGGGAACCTTCGCAACAGCAGGGGCGGCTTCCGCGCTCACAGCCTTCGAGCTCTCGTCGGCGGCCTTCTCGGTCTCGGGCTGGGCAGCTGGCTGGGAAGCTTCGGGGGCGGCATCCTTGTCGGAGGTTTCCGGAGCGGCAGGAGTCGAACATCCGGCAATGCCGAACACGATGGCAAGGCACGCCATCAGAGGCAGGATTTTCTTCATCATGGCTATTCTCCCTTCAGCGCATGGGTAGCGGCAACGTAGCCGAACGTGACGGCGCGGCCCGTGGATGTAGCTGGCAGATGGCGCGGATAGGCATCGGAGAACAGGCCGCCCGACGCGTTGCCCGTAGCGTACAGGCCCTCGATGGGATCGTCGTTCTCGTCGAGCACCTGCGCGTTCTCGTTGATGATGAGGCCGCTGACGGTCACAAGAAGCTGGTTCGTATGCTTGCCGGCATAGAAGGGGCCCTTGGCAAGCGGTGCCGCCTTGCTGATGTTGCGGTTGAACTGCAGATCGCGCGGCTCCTCGGCATCGAAGTAGCCGTTGTACGCCTCCACGGTAGCTGCGAGCTCGGCAGGATCGACCTTCATGGCGGCGGCAAGCTCCTCGATGGTGTCGCCCTGCACCATGTTGCCGTCGGCTTCCATGGCGACGATGTCGTCCCGAAGCGTCGGCATGGCTTCGCTGCGGGCCTCCACCGCGCCCTCGTCGAACAGGAACCACACCGGATGACCGCCGATACGCGCGATGTTGACGGCGTTCGCGGCGTAGTTGAAGGGCAGCCCTTCGTTCACGAAACGGCGGCCCTGATGGTTCACCCAGATGCCGGCGGAAAGGCACTTATTGGCCTGAACCTGGCTGACGCTGCGGAAGGACATGACGCAATGGGGCACCGGGTCCATGGCTGCACCCACGGCAAGGCCCATCATGTGGCCGTCGCCGGTGGGGCCCAGGCACGGGGCCAGCGCCTCAGCAGTATGGTAGTCCTCTGGCCGCACCCATGCCTGCATGAGCGCAGGGTTGGCCTCGTAGCCGCCCGTAGCCAGCAGGACGCCCTTGGATGCCTCGATGGCGTAGTAGCCGTCCGCATCCTTGGCGATGGCGCCCGTGATGCGTCCGGACGCGTCCTTGGTCAGCTGCACGCCCGCGGTGTTGTAGCGGATATCGAAGTTCGGGTACGTAGACGCCGTCTCCAGCAGCGAATCCCACACGAAGCCGCCCTTGAGCCACGACGTCCACTTCACCC
>DBFAWQ010000247.1:0-13379 GCA_048242115.1 Eggerthellaceae bacterium
TCGACGACATCTCCGAGGACGGCCTGGCCCAGCTGGCGGACGTGGTCACGGCCATCGGCAACTACGACTTCACCGACAGCACAGTGGGCGGCCAGCAGATCGAGATCATCGCCGCGTCCGTGCGCAGCCCCCACCATGTGGCCCAGGCGGCGCTCATGGGGGCGGACATCGCCACCGTGCCCTTCGCGGCCCTGAAGAAGTGCGTGCAGCATCCCCTGACCGACCGCGGTCTGGATGCGTTCATGAAGGATTGGGAGAAAGTCAAGAACGCATGAGCGAAGAAGCAGTGAGCAACGAGGGCGCATCGCAGCCCCAGGACAAGCCCGCCCGCAAGCCGCGTGCCCGGGCGTCGGCCGCGGCAGCCGAGACGGACGCGGCGGCAACCCCCCAGACCGAGGGGGTGCCCCCCAAGCGCAAGCGCGGCCGTCCCCGCAAGGCCGATGCCGCCGAGCAGCCTGCGGGCCCCGAAGGCGGCGCCTCTTCCAAGCCGGCGCCGATCGTCGGGGAGGATGCGGGCGATACGGCCCCCAAGCGCCGGCGCGGACGGCCTCCCAAGGCTGAAAAGGAGCAGGCCGCCACTCCCGAAGCGCCCGCCCCGGCCCCCGAAGAGCCGCAGGGCCGTCCGGAAGGCGACTTCCAGCGGGCCCAAGGCCGCGTGCGCCGCAAGAGCGTGAAGGTGCAGCACCAGGACCAGGGCAGAGCGAACGACCGGCCCCAGAGCCGCGCCGACCAGAACGGCCAGGGCCAGAAGCAGCAGGGACGCCAGAGGCAGCAGGGCAAGAACGGCAACCGGACGGGCCAGCAGGGCTACGGCAACCAGGGTTCGCAGCAGGGCCAGCGCGACGCGCGCAAGCAGCACGGGCGCCACAGCGGCGGCCAGCAGCGCGAGATGCTGCCCAGCGTCAACAAGGACGAGCTGGCGAAGCTGAAGGTGGCCGAGCTTCGGGCCAAGGCGGCGGAGCTGGGGCTTGACGGCTCGGGCCTGAAGAAGGCCGAGCTCGTCGACGCGGTCTTCCAGGCAGCTGTGCGCGCCGAGGGCTTCAAGGACGCCACGGGCGTGCTGGACATCATGCCCGACGGCTACGGCTTCCTGCGCACGAGCGGCTACCTGCCCGGCGAGGACGACTGCTTCATCAGCGCCCAGTTCATCCGCCGTTTCGGTTTGCGCAAGGGCGACATGGTCTCGGGCCAGACGCGTCCGGCCCGACCCAACGACAAATACGGTGCGCTGCAGAAGATCACCGCGGTCAACGGGCGCGATCCCGAGGAGGCGCTCCGGCGCGTGCGCTTCGGCGACCTCACGCCGGTCTATCCGGACGAGTGCCTGGTGATGGAACACGGCAAGAACACCATAACGTCCCGCGTCATCGACCTGGTCTCGCCTATCGGCAAGGGGCAGCGCGGGCTGATCGTGTCGCCCCCCAAGGCGGGCAAAACCACCATCCTGAAGGATATCGCAGCCTCCATCACGGCCAACAACCCCGAGGTGCACCTCATGTGCCTTCTGGTTGACGAGCGCCCCGAAGAGGTTACGGACATGCAGCGCAGCATCAAGGGCGAGGTCATCTCCTCCACCTTCGACATGCCTACCGAAAACCACATCGCCGTGGCGGAGCTCGTCATCGAGCGGGCGAAGCGCCTGGTGGAGGAAGGTCGCGACGTCGTCATTCTGCTGGACTCCATCACCCGCCTGGCCCGCGCCTACAACCTGGCCCAGCCGGCAAGCGGCCGCATCCTCTCCGGCGGCGTCGACTCCACCGCCCTCTATCCGCCCAAGCGGTTCCTCGGCGCGGCTCGCAACATAGAGAACGGCGGCAGCCTGACCATCCTGGCCTCTGCCCTGGTGGACACGGGGTCGAAGATGGACGAGGTGATCTTCGAGGAGTTCAAGGGCACCGGCAACATGGAGCTCAAGCTCGACCGCAACCTGGCCGACAGGCGCGTGTTCCCGGCCATCGACCCGGTGGCCTCCGGCACGCGAAAGGAGGAGCTGCTCATGGACTCCCAGATGGCCACGCTGGTTTGGGGAGTGCGTCGCATCCTTGCGAACATGAACTCCACCGAACGGTCCATGGACATGCTCATCAAGTCCCTCAAGCAGACGGAAACGAACGAGGAGTTCCTCATCCGCACCGCCCGCAAGGCAAACCGCAGCGCCAAGGGCGAGGGCGTGACGGAGCTTTAGGTCAGCTTTAGGTCTCAAGAAGGAACGCTCATGGACGACAATGCAAACCGTTGGGGGCAGGGACCGTCCGTCCCTCCGCCCCCTTCAGGGTCCGCGCTACCCCCAGCTGCCTTCGCACCCGACCCGCGCGGCGGCGCCTCGGCGCCGTGGCAGCAGGCCGCAGGGCCGAGCGCCTACGGGCAGCCCGGCTTCGGAGGGGCGCCCGTACCGGCGCAGCGGAAGCAGTCGAGGGGCTGGATCGTAGGCATCGTGGTCGCCCTGTGCGTCTGCCTGGTGGCCGTGGTGGGCATCGGCTCGTGCACGGCGCTCATGACCTCCTCCTTCGGCGCTTTGGGATCCTCGTCGCTCTACGACGGGGCGGATTACCTGGACCGGGACAGCGTCGCCATCATCGATATGGCGGGAACCATCCAATACGACGGCACCACCTGCAGCCCCGAGGGCCTGAAGGCCCAGCTGGACACCGCCAGCGACAACCCCTACATCAAGGCGGTGGTGCTGCGGGTCGACTCGGGCGGCGGCGTCTCCACGGCGGGGGAGGAGATGGCGGCGCTCGTGCGCGACTTCGACAAGCCCATCGTCGTGTCCACCGCATCCCTGAACGCCAGCGCCGCCTACGAGATTTCCAGCCAGGCCGACTACATCTTCGTGGCGAAGTCCTCCTTCGTGGGGGCCATCGGCACGCTCATGCAGGTTACGGACCTTTCCGGCCTCATGGATAAGCTGGGCGTCTCGGTGGACACCATCACCTCCGCCGACAGCAAGGACTCCAGCTACGGCTACCGCCCCCTCACCGAGGAGGAGCGCCGGTACTACCAGGACCAGGTGGACGAGGTGAACGACCAGTTCGTGGAGACCGTCGCCGAGGGGCGGTCCATGAGCGAGGCCGAGGTCCGGGCGTTGGCCACGGGGTTGACCTTCGTCGGCACCGAGGCGGTGGAGAACGGCCTTGCCGACGAGATCGGCTATCAGGACGATGCGGTGGCCTATGCGGCGTCCCTGGCGGGTCTTCGCGACTACGGGGTCTGCTACCTGGGCGACTACGACTCCGAGCTGGGGCAGTTGTTGGACCTTCTCTCGGAGAGCGGCGCCTCGCCCTCCGATACCGGCCTGCTTGCGGCCCTTCTGGACGATTCTATCGAAGGAGCATCCCATGGCACCCGATAGCCTGCAGACCTCCTGGCCCTCCCGCGCGGTGGTGACCGCGGGGATGCCCTACGGCAACAAGCCGCTGCATTTCGGCCATATCGCCGGCGTCTTCGTGCCCGCCGACGCCTTCGCGCGCTTCCTGCGCGACCGCATCGGGGCCGACAACGTCCGCTTCATCAGCGGCACCGACTGCTTCGGGTCGCCCATCAACGAGGGCTACCGAAAGCTCAAGGAGGCCGACGGCTTCGACGGCACCATCGCCGACTACGTCATGGCCAACCACGAGGCCCAGAAGCGCACGCTCGAGGCTTACGACATCAGCCTGTCCATCTACGAGGGGTCGGGCATCGGGCATTCGGGCGTGGTGCACCAGGCCTTCACCGACCGGTTCATCCGCTCGCTCTACGAGGCGGGCGTGCTGCGCCGCCGCTCCACCCTGCAGTTCTACGACCCCGAAGCCGAAACGTTCCTCAACGGGCGCCAGGTGATTGGCCGCTGCCCGGTGCAGGGCTGCAAGTCCGAGAAGGCCTACGCCGACGAGTGCGAGCTGGGGCACAGCTACGCACCCGAGGACCTCATCGCGCCGAAGTCGTCGCTGACGGGCTGCGTTCCCGAGATGCGCCCGGTGGAGAACTGGTACTTCGATTTGCCGGCCTTCGCGGACTTCCTTCGCTCCTATGCGGAGGGCCTTGCCGCCGATCCGGACGTGCGCCCCATAGTCCCTCAGACCGTATCCGAGTTCCTGCTGCCGCCCATCCTGTACGTGAAGAACGAGATGGCTGAAGCGTTCTCCCAGGTGGAAGCCGACCTTCCGGCCCACACCGTGACGCCGGCCGCCGACGGCAAGCAGAGCTTCGAGGTGGCCTTCGCCAACATCGACGACCGGGACACCGCCCGGGGCGTGCTGGAGAAGGCGAACGTTCGCTTCCGCTCGGGCAAGACCCTCGTGCCCTTCCGCATCACGGGCAACATCGAGTGGGGCGTGGCCGCGCCGGACATCGAGGGGCTGGGCGGACTGACGGTATGGTGCTGGCCCGAGAGCCTGTGGGCCCCCATCTCCTTCACCATCGCCGCCAACGACGAGCTGGGGCTTCCCCGCGACAGCTGGAAGGACTTCTGGTGCAGCCCCGATGCCCAGGTCTACCAGTTCATCGGCCAGGACAACCTGTACTTCTACGGCGTGGCCCAGACGGCTATGTTCGAGGCCCTCTCCGGCATCGACGTCGTCACCGGCCAGCCCACCTGCCATCCCGTGCGCCAGACGCGGCTGGTGGCGAACTACCACATACTGCTGGGCAACAAGAAGGCATCCTCGTCGGGGACCGTGAAGCCCCCTACGGCCGACGAGCTTCTGGAGCATTACTCCGCCGAGGAGCTCCGGGCGCATTTCCTGGCCTTGGGTCTGGACCAGAAGTCCGTGGGGTTCAAGCCGAAGGCCTTCGACCCCGACGAGTCCAAGCGGGACGATCCCCGCGTCGCCGATCCCGTGCTCAAGGAATCGGCCCTGCTCACGAACGTGTTCAATCGGCTGGCGCGCAGCTGCTTCTACGAGGCGCAGAAGTCCTTCGGGTCGAACATGCCCATCGGCGCCGTCTCGCCTGCAGTGGTGCAGAAGGCCCATGCGGTCATGGCCGACTACGACCGGACCATGCACAAGGTGGAGCTCCACAGCATCATGGCCCTTATGGACGAGTTCATCCGCTGGTCGAACAAGTACTGGGCCGACGGCATCAAGCAGGCCGAGCTCTCGGGCGACGACGGGGCGCGCCGCCAGGTGCTCGCCGACAGCTTCTTCCTGCTGCGCGTGTGCACCCTGCTCATGCACCCGATCGTGCCCGCAGGCACCGAGACCATCTGCGACTACCTGAATTTCCAGTTCGACGATTTCTTCAGCTGGAACTACGACTTCAACGACATGGCGGAGCTCTGCAGCGCCGGCGAGATCATCGAGGGGGCGCACCGCGTCTGCGAGCTGCCTCCCCGGTTCGACTTCTTCAAGAAGCGCTATGCAGGACGTTGATCTGTACTCCGACGGCTCGTCGCGGGGAAACCCCGGGCCGGGAGGCTACGGCACGGTTCTGCGCTTCGTCGATTCGGCGGGACGGCTGCATGAGAAGGAGCTGTCCTGCGGTTTCGAGCGGACCACGAACAACCGGATGGAGCTTTTGGGCGCGATTGCGGGGCTGGAGTCGCTCAAGCGCCCCTGCCGCGTGACCGTCTACTCCGACTCCCAGTACCTGGTGAACGCCTTCGCGCAACACTGGGTGGAGGGATGGTTGCGCCGCGGCTGGAAGACGGCGTCGAAGCAGCCGGTGAAAAACGTCGATTTGTGGAAACGGCTGCTCGCGGCGAAGGAGCCCCACGAGGTGCGCTTCGTCTGGGTCAAGGGCCATGCGGGCCATCCGGAGAACGAACGGTGCGACCAGCTGGCCACCGCGGCTGCCGATGGGCAGGGCCGCCTGCGCGACGACGGCTTCGAGCAGGGGCTGTAGCAGCCTTCCGCATCGCGGACCGAATGGGGGGTGCGGGCGACTCGCGCGGCGCCGATGAGCCGATATCTCATGAATGGACGGCTTGTGGGCATGTTCTGTGGCCCTTGTCCTGCTTGGAAGGATTGGCTCGCCGTTCGCCGTTCGTTTTGCTACTCTGGTCGAAAAGACGACCGAAAACGGTATCGACCGGAGGTTTCCCTCTCATGCCTATACGAGCTTTCCGCCCGATTCGCTTTGCCGGCCCCGCATGCGTTGCGCTGGCCTGCACGCTGAGCTTGGCCTGCGCGATCCCCGCCTTTGCCGCGCCTACGGCCGCCGAGAAGCAGGCAGAGGCCCAGGAGGTGCTCGCATCCCTGGACGCTATGCAGGAAGTGTTGGACAAGGCGTCCAACGACTACTTCACGGCCTTGGACGAGCAGCAGCAGGCCGAAGCCGAGGCCCAGGCGGCCCAGGAGGCCATCGACGAGGCCACCGAGCAGATCCTGGAGGTGCAGGAGCGGCTGGGATCGCGGGCCAAGAGCATGTACGTGCAGGGGGAGACGGGCTTTCTCGACCTGCTTTTGGGGGCTACCAGCTGGGAGGACTTCACCACTCGCTGGTCGGTTCTGATGGACATCAACCGAAGCGACGCCGACATGATCGAGCAGACCAAGGTCCTGCGCTCCGAAATCCGCGACCAGAAGGCGATCCTCGACGAGCGCACCCAGGCCGCCCGAGACAAGGCCGCCGAGGCCGAGAGCATCAAGGAGCAGGCGCAGGATACCACCGAGGCCATGCGCGCCACCTACGAGAGCTTGAGCGCCGAGGCCGCCCAGCTGCTGGAGCAGGAGCGCGAGGCCCAGCGGCTCGCCGAGGAGGCTGCGGCCCGCGCCGCCGCCGAGGAAGCCGCCCGAGTTGCGGCCGAGGAGGAGGCGGCCCGCCAGGCGGCAGCCGACGCCGCGGCCCAGCAGCAGGTCCAGGCACCGAGCGGCTCCGCCGTTGCGGACGGTTCGTCCCCGACCGCCCCGTCTCCGTCCTACAATCCCTCCACGGGCAACGCCATCGTGGATAGGGCCTACAGCTGCTTGGGGGCGGCGTACGTGTGGGGTGCCTGCAGCCCCGGGGCCTTCGACTGCTCGGGTCTGGTGAGCTATGCCGTCTCGGGAAGCTACACGCGTCTGGGCACCACCTACACGTTTTTGGGATGGCCGCAGGTCAGCGACCCGCAGCCCGGGGATATCGCCGTCAACGCCCAGCACTGCGGCATCTACATCGGCAACGGCCAGATGATCCATGCGGCCACGGAGGGCGTCGGCGTCATCGTCGGCGGCGTGCAGGCGGGGATGATCTTCGTACGCCCGTAGCAAGCCCGCGAAGGCGGACAGGTGCGCCCTAGCCTCGGGTCGCCTGGCCGCCTTCGCATTCGGAAATCGCCCGCGAGATGATGGATCGCACTTCGTCGAGCCCGGTGCCGTTGGCCGACGAGCAGGCTGCCATGGGTACCTCCGGGCCCAAGCGCAGCGCCTTGCGGATGGCCGCCTTCTGCTTCATCTGGGCCTGGCGCGACAGCTTATCGGCCTTGGTCAGCACCACGGCGAAGGGGAGCTCGGCCTGCTGCAGGAATCCGATCATATCCCGGTCCAGGGCGCTCGGGTCGTGCCTGATGTCCACCAGGCTCACCACCAGCGCGAAGTTGCGGTCCTGGTTGAAGTAGCCCTCGATAAGCTCCGACCAGCGGCCCTTCTCCGCCTTCGACACCTTCGCATAGCCGTAGCCGGGCAGGTCCACGAAGCGCACGCCCGGGCTCTCGAAGAAGTTGATGGTGGAGGTCTTGCCCGGGGTGGAGGACACCTTGGCCAATCCCTTGCGGTTGAACAGCTTGTTCAAAAGCGACGACTTGCCTACGTTCGACCGCCCCGCGAAGGACACCTCGGGCACCGTGGAGGGGGGCAGCTGCGTCGAGATGCCGAAGGACCGTTCGAAAGCCACCTTGTTGAAATCCATTCCATCCCCCTTGCGAACTAGGCTTGCGAGGGCAGAGTATAGCGAAACGGCTGTGGAGGAAGCGTGGTGTTGCGGCAAGGGGAAGGGAAAAACCGCAACCGTCCGTCGCTCTGTGATAGGATGTCAAAGTTTCTAATCACGCATGCTTGCGCGACCCGATTCCGCCAGTGGCCACCGGAAAAGGCTGCGGGAGAGGGGAAGACCGCAGGCAGAGGACTAACGAATGGAGAAAGCAATGGCGAAAGTCAGCATCCAGACGCTGCTCGACGCGGGCAGCCACTTCGGTCACCAGACCCGTCGCTGGAACCCCAAGATGAAGCCCTACATCTTCGGTAGCCGCGGCGACATCTACATCCTCGACCTCAAGCAGACGCTCATCGGCCTGGACCGGGCCTACACCTTCTGCGCCGACGTGGCCCGCAAGGGCGGCACGGTCTTGTTCGTGGGTACGAAGAAACAGGCCCAGGAGGCCGTGGCCGACGCCGCCATCAAGTGCGGCATGCCCTACGTGAACTCCCGCTGGCTGGGCGGCATGCTCACCAACTTCATCACCATCCGCCAGCGCGTCTCCTACATGGAGGAGCTGGAGGCCATGGAGGCCGACGGGCGCATGGCCCTGCTGCCGAAGAAGGAGCAGATCCTCAAGCTCAAGGAGCTTTCCAAGCTGCAGGCCAACCTCAACGGCATCCGCAACATGAAGCGTGTGCCCGACGCCATCTTCGTGGTTGATACCAACCGCGAGACCATCGCCATCAAAGAGGCCCATCGCCTGAACATCCCGGTCGTGGGCACGCTGGACACCAACTGCGACCCCGACGACGTGGATTACGGCATCCCCGCCAACGACGACGCCATCCGCTCGGTGCGCCTGCTCACCGACTTCATCTCCGATGCCGTCGTGGCTGGCGTGGGCGTGCCGGTGACCGCCGTGGAGATGGAGGCCGCTGCCGACGCCCAGGGCGATGCTGCCGTCGAGGCCGTCGCCGAGACCACCACGCCTGCCGAAGCTGCTGCCGAGGCTGTCGCTGATGCAGCCGCCATGGTTGCCGAGCAGGCCGTCGAATAACCCTACGCATACCGCTTCGAAGCATAAGGAGGAAGCAATGGCAAATATCACCGCCGCTATGGTCAAGGAGCTGCGCGAGATGACCGACGCCGGCATGATGGAGTGCAAGAAGGCGCTCGTCGAGGCCGAGGGCGATATGGAGAAGGCCGTCGACGTGCTGCGCACCCGCGGTCTGGCCGCGGTCGCCAAGAAGGCCGGACGCGCCACCAACGAGGGCACGGTCATGTGCGTGCTCGACGACGCCTGCACGAAGGGCGCCATGGTCGAGCTGAACTGCGAGACCGACTTCGTGGCCATGAACGAAAAGTTCAAGGCCTACGCCGAGCGCATCGCCAAGGCCGCCCTGGCCGCCGACGCCCAGGACGTGGAGGCCCTGAAGGCCGCCGACTGCGACGGCGAGACCGTCGAGGAGGTCGTGACCGACGCCATCCACGTGATGGGGGAGAACACCCAGATCGCGCGCGTCGTCACCGTCTCCGCCGACGGCGTTTCCTCCTACATCCACGGCGGTGGCAAGATCGGCGTGCTCGTGGCCTTCGGGCTTGCGGGCATCGATCCGGCCTCCGACCAGTTCAAGGCCTTCGGTCGCGACATCGCAATGCAGGTTGCCGCCGCCTCCCCGGTGGCCGCCAACCGCGACGCCGTCCCTGCCGAGACCGTGGAGCACGAGAAGGCCATCTACATGGCCCAGGCTGCCGAGTCCGGCAAGCCCGAGGCCATCCAGGAGAAGATGGCCACCGGCCGTCTGGAGAAGTTCTACAAGGAGAACGTGCTGACCGAGCAGCAGTACGTGAAGGATCCCGACCAGACCGTGGCGCAGTACACCGCGCAGACGGCAAAGGAGCTGGGCGGCGAGATCTCCATCCTGGACTTCAAGCGCTTCGTGCTGGGTGCCTAAACCCGTTTTTTGCGCCATCTGTTTTCATTGCGAAGGCCTCCGGCGGGGGGTCTTCGCTTTTTATAATGTGCCGTACAAAGACGCTGCTATCGCCGATGTCGCCCAAGCGGCATCGGTTGACCGACGGAACGGAAGGGCTCCATGGCCGAAGAGATCATCGTTGTCGAGGGAGGGGCCCCGCTTTCGGGGACGGTTTTCGTCTCGGGGGCGAAGAACTCGGCGCTGAAGCTGATGGCGGCATCGCTTCTGGGCTGCGGAAGCTCGCGAATCGACAACGTACCGCTCATCTCCGACATCGACATCATGGCCGAGGTGCTTCGGCGTCTGGGGGCTACGGTTTCCCGCGAGGGGCACAGCCTGACGGTGGATACCTCCTCGGTGAATTCCTATCGGACCCCTTACGAGCTGGTCTCGAAGATGCGGGCCAGCATCTCCGTGCTCGGCGCGCTCATCGGCCGCTTCGGCAAGGCTTGCGTGGCCATGCCCGGCGGCTGCCAGATCGGGGCCCGGAAGATCGACATGCATCTCGTGGGGCTGCAGGCGCTCGGCGTGGAGTTCACCATGGAGCACGGCAACCTCCACGCCTCCACCCCGGACGGCCTCAAGGGCGCCGAGGTGGTGCTGGACTTCCCCAGCGTTGGCGCCACGGAGAACCTGCTCATGGCTGCGGTTGTGGCCGAGGGGCGCACGGTGCTCGGCAATGCGGCCCGCGAGCCGGAGATCGTAGACCTTGCGAACATGCTCAACGCCATGGGCGCCCGCGTGAGCGGTGCGGGCTCGGCGCTTATCGAGGTCGAGGGCGTCCCCCTTGGCTCCATGCACCCCTGCGCGCACAGGACCGTCGGCGACCGCATAGAGGCTGGGACGTTCCTGGTTGGCGGCGCGCTTACGGGGGGTCCCGTCACGGTTCGCGGCATCGACCCGGCCTTTCTGCGCATGGCCCTTGTGAAGCTCGAGTCGATGGGGTGCGAAGTCCAGGTCGAGAATGACTCCGTGACGGTTCGCCGGAACCGCCCCCTCGTACCCACCGATATCCAGACGCTGCCCCATCCCGGCTTTCCCACCGATCTGCAGGCGCAGTTCATGCTGCTCGCCAGTTGCGCGGAAGGCATGTCGGTCATCACCGAGAACGTCTTCGAGAACCGCTTCATGTTCGCCAGCGAATTGGCGCGCATGGGGGCGAACATCGCAATCGAGGACCATCATGCCATCGTCCGGGGCGCCTGCGCGCTGCAGGGAGCCGACGTGTCCTCCACCGATTTGCGCGCCGGGGCGGCCCTCGTGCTTGCGGGCCTCGTGGCCGACGGCCAGACCCGCGTTCACAAGGTCCAGCATATCGACCGCGGCTACGAGGACTACGTGGGCAAGCTGGGCGCCTTGGGGGCCCGCGTGCGCCGCTGCTCGGTCGGCTCTTCCGGCGAATAGGCGCGGCCCGTGTCCCGTTCCGGCGATTTCAACCCCAGCCGTTCGCGACGGACCTCCCGCAGCGTCCGCTCCAACGTGGTGGGCACCCATGTCGGCATAGGCAACATCGGCGGCCGGCCTACGAACGCAAGCGCTGTGGGATTTTCGAACCCCCGCAAGCAGCGGAGGGCCACGCGCGGCTATGTGAGCAGCGTGCTCGATCTCGACGCTCCGGCTCCTTCCGGGAAGTCGGGGCGCATAAGTCCGCGGAGGTTCGACCGCGAGGTCCATCGCAAGCGCCGGCTGAGCACGGCGGTAGCCGCAGTGGTGGTCCTTGCCGTCGCCTTGGTGGTTGCCGCGGGCGTCGGAGTGGCTGTGTTTCTGGGGTCGTTGGACTCCCGCTTGGCCCTGGGGGATTCGAACGCCGCATCGGCCTTGAGGACCCCATCCCGGGAAGGCTCCTTCTATAGCCTCGTGCTTGCCGACTTCTCCTTGGAAAGCGATAGCAAGCCCGAACGCGTACGCAGCTCCTCGCCCGACGACCCCCTATCGCTCGACGTTTCCGACAACGCGGCGGACGGTCTGGCCTCAAGCGGGCAGAGCGCTTCAGCCCCCGTTACCGTAGGGTCTGCCGAGCAGGCGTCCAGCAACGATGCCTTCGCCCTCGTTCGCGTGGACACGGCCAACAGGACGGCGCAGGTTATCGCGATCCCCTCGAACGTGACCGCGACGCTTGACGACGGGCTTCTGCATACGCTGAGCGATATCTGGGACCAGGCGGGGGATGCCGGGGTCGTCGATGCGGTTTCCGCGTTGGCGGGCGTGCCCGTAAGCCATGTTCTGAAAACCGACGCGGAAGGGCTTCGGTCCCTGGTCGATGCCGTGGGAGGCCTTTCCGTTTCCGTTGGCGAGGAGGTGGACGACCCTCGGGCTGGAAGCGTCTACCTTGCTGCGGGCATGCAGGAAGTGGACGGAGACGGAGCGCTCACGCTGGTCCGGGCGACCAACCTAAGCGGGAGGAGCGCTCAAGTCGCCGAGAACCGCATAGAAGTGCTGCGGGCCCTTTCCGTGAAGCTGCTCTCCCTCGACGCAGTCGGCTTTTTCTCGCTGGTGGACGGCTTGCCGGAGGGCAGCCTTCGGACCGACGAGAGTACCGGGGGAGTAAACCGCCTCCTCTCGACGATGGGCGGCGTCGATGCGCAATCCGTATCGGGGATCATGCTTCCCGGGGACGACATCACCCGCGACGGGATCGTCATCTACCGCGTCTCGGAGGATGCGCTCGCCCAGGACCTGCGCGACATGGAGCAAGGGCAGCCTCTCGCTGCTCCCGAGCCGCCCGCTCAGGCCGACCCTTCGTCGTTCACGGTGTTCGTGAAGAACGGCTCGGGCATCACCGGGGCTGCCGCCAGCATATCCGACTCCCTCAAGGAGCGCGGCTACAACGTGGAGGGGGTCGGGAATACGGACGTGGAGGCCTATGACGAGACCCTCGTCGTCTACGCTCAGGACGAGTACGAGGAAGCGGCTCGGAGCATCGTGGAGGAATTGGGTGTGGGACGCCCCGTTTCCGACTACGCTGGCTTCTATCAGCTCGAAACCGACGTGCTCGTTATCGTGGGAAGGGATTGGAAGCCCTCCGAGTAGGCGGTCGCGACTTGCGCGCTCTCCTCCTCGGGACGTTTCGGACGCAGTTCCGGCGGCATTTCGGGCATATGGGCTCAGGCTGGCGATCAAAGGGCGTCCGCACACTGTCCGAGCACGTCAGGCGCCACTCGTCGCATGGCTTTCCAGATGCAATCACAAAGTGTTCACATTGAGCGCTCCCTCAGGAATTCCGAAAAACCCATCGGTGAGCTGGCGTGCTAACAACCACAAAAACGATTTGCATTTGCTCTGGGAAGAATAATGGACCGAAAAGCAACTTTTTGCTTGCATGCGGGCCGTAGGGTGAGTATTATAGACAAGCTGCTTTTCGAGAGGAGCGAACGGCAGTGGCTCCGCCAGGAGAGCCGAGGAAAAAAAATTCCGAGGTTTTCCGAAATCCCCCCTTGACGGGGGAGCGGCGGCGGGGTAAAGTAAATCCTCGCGCCTCGGCCGAGCCGGGGCGGCGGGAACCTTGACAACCGGATACTGTGGACAGGAAGACATAAGCCGAGCAATGGGTCCGGCGCCCGGGCCGTAAGGCCGGGGCGCGGAGAC
>DBFAWQ010000248.1:0-5614 GCA_048242115.1 Eggerthellaceae bacterium
AGGAGGCGGCCGAGGCATGCCGGGTTTTCCTGGATGGAGGACCCGAAGGGCTTTTCGCCAACGCGAACGCCAACTCGCTCCATTCCCCCGGGCGCCAGGCTTACCGCATGATGGAGGACGCGCGGCGCTCGCTGGCGCGCAGCATGGGGGCAAACCGCCCCTCGGAGGTGGTGCTGACCAGCGGAGCCACCGAGTCGGACAACGCTGCCCTGCTCGGTCTGTCGTGGGCTCAGGTGAGGTTGCGGGAGCAGGCGGGGCGCGGAGACTTCACCCCCCACGTGGTGGTGTCGGCCATCGAGCACGACGCAGTGCTCTCGGCCGCCAAACGGCTGGAGGCCCAAGGCTTCCGCGTCACGCGGCTTCGCCCCAACCGCCAGGGGTTCGTCGAGGTGCGCGCTCTCGAGCAAGCTCTCGACGACGACACGGTGCTCGTTTCTGTGCAGGCGGCGAACTCGGAGGTGGGAAGCATCCAACCGGTCCGGGGGCTGGCCGCCGCCGCCCATGGGGCAGGCGCGCTCTTCCATACCGACGCGGTGCAGGCGTTCGGCAAGATGCCGCTGGCGGTGGGGGAGTGGGGCGTGGATGCGGCCAGCTTCTCCGGCCACAAGCTGGGAGCCCCCAAGGGCATCGGCGCCTTGTACCTGCGCGCCCGCACCCCCTTCGCGCCCACGATGCTGGGGGGCGGTCAGGAGCAGGGGCTTCGCAGCGGCACCCAGAACGTCATGGGCGCTGCCGCCTTCGCGGCGGCGGCCCAGGCGGCCGTGGAGGGGCAGGAGGACGAGAACGCCCGGCTCCGGGAGCTGCGGGATTATCTGTACGCGCGGCTGTCGGAGTTTCCGGGGGTGCAGCCCACGGTGGAGGTGCAGGCGGGCAGCCGGGACTTCCTGCCGGGCATCGTGAACGTTTTGGTGGACGGCTTCGAGAGCCAGACCCTCATCCTGCGGCTGGACTCCCTTGGCTTCGGCGTGTCGGGGGGGTCGGCCTGCTCGTCCCAGTCCCTGGATCCCAGTCATGTGCTGGTGGCGTTGGGCGTCAACCCCGATGCGGCCCAGGGGGCGCTGCGCATATCGATGGGGCGGCATACCGCGCGGCGCGACGTCGAGCGGTTCGTCGAGGCGTTCGGAAAGGCGCTTGCATGGAACTTGTGACCACCCATACCCATACCGGATTCACCAACCACGGCCACGGTACCGTCGCGGAGCTTGCCCAGGCGGCCTTCGACGCGGGCGTCTCCACTTTGGCCGTGACCGAGCACTACCCGCTTTCCCGGGCCGTGGACCCAACGAACTACGTGTCCATGGCGCCCGAGCGCGTGGGGGAGTACGCTCGCGACATAACCCTGGCCGACGAACGGTACCCGCAGATGGAGGTCATCTGCGGATGCGAGCTCGACTGGCTGGGGGACCAGGAGGACCGCGATCTCTCGAAAGCCGACCTAGCGCCCTTCTCGCTGGTGCTGGGTTCGGTGCATTTCATCGACGGATGGCCCTTCGACGACCCGGCCCAGCGCAGCTTCTGGGACGAGGCGGGGGCCGACTACATATGGAACCGCTATGCCGACATCTGGTGCCAGGCGGTAAGCGAAAGCCCGTTCTTCCACGTGATGGCCCATCCCGACCTGGCGAAGAAGTTCGCCATCTACCCGTCCTTCGACCTGCAGCCGCTCTACGACCGCATGGCCGAGGCCTGTGCCGGCGCGGGGCGGATGATCGAGGTGAACACCTCGGGCGCCACCTACGCCTGCGCCGAGATGTTCCCGTCGCCGGCGCTGCTCAGAACGTTTCGCCGGGCCGGGGTGCCCTGCACGGTGGGCACGGACGCGCACCAGCCCGCCCATGTGGCCCGCGGCATCCGTGAGGGCTATCGGCTTATGTACGAGGCTGGTTACAGAGCGGTTACGGTTCCGACAAGGGACGGGGGCCGGCGCACGGTCGCGTTGGAGTAAAGTAAGCGAAGGAATCTTTCGGCCGTTTGACCGTGTTGTGCGGAAGGGATGAGTGCGATGGGCGTTCTAGAGGGAAACGACGGGCTTGAGGGCATGGTGAGGTTGGCGCCGGGCGCTTTGCAGAAGCCTTCGTGCGCGTTGACCGTGGGGGCGCTCGACCGCCAGCTGCTGGCGGACTTCCCCGCATCGGATGCCGAGTCGTGGGACCGTACCGGCATGACCGTTGGCGACCCCTCGCGGCTTGTGCGCAAAATCGCTTTCGCCCTGGACCCCACCGTCGAGGCCATTTGCGCCGCGGCCGACGGCGGAGCGAACGTGCTGGTGACCCATCATCCGCTCTACCTTGCCCCTCCCGATTCCTTCGCTCCTGCCTCCTCTGCGGCCGTGAGTCCCGGAGCCGGCGTATGGTGCGCCGTCGAGCGGGGGGTGGCCGTCCTGTCGTTCCATACGGCCTTGGACGTCTCGCCGCGTGCGCAGCGGGTGCTCCCCGGGCTTTTGGGCCTTGCGTTCCAGCGGGTGCTCCAGCCCCTTCCCGACACGGTGGAGAAGGGCTACGGGCAGCTGTGCACCTTCGGCGACGGCGAGATGCTTTCCTTGGCGCAGCTGGCGGCTCGCTGCACCTCGGTGTTCGGGCGGCCTCCCCGTGTCTGGGGCGATATGTCCCGCAAACTGGAGCGGGTGGTAACCTGCACGGGATCGCTTGCCGACACGGGCCGGGCGGCGTTGCGCGCCCAGGCGGACTGCGTCGTGTGCGGAGAGGCGAAGTACCACGAGGCGCTGGAGCTTTCCCTGGCCGGCCTGGACGTCATCGAGCTCGGCCACGACGTGAGCGAGCTGCCGCTCGTCTCGGTTCTGGTGGCCGCCGTTGCCGCCCTCGGGGTTCCAGAGGAAGCGATGTTCGTTGTGAATCAGAGCGATAACTGGTCTTATCCGGAATCCGTAAGGGTGTAAAAGGGTATAATGTCCTCAGCGGAGCGGGCTTTTCCGTAGGCGTTTGCGCGTCGGGGCCGGTTTCGCGACCGCTTCGACCCCGAGGGGGACATATGCGCCTAGACGAAGACGTTATCGCTGATCTGTTCCATATCCAATCCCTCACCCTGGAGGCGAAATCGGCCTCAAGGGAGCTGGAAGAGCTGCCCGAACGGTCCGTGATCATGACCGTCCGCACGAAGAAGCGCGCCATCGAGGAGAAGAACGTGGAGGTGGGCAAGCTCTACGAAGCCGCCGAGGCGAAAGCCGCCGCCTTCGCCGAGGAGGACGCATCCCTGGCCGAGAAGCAGCGCAAGGCCCAGGCCGATATCGACGAGGCGCGGGGCAGCTACCGCAACGTAGAGGCGCGCTCCAAGGAGATGAACGGCTACGCGAAGCGCCGCGCGGTGCTGGAGCAGAGCCTGTCGGGAGTGCTCGACGAGCTTGCCCGCATCGAGGCGGTGCAGAAGCAGGTCTCCATGGCCCTGGCGGCGCTCAACAGCAAGGAAGCCCAGGCGACGGAATCGTTCGTGGAGAAGGGGACGGCCCTCAAGCGCAAGATCGCCCAGCTGGAGGCCGAGCGTGCCGAAATCGAGCAGCGGGCCCCCGCCGAGGTCATGAAGACGTTCCAGCAGTTGGCCGACAGGACGGGAGGGGTCGCTATCGCCCGACTGGCCGGAGGTTGCTGCGGAGCGTGCCGGGCTCCGGTGGATGCGGCGCGGATCTCCCATATGAAGGCGGAGGGAAACGTGGGCGCGTGCCCTCAATGCGGAAGGTTGTTGGTCCTGGGGTAGGCTTCGGCGAACCGGATGCCACGATCGGTTCGCCCTCGGCGTTTTCGTTTCGCGACGGGCATCCCGTCGCCGTTCCGCTAGGAGTCAAACCAGAAAAAGCCCCGCAAAGCGGGGCTTTCCGTTGCGCGGCTGGCGAAGCTTGATGCTAGGCGCGCTCCACCTTGCCGGCCTTCATGCACTTGGTGCACACGTTGGCCTTGCGAACGTGACCGGAACGGTCCTTGATGGTCACGCGCTGGATGTTCGGACGGAACCAACGGTTGGTCACTTTGTGGGAGTGGCTGATGGAACGACCGGCCACCGGGTGCTTGCCGCAAACTTCACAAACCTTCGACATTGTCATCACTCCAAGTACGTCTTCTATTCGGCACAAAACCGTTTATGACAAAAAGCTTTCTAACTATAGCACAGCAATCAAGTCAGTCACAAGAATTTTCTGTGTATTATGACGGAGCCCACAGATATGTTGACAGGTCAACAGGAAAGGCTTGCGCTATACTCCCCTGATAGTCAAAAACCGCGATGGGAGACGGTTTCATCGCGTTTCGGAAAGGAAAGCCATGAGCAACACGATCCCCGGAAACCTGCATGTTGCCAACGACGTGCTCGCCGACATGGTGGGCAACGCCGCGCTCGAGTGCTACGGCGTGGTGGGCATGGCGGCGCCGAACGCAGCCGACGGCATCGCGAAGCTGCTGCCCGCCTCCCGTCTGCGCCGGGGCGTGGTCGTGACGGCCGCCGAGGCGGGCGTCCACGTGGAGCTGTACGTCATCATCGAGTACGGCACCAACATCAACACCGTGTCGCAGAACCTGAAGGACCAGGTCTCCTTCGTGCTGAGGGAGTACGCCAACGTGCCCTTGGACGGCGTTGAGGTGCACGTGCAGGGCGTGCGCGTTCGCAAGTAGCACCCCTCCGCCCCGTTCCCGCCACCACCGTACCCGAAGTTTTTCCGATAGTGCACAGCATGCAAGGAGCACCAATGAGCCAGTCTGCCGAATACTCTTCCACCGACCTGCTGAACGCCATTGCCGCGGCTAGCCGTACCTTGGGGGAGCGAAAGGACGAGATCAACCGTCTGAACGTATTCCCGGTGCCCGACGGCGACACGGGAACGAACATGTCGCTGACGTTGGAGTCCGTGGTGGGCAACCTGGCGAAGCTCCCCATCGGCGCAACCGCCGCCGACGCCCGCAAGGCCATCACCAACGGCGCGCTCATGGGCGCCCGCGGCAACTCCGGCGTCATCACCTCGCAGATTCTGCGGGGCCTGTGCGAGGGAAGCGTCGGGTTCGACGGGCTGGGCACCGAGGCCCTTGCGGCCGCTTTCGCGAAGGCCCAGGAGGTTGCGTTCCAAGCGGTCCGCAAGCCGGTGGAGGGGACCATCCTCACGGTGCTGCGTGACAGCGCCGCTGCTGCCAAAGCGGCCGCGAAGAAGAAGCTCGGCATCGAGGAGGCGCTTCAGGAAGAAGTCGGCGCAGCCTACGCCTCGGTTCAGCGTACCCCGGAGCTGCTGCCGGTTCTCAAGGAGAACGGCGTGGTGGACGCGGGCGGCTTCGGCCTGGCCATCCTGTTCGACGCCTTCTCCGCGGCGCTTCTGGGCCGCGACGGTCAGCTTGCCGAGGAGATGCTGCTGGTGCGCGCCGGCGTGGCCCCCAAGGTGGAGATCGAGCAGATAAACGACTGGGAGGGCTCGGCCTACCGCTACTGCAACGAGTTCCTGGTCGATTCGGACACGCTGGACAAGGAGGAGGCGCTCAAGTTCCTGGCCACCATGGGTGATTGCGAGCTATGCGTGGGCGACACCCCGAAGTTCAAGGTGCACGTCCATTCCAACACTCCCGACCAGGTGCTCAAGTACTTCTTGGACCGCGGCCAGATTTCCGAGGTTTTCATCCACAACATG
>DBFAWQ010000249.1:0-7622 GCA_048242115.1 Eggerthellaceae bacterium
CCCTGGTGCGTCCGGAGATGTGGGAGGACTAGTTCGCGACCAGTGTCCTTCGAAGGCCGCCCGAGGGCCTTCGAACTTGCGCGAAACGCTTGCGAGAGCCGCCTTCGGGCGGCTCTCCTTGCATAGATGACGATACGGCAAGGCGCTTCACTGCGGAAGGCGGCTGAAAATGGGGGTTTGGCAAATGCCGAGCGCAGAAAGGGTGAGTGCGGGGGAGGAAGTCGGAACGTTGTCACCCTTAAGGAGGTCCGGGAGCCGGGATTAGGCTCACAATTTGCGGACTGGGTAAAGGTGCGATTTGCCAAACCCTGCATTTGTGCCACTGGGTTCATTTTTGTGCAGTTGCACCAGTTCACAGGCTTGGTTAAGTTTTGGGAACTTGCGACTTTTGTTCCCGAATCGTGGATGTTCGCCGCCGAATATGCGTTATAGTGAAGAAGCTCTGCGCGCTTCCGCAGCCGAAGAGACGGCGTGGGGAGCGGCATTGTGCGCGGGAATTCGCCGCTGCCGTAGGGGCTTCAGCGAGGCGGGGAATTCCTTGTCGGGAAACCCGGACCGTTGCGCACGGTGCATGCAGGGGCCGTCGACGCCGAACCGGCATTTCGGGATAGCCGCGACCCAGGTGGGGGAATGTCTATGACTGCAAGCGAGATAAGCAAGGACTGCGCGACGTCGTTCGATGCGTGCAGCGAGCAGGAGAAGCATAGCATCCTGAAGAAGGTGACGTTCTCGTCGTTCTTGGGTAACTTCATCGAGTGGTTCGACTACGCCAGCTATTCGTACCTGGCCACGGTCATCGCGCTCGTGTTCTTCCCCAGCGAGGACCCGGCGGTGGGCGTTATGAGCGCCTTCGGCGTGTTCGCGCTGTCGTTTTTGGTGCGTCCGGTCGGCGCCATCTTCTGGGGCAACATGGGGGACAAGCGCGGGCGCAAGTGGGCGCTTTCGGTGTCCATCTTGCTGATGAGCGGGGCGACCTTCCTCATCGGCTGCCTGCCCGGCTATGCGATGCTGGGCGTGGGCGCGCCGTTGCTGCTGCTGTTTTTGCGCATGGTGCAGTCCTTCTCGGCCGCGGGCGAGTACGCAGGCGCGGCAACCTTCATCGCCGAGTACGCGCCGAAGAACCATCGCGGCTTCTACTGCTCCATGGTGCCGGCCTCCACGGCTGCCGGTCTGCTGATCGGCTCGCTGCTGGCCACGTTCATGTTCAACACCTGGGGCGCCGATTCGTCCTTCGTGGTGGACTGGGGTTGGCGCATCCCGTTCTGGCTGGCGCTGCCGCTGGGCTATATCACTCACTACATCCGCACGCACCTGGAGGATTCGCCGGTCTACGAGCAGATGCAGGACCGTCTGAAGGCCGCGGGCCAGGAGGTGGAGCACCCCATCCGCACGTTGTTCAGGAAGCATCTGCGCGTGCTGCTCATTTCGTTCGGCGCCTGCGTGCTGAACGCCGTCGGGTTCTACGCGGTGCTCACGTTCCTGCCGAACTACCTTGAGACCACGCTGCATTACCCGGCAAGCGACGCCTCCACTATCACCACCATCGTGCTGGTGGTCTACATCGCCTTCATCTTCCTGTCCGGCCGCATCTCCGACCGCTTCGGGCGCAAGAAGATGCTCATCGGCGCCTGCGTCGGGTTCATCGTGTTCACCATCCCTGCGTTTATGCTGCTGGGAACCATGAACTTCTGGGTCATCCTGCTGGTGGAGCTGGTCATGTGCCTGATTTTGACCATCAACGACGGCACGCTGGCAAGCTACCTGACCGAGACGTTCCCCACCGACGTGCGCTACTCCGGCTTCGCGCTGTCGTTCAACCTGGCCAACGCCATCTTCGGCGGCTCGGCGTCGTTCATCTCGCTGTGGCTGATCGATATGACCGGCAACGAGATCGCTCCGGCCTTCTACATGGTGGCCATCGCGGTCATCGCGCTGGTGGCCATGATCCTGTCCCACGAGCATTCCAGCAAGGACCTCGCCGACGTGAAGTAGGGCGCGACCGCAGCTGCTGCTGGGATTGTGGTTCCGAATTGCGAGATGGTCCCGCAGACTCTCGGGTCTGCGGGACTTTTTGCGTGCGCTGCGGTTCGATGTTGCCGTGTGGTCGGGCGGCTTTCGGCGCGCTCGGCGGCAGCTGATGGTAGGATAGCCTTGCAGGCGTTCGGGTCTGCGTGGTTTTTCGGAAGGGCGGAAGGGAACGGAGCTCATGGTGGATGCGGCGTTGAACCCGAAGACGGCGAAGGCCCAGGCCACGCGGATGTCGCTGGTGGAGGCGGCGGCCGAGCTTCTGCGCGAGGGCGGTCCTTCCGCCGTGACCTACCGCGGCGTGGCCAAGCGTGCCCAGGCGGCCTCCTCGTCGTGCGGTTACTACTTCGAATCCATGAACCAGCTTCTGGGCGAGGCGGGGCGCTTCAACATCCGCCTGTGGAGCCGCCGTGCGGAAGGGGTGGCGGCCCGGGTCGAGAAGCTTTCGCCCGAGGAATGTCGCGAGCAGGTGGTGGGGCTGCTCATCGATGCGTGCCTGCCCGACGGCGAGGCGACGCTTCCAGCCCATTACGCCCAGCTCATCGCCGCTGCCGACGCGCCCGCGGTGACCGAGGCCTACCAGACGGGGCACGACGAGCTGTACCGGGCGGTGGAGACCATCCTGCAGCGCGCGGGCCTGGAGGGATTCCCGGCGCCGCTGGTGAGCATCCTGGTGGACGGCGCGGCGGTGGGGGCGCTTTCCGAGGGGCGCAACGTGCACCGGACGGCGGAGACGGTGCTGCGCCAAGCCATCGAGCTGTTCGAGCGCGCTTAGCCGGGCCCCGCGCGGCTGTCGCTCAACGGGACACAGTGCACAAGCGGAGGGTTTTGCGGGAAATCGCGGAAAACCCTCCGCTTGTGCACTGTCGTCGGGAGCTGACGGAGCGAAAAAATGACAATTGTCACTTCCGAGGAAACGGGGTTTCGGGCACACTTTCGCTTGCGAGGCGGCCCGAAACCGTTCGGGTTGCCTGCGTCTTCGTCGGGATGAGCTGAGGAGCGCGGTATGGACGTGGTTTCCGTCGAGAATCTGGTGAAGCGTTACGGCAGCATGGTGGCACTGGACCATTTGAGCCTGGCGGTGCGCGAGGGCGAGGTCTTCGGGCTTCTGGGTCCTAACGGCAGCGGCAAGACCACGGCCATCAACTGCATCCTGCAGCTGCTCACCTACGACAAGGGCTCCATCCGACTGTTCGGCGAGCCCATGACCCCCACCCGCTACGACCTGAAGCGGCGCATCGGGGTGGTGCCGCAGAACGTGGCCGTGTTCGAGGAGCTGACCGTGCGCCAGAACGTGGACTACTTCTGCGGGCTGTACGTGCCGGACCGCGCGCGGCGCCGGCAGCTGGTGAACGATGCGCTGGAATTCGTGGGACTGCAGGACTTCGAGCGCATGGTGCCGAAGAAGCTCTCAGGAGGCCTGCAGCGACGGCTGAACATCGCCTGCGGGGTAGCGCACCGGCCCGACCTGGCGTTCTTCGACGAGCCGACCGTGGCCGTGGATCCGCAGAGCCGCGCGTCCATCCTGGAGGGCATCAAGGGCATGAACCGGTCGGGCATGACGGTGGTCTACACCAGCCACTACATGGAGGAAGTGGAGGACATCTGCTCGCGCATCATGATCATGGACCACGGACGCACCCTTGCCATAGGCACCAACGAGGAGCTGAAAGCCCAAGTTAAGGTGGGGGAGCGCATTAGGATCGCCTTGGGGGAGGCTCCCGATGAGATGCTTCGCGACCTGCGGGCGCTCGCCGTGGTGCGCAGCGCCGAACGGGAGGGCGACGCGCTGGTGGTGGTGTGCGAGAACGGGTCGCACAACGTGGCCGACGTGCTGGGGGTGCTGCGGCATCATCGGCTGACGCCCGGGCGCATTTGGGCCGAGCCGCCCACCTTAAACGACGTGTTCCTGGAAATCACCGGCCGCGAGCTGCGGGATTAGCAAGGCGGGTGTGCGATGCTGATAACGTTTCGGTCGGTGCTGGTCTCGCTGTTGCGCAACGGCGGGCTGCTCGTATGGGCGGTCGGGCTGCCGTTGGTGCTGTCGGTGATGTTCATCTTCATGTTCGATTCCCTGGAGCAGAACGACGCGCTGGGGACGCTGCCGGTCGTGGTGGTGCAGGACGAGGGAGCCGAAGCGGATTTCGGCGGCTTCGAACTCGACGACCTTCGCAACCTAGACCTGGGAAGCTTGGACGCTTCGGCGTTGGCCGGGTTGGTTGATCCGGAGGCGTTCGAGCGGACGGCCTTCTACCAGTTCGTGCGAGCGCTTTCCACGGAAGACGGTGAAGCGGGGACGGCGAATACGGGCGGAAGCGGCCAGGGGCTGCTGGCGGTGACCTACGCGCCAACGGAAGCGGAGGCACGGGGGCTGGTGGAGCAGTCGCAGGGCGCCGACGACGCCTTCGTGGGCTACCTGCTGTTCGAGGGCGGGGAGCCCCACCCCTGCCTATACCCGACCGGGTCCACCATGGCCGAGGAGGCCAAGCAGTCCATCGTGGTGCTGCTGATGGACCAGTACGCCAGCCGGTCGGCCCTGGTTCGCTCGTTGGTGGAGCTCGACCCCATGGCGCTTCTGGATGCGCAGGTGGTACAGCGGCTCTTCGAGCCCATCCAGGCCACGGAGCGCGTGAGCGTGACGGAGAACCCCTTGAGCGAAAAGGCCCGCTACTACTTCGCGCTGCTAGGATTCGCTGCTTTGAGCTGCGCGAACTTCGGGATGGTGGCGGTGGGCGGCCTGCGTGCAAGTTCGGGCCCTTTGGGGGCGCGTCGTGCGGTGGGCGGCATCTCCCATGGCCGTGCTTTGGCGGGGACGCTGCTGGCCGCGTGGGCGGCGTCGTTTATCTGCCTGCTGGTGGTGTTCCTGTTCATGCGGCTGACGGTGGACTTCGGCAACCGCGACGTGGGCTGCCTTGCGGTGCTGGCGGTATCGTCGCTGGCGGCGGTATCGCTTGGGTGCCTGGTGGCCGTGATCCCGAGGATTCCGGAAGGGGCGCGCTCCGGCATCATCACCATCGTTACGTGCTTTTCGGCCCTGTTCACGGGCTTGTACGGCGAGCCCACCATGAAGCTGGCCGATGCGGTGGCCCAAGCTTGCCCCGCCAGCGCCCTGGTGAATCCGGCGGCGCAGATTACCGAGGCGCTCTACGGGCTCATGTACTACGACTCGTTTACGCCAGCGGCGTCTCACCTGGGGATTCTGCTGGCCATGACCGCCATCATGTTCGCCCTTTCGGCCCGGGCTTTGGGGAGGCAGCGCTATGCAAGTCTTTAAGCTGTGCATGCGCAAGATTGCGCGCAACCCGTTGTTCCTGATCGTTTACATCGTGGGCCTGAGCTTCATGGGCGTGGCCATGGTGGGCAGCGTATCCTCGACGCAGCCGGTGGGGGCCTTCGAGCGGCAGGAAGTGAACTTCGCGCTGATCGACCGCGACGGCAGCGAGCTTTCGCGGGGGATTGCGGAGTATCTGGAAACCCAGGGGACCCGGATACCTGTGGAGGATTCCGACACGGGCCTGCAGGATGCGGTGGCGAAGGGGCGGGTGGACTACATCCTGATCATCCCGGATGGCTATCAGCGGGACTTCGCCGAAGCGGCGGCCGACGGTGCCGATCCCGAACCCCTGGAGTCGGTGTACAGCTTCGTTGCCGCCACCGGAGCCTTGGCTGACCAGCGTGTTAATAACTACGTAAGCATCGTGTATGCGCTCGCGACGGCCGAAGGGGCGGAAAGGTCGTCGGGGGTCGATCCGACGCTCGGGATGGAAGCGGACGGCGGCGCGGCTGGCGGTTCCGAGAGAGCTTCGGGGACGCAGGAGCTGCGGCAGGGAGCGGCAACGGCTTCGGCTTCCGAAACCGAAGGGACGCGGGAAATCGAGGAGGCCATGGTGGCCTTGACCGACGAGGCGCTTAAGCTGGCGGCGCAGGAGGCTCCGGCCAGCTACATGGACGTTCCGGAAACGGGCGCAGGGTCGCAGCTCATGTTCTACCTGCAGTGGAGCATGTACGGGGTGTTCGCCGGCGTGGTGGTGGCGGTGGGCGAGCTGACCGGCTCGCTGGCCAGGACCGACATGCGCCGCCGCACCGCCGTGGCGCCGCTTACCCAGCTTTCCTACAACGTGCAGGTAGCCCTTGCATGCCTGGTGGTGGGCGCGATGGCATGGGCTTGGGACTTTGGTCTGGGCTGCGTCGTCTTCCACGGCTCGCTGGAGGCGCTGGCGGCTTCGGGGTGTTCGTTGGCGGCCTTCGTGCTGCTGGCGCTTTCGGTGGGATTTTTGGTCGGGAAGCTGCGGTTCGGCGTGGCGGCCGCGAACGCCGTGGGCAACATCGGCGGCATGGTGCTGTCGTTCATGGGCGGTGCATGGGTACCGTTATCGCTGATGAGCGCTGAGATGGTGGCGGTTGCCCACTTCCTGCCGGGCTACTGGTACTCCATGGCATGCCAACAGGCGGCGGCGCTGCCCGCAGGTGCGACGTTCTCGCAGATAGCTCCCGTGATGGAGAACCTGGGCGTGGTGCTGTTGTTCGCATTAGCGTTTCTGCTGGTGGCTTTGGTGCTGGGCAAGGTGAGAACGAAGGAGTAGCGGCCGCGCCGGGGCGGATGGCGGCGAATCTCGGGTATACTGCGGGTTATGGACAGAGTGCTTGACGGAATCGGTGCATTGCTCGTAAGCGTGCTGGTGGCAGCCGCGTCGACCTCCTTTGAGGGGCGCGACGGGCTGTCGCTGGTCGTCGTGGGGTCTTTGGTGGCCACGTCGCTTCTGTGTGCGGCGTTTCTGGTGAAAGGGCCGCGGATGGGGGCGGCGATGGCGGTTGTCGCCGTGGTCCTGTGCGCGGCCGTCCCCGGAGCGGCGCCCTTCCTGCCGGTGGCCGCCTACCTGTGCATGATACAGCCCTGGTGGGCGGTGCGCGTGCTGTGGGCGGCGGCATGGCTGTGGCTGGTGTGCCGCGGGATAGGTGCGGCGACCGCCTGCGAGCTAGCTGCCGCCTGCCTGGTGGTGTCCGCTTCCGCTGTGCGCACGGTGCGCACCGAGACGCTCCTGCGCGGCCTGCAATCCGCCCGCGACGATATGAGCGAGTGTCTGGCCGCGCTGCGGCAGGAACGAGCTGCGGGTACTTCCGCAGTCGTATCGGAGGCGGAAGGCCTTGGCGGCTGTTCGGTGGCGGGAAGCGTGCCTGGGGCCGTTGCGCCAGTGTCCGAAGCTGCCGTTCCTGAAAACGAACCGCCGTCGCTGTCCCCGGAGTGCCTGCGGCTGCTTACCCAGCGCGAGCTCTCCATCGCCCGCCTGATCGCCGAGGGCTGCTCGAACCGCCAGATCGCCGCGCGGCTGTTCCTTTCGGAGGGAACCGTGCGCAACCACGTGAGCAGCATCCTGCAGAAGACCCATGCCGAAAACCGCACTCAGGTAGCCGTGCTCTTCCGACCGTAGGCGCCCGCTCCGAGAGTCTCGCTGCGTCGCATGCTGTGCGCTGAAATTGGTTATACAGCGCCTTATCGATTAGATTTACTATATTTCCTATATTTCGTTTCCCCGATTATAGAAGCTATATTTCTTATGCTTTTGGCCGGAGTGCTGTTTATGCTGACGGATGTACGC
>DBFAWQ010000250.1:0-5446 GCA_048242115.1 Eggerthellaceae bacterium
GGATGGAGGATGGGGGAAGGATGGCGGAAGGGGGCGGCTATTGTCACGATTTCGCGACCGTCTGGCGTCGCGGGGGCGGGGAGAGAGCGGCCGTGGTAAAGTTTCCGCAGCGCAAGGGCGCTCGATCGTTTTGAGGTTCGAGATTTGGAGGAATGCATGGAACTGGTCATCACCGACAGCTACGAGGATATGAGCCGAGCCGCCGCAGACGTCATCGCGGCCCAGATCACCGAGGACCCGGCCTGCGTGCTGGGGCTGGCGACGGGCTCTACCCCCATCGGCCTGTACGCTCAGCTGGTGAAGGACTACGACGACGGCATCGTGAGCTTCGCCGACGTCACCACCTTCAACCTGGACGAGTACCGCGGCCTGGACCCCGACCATGACCAGAGCTATCGCTATTTCATGCAGAAGAATCTCTTCGACCTCGTGAACGTCGACCCGGCGCGCACCCATGTGCCCAACGGCGCCGAGCCCGACGCGGCGAAGGCGTGCCAGGCCTACGAGCAGGCCATCGCCCTGGCCGGCGGCATCGACCTGCAGCTTTTGGGGCTGGGCCACAACGGGCACATCGGGTTCAACGAGCCCTGCGACCATTTCCCCGTCGAGACCCACGTGGTGGACCTCACCGAGAGCACCATCCAGGCGAACAGCCGCCTGTTCGCCTGTGCCGACGACGTGCCCCGGCAGGCCTACACCATGGGCATCGGGACCATCATGAAGGCCCGCAAGGTGCTCATGGTGGTCAGCGGCGCGGACAAGGCCGATATCGTGGATGCGGTGGTGAACGGACCGGTGAAGCCGGAGGTTCCGGCGTCGGTGCTTCAGCTGCATCCCGACGTGACCATCATCGTCGATGCGGAAGCTGGTGCCAAATGCAAGTTGTCAGAAAAGTAAACGTGAACCTGTCCTCCGGCGACTCCGACGACAACGGGCGCGAGGACGTGTACGCCCGGGCCGAGCACTACGCCCGCGAGGCGGAGGTGAACGCCGACGTGGACGCCGACGAGCGCGTGCTTGACGACGAGTCGGCGGCCGAGGTGGCGGCCCGTTCCGGCGCGGTGCGCGTGAGCCATGCCACCCCCGAACAGTTGGCGAAGGCCTTCGACGGCCCGGCCACGGGCACCACGGTGTCCCCCGAGCTGGCCGGACGCACGGTGGAGGCCATCAAGGGCGGCGAGGTGTTCGGCCCCGACGGCTTTACCGAGCGCAACGTCTACATGAAGGACGGGCGCATCGTGGGCAGCTTCCCCGACGTGCAGGGGGCCACCGTCGACGCCACGGGCTGCTACGTAATCCCGGGCCTGGTGGACATGCATTTCCACGGGGCGAACATGGGCGACGTGTCCGACGGCGACATGGCAGGGCTGCACGCCATGGGCTCCTACGAGGCCTCGCGCGGCGTCACCGCCATGTGCCCGGCCACCATGACGTTGCCCGAGGACGTGCTCACCCGGGCGCTTGTGACCGCTGCCGCCTACGAGCCGGCCTGGAACGAGGCCGACCTGGTGGGCGTGAACATGGAGGGCCCCTTCATCGCCCCCACGAAGGTGGGCGCCCAGAACCCCGAGTACGTGCAGGTGCCCAGCGTGGAGGCCTTCCGCCGTATGCAAAAGGCCAGCGGCGGTTTGGTGAAGGTGGTGGACATCGCGCCGGAGGTGGAGGGCGCCGACGAGTTCATCGAAGCGCTCCACGACGACGTGCGCATCTCGCTCGCCCACATGTCGGCTAGCTACGACGACGCGGCCCGTGCCTTCCGGCTGGGGGCGCGCCATCTGACGCACCTGTTCAATGCCATGGACCCCATGCACCACCGCAAGCCCGGTCCCATCCCGGCCGCCGCCGAGCGCGACGACGTGACCGCCGAGATCATCGCCGACGGGGTGCACATCCACCCGGCCATGGTACGCCTGGCCTTCAACCTGTTCGGCGACGACCGCATGGTGCTCATCTCCGACACGCTGCGGGCCGCGGGGCTGCAGGACGGCGTGTACGACCTGGGCGGGCAGGACGTGACGGTGAAGGGCCCGGTGGCCACCATCGAGGCGGGCAACCTGGCCGGCTCCGTGAGCGACCTCATGCGCTGTTTGTACGTGGCCGTGAAGGACATGGGCATTCCGCTGCAGAGCGCCGTGAAGGCGGCCACCGTGAACCCGGCCCGCTGCATCGGCGTGTCGGACGACTACGGCAGCCTTGAGCCGGGGCACGTGGCCGACGCGGTGCTGCTGGACAAGGAGACCCTGGAGATCCGCGCCGTGGTGCTGCGCGGCAAGCTGCTGTAGCGCCGCACGCCGCCGCAGGATCTATCGGAAGCGAAAGGCCCGGGACGACCGGGCCTTTCCTGTTGGTTGATGTGGAATCGCCCTTACAGCTCGGGCAGGCTGGCTGCGGCGACCGACTGGCCTACGCGGCGCATCTTCTCGTCGGGAAGGGTGACCGTGATCTGCGAGGCCAGCTCGGGATGCTCCTCGCGAAGCACGCGGTTGCACTCGCTGATGAGCAGATCGCCGCCCGCGCCCGAGGCCACGCGCCCCAGCACCAGCAGCGTCTTGATGGGGTAGAACATGCTGTACAGCACCAGGGTGTGCGCCAGGTAGCAGCCGATGGAGCGGTAGATGTCCAAGGCGTGCTCGTCGCCGTCGTTGGCAAGCGCCTGCACCACCTTCAGCTTCTCGGCGGGGGAGAGCTCCGGGTCGAGCTCGATGTTCGCATGGGGAGCCAGCTTGATGACGGCGTCCTGGCTGAGGTACTTGCAGCCCACGCCGAAGTCGGTGGACCACTCGTCCTGCATGGCGTCGGGCGACAGGTCCACCGGCGCGAAGGCCAGCTCGTTGATCCAGCCGAGCACGTTGCCCTCGTCGTTCACGTAGCCCACGGCCTCGCTCGTGCCCATGGCCACGCCCAGGATCTCGCCCTCGCCCGTGGACATGTAGCCCGCCAGCGCCGTCACGTCGCCGTCGTTGGCCACTACCAGCGGCACGTCGCCGATCTCGGCGCCGGCGCGGTCGTAGATGCTCTTCACCTCGTCGCGGCGCTCGCGGGGCACCTTGATGAACAGCGACGCCACCATGGGGCTGTTGCCCACGAAGGTGCCGGCCGAGCTCACGCCGATGGCGTCCACCCGCGGCATCTTCGAGGCGGCCGTCTTGAAGGCGGTCACGATCTCGTTGAAGTGGTACTCCGGGTCCTCGGTGACCTTCGGGAACCACACGACCTCTTCGGAGTACACGGGCTCGCCGTCGATGACCGCCGACACCTTGCGGTCCGACCCGCCGGCGTCGAAGCCGATGCGGCAGCCCTCCATGTGGCCGCCGATGGCCTTGGCCGACTCGTTGGCGGCGGGGAAGGTCTCCTCGGTGCAGGCGATGACCTCGAGCGGCCGCTCGTAAACGTCGCCCACGAACTGGTAGTCGAACCAGCGCTCCCCGTCGGGGGAATAGGCCTTCGCCAGCTTGGCGGCGATGTCGTCGGCGCCCTTGATGTACACGCGGAAGCCGCCCTTGCTCCACAGGGTGAACTTCACCAGGCGCTCCACGTAGCGGAAGTTCGCCTCGGCGAATTCGGGGCCGCGGATGAAGCTCTCGCGTACGCTGATGAGCCCGTCCTCGCGTTCCACGGCGATGGCGATGGGCCGGTCGGCCTCCACCAGGTAGGCTTTCGCCCAAATGCCGAAGGGGATGAAGGCGGGGTCGAGCACCGGGGTGTTGTCGACGCGGTAGGGTATGCCAAGGTATTCCATCGTGTGCGTTTCCTTTCTAGTCCAGAATCTCGCCGAGCAGCTGGTCGCTCATGGCCAGGGCCCTCGGCACGTGGAAGGGGCCCTTGAACGTGGAGCCCTTCGTGGGGGGCATGGTGGGCTGGCCGTCGCGGCGCAGATAGCCGTACCATTCGCCGTAGACCGGGTCCGCGAAGTGCTGCTTGCAGTAGTCCAGCGTCTTCAGGAACCAGTCGCGGTAGTAGGCATCGCCCGTGTCGCGGTAGGCCTTCAGGCTGGCGATCATGATCTCGTTGTGGGGCCACCATAGCTTCATGTCGTGCTCGTAGGCCTCCGGGGGCAGCCCCTGGGCGTCGATGAAGTACAGAAGGCCGCCGAACTCCTGGTCCCAGCCCGCTTCGATGGCCTGGCGGAAGATGTGCTCGGCCACCATGTGCAGCTCCGCGTCGCCGCGGTAGTTCGCCTCGTCCATCAGAAACCAGCTGCATTCGATGTCGTGGCCCGGGTTCACCACGCGCCCGGCGGTGTACCACAGCTCCGGCTCGCCCTCGTCGTTCACGCTCTCAAGGGTGCAGCCCAGCTCGGGGCGGTAGTGTTCGTTCACGATGCGGTCGGTGCACTCGCGGGCGTGCTCGTCGTACTCGGCGGTGTGCTCGGGGTCCACCCGGCGCATGATGCCGATGATGTTCAGGAAGATCATCGGGTCGCCCAGGGCGTGGCCCGAGCGGGTTTCGGCGATGGTCTTGGGGCCCAGGCCCGTGGGATCCTCGATCAGGCCGTTGTTCAGGTCGTGGACCATGTGGTAGGCCCGGCGCGCCCGTTCCAGGTACACCTTCTCGCCGGTCTGCCCGTAGTACTCGGCGTTGGCGATGACGTAGAAGCCCTCCGAGAAGCAGTAGCGGCGCTGGCGCAGCGGCTGTCCCTCGGCGGTGACGGTGAAGTACATGCGGTCGCCTGCCTGGCGGTTTATGCAGTGCTCCTCCATGAAGTCCAGGCAGCTCTTCGCCGCCTCCATCCATTCGGGCCGTTGCCCGTAAACGTGGCACAGGTACGAATAGGTCCAGGCGCAGCGCCCCTGCATCCACACGCTCTTGTCGGTGGAGTAGATGTTGCCTTCCCGGTCCAGGCAGGTGTACACCCCGCCGTACTCCTCGTCCATGCCGTGCTCGAGCCAGAACTTCCAGCAGGTGTCAAGCTGCCCGCGTATCCATTCGCGGGCGTCCTGCAGGGCCAGATCTTCGTGCGCCATAGGGCCTCCCTTCAATCCGAAGCGATTGTGACAGACGGATAGGCGCAAGGCCATGCCACAGGCCGAAAGTCACATATCGGTTACTTGGGAACGAGATGGGATGCGCCAGGGAACGTCCCCCGGCGCATCCCCCGGGCGCACCGGCGAACGTGCCGACATGCGCTCGCTTCCGGGGCGCTTTTTCTGTAACAGCATGCCAACAGATGGCAAAAAGTGAGAAATCGCAGCCATTCGCCGATTTGTTTCAGCGATAATGCTAGGTGCTGTTATGCGCCTGAGAACGGTGTGCTAGCCGCGTCTTCCGAAAGGGGGGCGCGTGCGTCCGTTGCCCGGCGCATCGACGTCGGGGTTTGCGCCCCGAACAACCTGAATGGAGGGAATTCTATGAATCAGCATCTCAACGGCCCTGCCCTGTCCCGCCGCTCGTTCTTCGCGACCGGCGCTGCCCTGGCGGCCGTCGCCGGCCTCGGCCTGTCCGGCTG
>DBFAWQ010000251.1:0-6423 GCA_048242115.1 Eggerthellaceae bacterium
CATCGCTGAGGACATTGAGCTGGTGCAGCACCTCCGCGGTTGCACACTCCAAGACCTGGCTGCCGCCTGCGGAACCACCCTCATGAGCTTCAACCGCTGGATGCGCGGCACCGTTAGCCCGTCGCCCGACTCGCTTGCCGCGTTCTACAACTATGCATTCTCCAAAGGCATCTACCTCAACCGCATCAAGGCCCAGCTGTACGAAGAGGACATGCCCCAAAGCTCCATCCTCCTTTTCCACGGCTCGAAATCGGGAATCGATGGCGATCTCAGAGCCAGCGCATCGCGTCCCAACAACGACTTCGGCCAGGGGTTTTACTGCGGGGAGTCCCTCGAGCAATCCGCGATGTTCGTTCACCGCTTCCCCGACTCGTGCCTGTACATGCTGAGCTTTTCCCCTGAAAAGCTTCAAGGAACCCGCTTCTCCGTCGACCAGGACTGGATGCTGACAATCGCCCTGTTCCGCGGACGCCTGGCCCCTTACGAAAACCACCCGCATCTCGTGGAGCTGAAGGCCAAAGTCGCAAGCTCCGATTACATCGTGGCGCCCATTGCCGACAACCGCATGTACGAAACCATAGACAGCTTCATCGACGGCGAAATAACCGACGAACAATGCCGCCACTGCCTCTCGTCGACCGACCTCGGCAACCAATACGTCCTGCGTACCCAGGCCGCCCTCGAGCAAGCTACCCTTCTGGAAAAATGCTTCCTCTGCCCGAAGGAGAAAGCCTTCTACGGCCAACGCCGCGACGAATCGACGCGCTCCGGGCTCGACAAGGCGAAAGCCGCGCGCCGTCTCTACCGCGGCAAGGGGCGCTACATCGACGAGGTACTGGCATGAGCGCCGTTCCCAACGAAATCGTCCTTGCCGCCTGCCGATTCCAAGCCGCGGTGTTCGAACGGTCCGCCACCGAATGCGATTGCAGCTCAGCTGTGTTCGTTCGCCGGTTCATGAAATCCCAGCTTGCAGAAACCATGGACGCCGACCCTTCCCTGTTGGCCGCCCCCACTTCCGAAGACGCCCTGAAGCTTCTCGACCGGGAATACGGGCCGACATTCTATGGGTCGGTCAAATACAGTGCCGAGGTCCTTCACTGGATGGGCTATCTGCTGCGCTACTGGGCGATCGTCCACGGAAAGCCGAGCAAGGAAATCTACCGAATCATCGGCGCCCGCGAACTGGCCGGGCTTTTTGACGCATACCACACGCTCAGCCCCGACCAAGCAATCGAGCGTATACTCGAAAGCAAAGGGCTGGGCCTGGAACAGGACCCCACCGACCGAGGAGTCGCCGAACTGCGGCGCATCCGCCAACGCAGCCGCTACGAGTACTTCTTCATGAAGCTCCCCGAAGGACTTTTGGAACCGGAAACCAACAGGGTTGAATGACACCATGCTATTCGACTTCTCCTCGCGCCTGTGGGCGGAAGGCCCCGACTACCTGCGCTATATATGGAAGTCGAGGAACGCGAACTAAACGCGAGGTTCGCGTTTGTCTAGAAAACATGCTGTCTACCTGGAACTTTGCAAACGCGAACTGAACGCGAGGTTCGCGCGCTCGCGTTTATTCGACGCGAGTCGCCTCCACGAGCCATTGCTTGTCGCTGGCGATAAACTGCTCCATGGCCTCGCCCAGCGCGAAGTAGACGCGGCTGGCGTCGCGGGCGTCCAGCGACGCCACCACCGAACCGAGCCACGCGCCCAAATGCTCGTCGGCGAACGCGCGCTGCGTGGCCAGCAGGCGCTGGACCTGCTCCTGAGCTGCATCTTCGACGTCCTCCGCCGACACCGCCGCCGCTCCGTCCGCTGCAACGCCCGCCGCCCTGCCGTCCGCTGCCGCCGCAAACGCATCGTCCACAGCGCTCTCCGACGCCGCCTCCCACGCCCGCTGGGCCAGGGCGCCCATGAAGTCCAGCATGAGCGGCAGGTAGTCCTCGGGGAAGTTGCCGGTGGCGTCGGAGGCCAGCCCCGCCTCGCGCAGGTAGCGGCGCATATCGACGGTGGTCTGCCCGAAGATGGTGTTCATCTGGTCGGCATACACCGACTCGTATAGCTTCACCGACCCCTCGCCCGGCACAAGGAACAGCTTGTTGTAGGCCTTGTGGGCATCGGCAACGAAATCGGAATCGTCGGCCATCCGCTGCCGCAGCCCCTTCACCGCCTCTACCAGCAGCGACACGTCGTAGCCGTTCTCGGCCAGCACCTCGGCCGCCTCCAGCGTGTCGTCCCCCAGCACCGCCTCCATCACCTCGTCGGTCGGCTCCGCGGAAAGCACCACGTGAAACAGCTTGTACCCGTAGAACCGAGCCACCAAAAGCTCCAGCCGATCGTTGGAATAGCCCATAGAAACGTCCTCCCTAAAGGAAAGGGCCGCCAAATCAAGACGGCCCAAATTCTAAAGCAACTATCGAAGCCCACGCCCCCGAAAGAGCAAGGGGCAAGCAAAGCGTCACCCAAGCCCCGCACCCCAGAGGAACAAGGGGCCAGCGAAGCAAGGCCTCAGTCCGTGCCTTAGTAGGAGCGAGGGGCCAGCGAAGCGAGGCCCCAGCCTACCACCCCCAACCAAGGAGCAGGGGTGGGCGCCCGTAAAGTCGCAGAGGAGCGGGGAGGAGGGGCTAAGGAGCGATTCCGCAGCAGCGAGGAGCCGCAACCCCGATTCCCGCGCGAGCGAGGACAAGCAACGTGCCCCTCCTCCCCGCTCCCTCCGGCGCCCCCAGAAAGCGCCCGACCCTAGCGACGCCCTACCATGCCACCTCAACCGGCGTGCCGGTCTTCGCGGCAGGCTTCGCCTTGATGAGCAGCGACGGCTTGGTCATGTCGGCGCCAGGATGCACCGTGGTCTCGCTGACCAGGTCGGAACCGTGCTTCTTCTTCAGCTCGTCGATGTCGCCGAACTCCAGGGCGCGGTTCGGGCACCCGGCCACGCAGGCAGGCTGGCCGCCGGCCTCGCGGATGGCGTAGCACGAGTCGCACTTGCGGGCGATCTTCTTCTCCTCGTCGTAAACCGGCACCTGGTAGGGGCACGAGTTCACGCAGGTCTTGCAGCCGATGCATACGTCGTCGTCATGCAGCACCACGCCGGACTCGTCCTTGTACATAGCGCCCGTGGGGCAGTTCGCCACGCACGCCGGCTCCTCGCAGTGGTTGCAGCTGAACGAGCAGGAGAAGGCCTGGACCTCGGGGAACGTTCCCACGGAGAACGTGTGGGCATTCCGGAAGGCCATGTTGCCGCTCAGACGGTTCTTGTCCTTGCAGGCCACCTCGCAGGCACGGCAGCCGGTGCAGCGAGTCATATCAACGTAAAATCCCATAGCCATGGTCGATTTCCCCCTTCACCTATGCGGTCGGCATGCCGTCGGCTGCGCGCTGCGGAACGTCGCAGTCGTCGGGAATGGCCGCCCCGGAATACTTCTCGATGTTGCAGACGTAGTTGTTGTAGCCCGAAACACCGAATCCGCCGTACTCGTTGCCCAGCAGATAGTTGTCGGAACCAGCCTGGTCGATGCCGGTCTTCTCGTCGACGTTGACCCAGGCGCCGTGGGGCACGCCGACCACGCCCGGCATCAGGATGTCCATGAGCGCGGCCTTGCGCAGGCCCTGGCCCGCCGGCGTGGTGATGAGCACGGTATCACCCTCGGCGATACCCTTCTCCTTCGCGTCGGAAGCGTTCAGGAATACCGGGTTGCCCCAAGTCTCGCGCAGCCACGGGCAGTTGTCGAACACCGAGTGGGAACGACGCAGGTAGTGCGGGTTGTACATGAGGTACGGGTACTCGCTCTTCTTGCCGCCGATCTGGCCGTTCTCGAAGGTGGACTCGTAACCGACGCAGGGCACGATGTAGGTGGGATAGGGCTTCAGCTGATCGGAGTTCGGGAAACCGTAGGAAGCGATCAGGTTGTAGCGGGCCTGGCAGTAGATCTCCAGCTTGCCGGAAGCGCTCGAGCGGGGGTTCGCCTCGGGATCCTCCACGAACTTCTGGTAGCCGATATGGCCCAGTCCATCGTCCTTCGAGCGCTTGAACTGGTAGCCGCCGTTCGCGACGAAGTCCTTGATGGAAATCTTGCCCTCCTGGGCCTCGCCCTCGACTTCCCATTCCTTGATGTCGTCGTCGGTGATGGTGACCAGCGGCACCATCTCGCCGCCATCCATTACCTTGCTGCTGGCAATCTTGTTGAAGAACGCCTGCTTCTCGGAAGCGCCATAGGCCAGTGCCGGATCGATGCCCATGGCCTCCAGCAGCAGCGTGCTGATTTCCTGGTCGGTCTTGGCCTCGCCCAGCGGCTTGGTCACCTGGGAGTAGCAGTACACGAACTCGCGGTTGCAGGTGGTCACGTCGCCCACGCGCTCCCACTCGGTGGTGACGGGCAGCACGATGTCGGAGTACAGAGCGTTCGTGGTCATGAACTGGGCGCGGGTGAGCACGAAGTCCACGGCACGGTGCGCCTCGATGCCCGCCTTCTGGTGCAGGGAGGTCTGCAGCGTGGCGTCGGTCACGTGGAAGATACCCTTGATGGGCCCCAGCGTGGTGGGGATGGGCTCGTGGAACGCACCGTAGCTGTTGGCCACGTCGATGATGTCGCCGCCGCCGTTCAGGATCAGGTCGTATATCTGCGGCTGGCGTACGCCGGTGGACACGGGGTTCTGGGTCTTGGGATTCGGCGACGAGCCGCCGGCCACCAGGTTAGCGCCGTAATTGCCAGCGTTGGCATGGTAGTTGCCGCCAGTGGCATGGCCCGACTTGCCCATATGGCCTCCCATGGCGCCCAGGGCCATCAGCATCTGGGGAATCATCTCGGCGCCGTTGCAACGCACCATGCCGTAGTTGTGCAGCAGCATGGTCTTGTTGTTCTTGCCCAGGATGCGGGCGAAAGCGGTCACCTGCTCGGGCTTCACGCCGCAGATGGGCTCGGCCCATTCGGGGGTCTTGGGGGTGCCGTCGTACTCGCCCAGGATGTAGTCCTTCAGGTTCTCGTCCAGCTCGGCATCGGCGGGCATGGATTCGGCATCGAAGCCCACCGTGTACTTGTGAAGGAAGTCCCAGTCGATAATGTCGCCCTCTTCCTCGTCCAGGCGCAGCATCTCGTAAGCGGTGGCCAGCATGAACGCCATGTCGGTGCCGATGCGGACGGGGATCCAGTCGCCATCTAGCATCTGGGCCGAGGCGTTGAACAGCGGGTCGATGGACACGAACTTCGTGCCGGACTCCTTGGCCTGGATGAAGTAGTAGGTGGGGGTACCAGCCGCCGACCAGGTGGGATTCGACGAGTACAGCACGATGTACTCAGCATTGGGCAGGTCGAAGCGGTCATTCGCCTCGCCGCAGTCGACGCCGGGTAGGCCGATCATGTCGCAGCCGAGCGTGTAGGTGCCATGGGAGGTGGTGTCCCAGCCGCGCACGCAGCCGCACATCAGGTTGATGGCGGCGTCGGGCGACTTGCAGTAGAAGCCGGTGGGACCAAGCTCGTCGCTGATGCGCTTGATCTCCTGGGTAGCCAGGCTGATGGCCTCGTCCCAGCTGATGCGCTCCCACTCGTCCTTGCCGCGCATGGCGCCGTTGGAGTTCTCGCCGCCACCGGGCTGCCAGCCCTTGCGCTTCAGCGGGTACAGCAGACGATCGGCGCCGAAGCACTGCTGCTGTTGCGCCTTGCCGCGCACGCAGCCGCGCTGCTGCGGGTACTCGGGGCTGTCCTCGTGGCTGTCGTCGGTCTTCTGGCGAACGACCACGCCGTCCTTGACCATGACCTTGTTGACGCAGCGGCCGCCGCAGTTGTGCCAGCATGCCGCAGGCACCCAGGTTCCGCCGGCCTCGTTGTTCGTAGGCTTGGGATGCTCGACCTCCGCCACCGCCTCAGGAGCTTCGGGCTGCTCCGCGGGCGGCTCCTCCTCTTTCACTTTGGTGCCGTTGCTGCATCCCAGCGCGCTCAGCGCCGCGGCAGAGGCAGCAAGCGCGCCACCGGCCTTCATGAAGGTACGGCGGCTCAGCGACCCATGCGTAGCAGTATCGGTCTTGCGTTCCATCTTTCCCCCTTCTACTGCGATTCCGGATACGCCTCAAGGGCTCGTCTCGCAATTCGAGAGGCTATTCCGATTCCCGGCACCGCGTCGATCCCTCCGCGCAGCGTCCTTCTCGCCCCTCAGCCCGTCCCTCGTAGGCCTACCCCTTTTGCGGGCCAAACCAACCGTCGGCCCCTCTGTGGTGACATACTAAAGCGATTCACTATTTCAGTCAATCTCCTATTTGGTTCACTTTTGGCGCAACCTTCCATGGACATCCTAGGGGCCAGCAAGCGTACCGATTTTCAAAACGCCATTTCGCCTGGTTATTTCGTTGCACTCTTCTTTTTTCAACTACTCTACCTATGCTCGACGTCGTTTACACCTCGCAATTCAAAAAGGATGCCCGGCGCAAGAGTGTAGGTA
>DBFAWQ010000252.1:0-22133 GCA_048242115.1 Eggerthellaceae bacterium
CGTTCCCACTCCCTTTACGTGCTTCCAATCTCGAGGCCTTCCTCCAATTTGTTGGCTTAAACCCTTAGCGACTTCAGGACGAAGCTTTTTCTTCACACCTTTGCCCGCGAAGGTCTCAACGCCGTGAATCCTCGTTCCGCCTAAAAACTTGAAAGTCTTCCCAGTCTTCGGATCTTTGATGTCGTAGTTCTTCGCAGCCGCGCTAAGAGTCCTTCCGATGTACCAATCGGGCTCGGATACAGTATCAGGCAAAGAGCCTGCCGTGGCGCCGAAATCGAGGCCTTTTCCGCTACCGGTCCCCATTGCGCACCGCCTTCTTGTGAGTCTGCGAGAATTGGCTCTCGAAGGCAACGATGCCGATGCCCGCCTCGAGCGCCGACTCGAACACGTCATCGGGCGCACTTCCGTAGACAACGATGAACTTCGGGGTCAGGCGTTCGACTATCTCCGCGACGCACAAGGCCATCATTCGACGATCGTCCCCACGTTTTATGCAGCCATGGGTACCGACCGCTATGCCAGACCCCTGCGGGAGTCCGTCAAGGCAGTATTTGAAGCTACGCGTATCCGACAGTCGAACATTGGGTAGCACTACTCCGCCATCGGCCTCGCACCGGTGGGCAATAGCCCGGCCCATGAAGCAGGACCAGTACTGCATGACCGCTGGCATGTTTCGATACATGCTGAAATCGGGCGACACGATGCCCCGAAACTCCAGCAGGCGGTCAATGTATTTTTCGGGATGCCGCCACAGGCGGACGAACTTGATGTCATGCTCGTAGAAGCATACCCAGCAATCGCGGTCCGTAAACGAACGGGCCATAGCCTTGCTGAAGGGCACTAGCTTGTTGGGAACCTGGTCGGTGCCTTGCAGCACCGGCATTTCCAGGTCCCCCGCATACTGTGCGCCGTGCAGCAGGCATGTGTTGAACACGTCGTACTTGGACAAGTCTCCAAACATCGCTCCTCCTTAGAGAGTAGGGAATACCGCTTCGGTGCGGTAAATCCACTATCCCAAAGGAGGTTCTGCCTCTAGTTGCGTTACCATACGCATTGAGTCGCATTGAGTCATAATTGGAGCTTCCGAATGGACTTCAGCGAATTTGCGCAAATCTCTTACCCTTACCTCTCCGAAGGACGGACGGAGGGCGACTTCGTTGCGGAGCTTTTAATCAACATAACCGAGGATTCCGCGCCAGAATCTTTTGCACCCTACACCGGAAAAAGGGTCCATTTCAGGCAGTACTTCAACGGGAACAGAAGCATGAGCAGAATCGCCCGCGAAGCCCTTTCAATGATAGACAGAGATAAGTTCGCGCTCTTCCTTAACCGGTTTAGCGTTGACACCTTGCTCCTCCTCGTCGGAAAGCTCAAAGAGGCCCACTTCGAATACGAGACCAACAACCCCGTAGACTGCATAACCCAGGCCCTCATAACGTCACTCTACACTTCTACCCTCGTACACCCCGGACCGAAACCGAAAGGCTCCATTGACCGCGTCGCCATCGAAAATGGCCTACGCAACCTCCTTGAAGGCCTCGCAAACCTCCAGCCCTCGGACACACTCATCGAGCTGGAATACACAGCCGTCCGCGTACGACAGAAGATTGCTGCAGCAGGGCACAACGAACCGACGGCACTCCTGATGAACAAAATCGAAAGGGATGTTGCGCAGTACTACAAATATGTCGAAGAGCAGCTTCGAACTCTAGACGCGAGCGGAGTCCTATACTCCAACGGGCTGGCCATGCAGGTAAAGGCACGCTACGAAGCCCTTCGGCAGAACGAGCCCGATGCAGTCGTCATCTATTACAAGATTCGCGGCTGGCTCATGGAGGCATCCGGATGCAGCGATGAACTAGCGGCAGACATCGTCACAGCCTTTTACATCCAGAATTGCGAGGTGTTCGATGCTCCTTCCAAGTAAGGTAACCTCCTACAGAGAAAGCATCTTGTCCTCGTTTCCCGTTCTGCTGGATGCTCTCGACGAGCATCCGTGCTCGGTAAGCGAGCTGTACCGCAAAATCGGGAAGAAGGTCGGGGGGCTGCGGCGCTTCATGGATGGTCTCGTCTGCCTGTACGCGTTGAAAGCCATCGACTACAACGAAGATACCGGGGAGGTAAACCGTGCTTGTTGAAATACAATGCGATGAGTTTAAGGATCAGGGAAAGCCCCGGGGCGCCATATCCTTGCGGCGCGGTTTGAACGTCGTGTTGGGGTCGGCAAGCGCAGCAAACTCCATAGGCAAGACCACTTTCCTTCTCATAATTGACTTCGCTTTCGGAGGAGACACCTACGCCAAAAATTTCGGCGACATGGAAATGACCGTAGGCCACCACGACATCCTCTTTACCTTCGAGTTCGACGGGGTGCTCTACCGCTTTCGCAGGAACACCCAAAAGTACCAGTCGGTTTGGTTTTGCGATGACGACTATCGCCCCCAGAGCGAGAAGAGCATGACCGACTTCAGAAAGTGGCTACTATCCCGATACCATATGGATGAACTTGGTGCAAGCTTTAGAAACATGGTGAGCTGCTTCTTCAGAATATATGGGAAAGGGAACTGTGACGAGACGCATCCCCTCAAGATGGTTCCAGAAGAAGGCGAGAGAGCGGGACTACAGCGGCTCCTCTCCCTCTTTGGGTTCAATGAATCGCTTCAATCGCTCAAATCGGATGCGGCTGAGGCAAAAGAACGAAAGGAAGTATTCGCTAACGCAGAGAAATGCAACTTCATCCGAAGCGCTCCCAGCAAGACTGCTTACAGAAACAACAGTGAAAGTATCGTCGAACTGGAGCACGAGCTTGACCTGGTCATCGCACAGAGTAACTCCGGTATCGCAACTTTTGACTCGGTAACCGCAACCCAAATTGCTTCCGCAAAGGATGAGTTAGCCAACCTTAACCGGCAGCGATCGCAGCTACGCACGGTGCTGTCTACAATCAAAGACGATGAATCCATCGAAGGCTATAAGCCATCGAAAGAGCTCGGGCGACTGCTGGAGTTCTTCCCTGGAGCAAACCTGCGGCGACTCGAGGAAATCGAAGCATTTCACCAATCGCTCAAACGAATCCTCACGAAAGAGCGCAAGGAAGCTAGCAGCGTCGTCTCTTCCGAGCTCGAAGCCACTGAAGAGCAGATTTCGAAGCTAGAGGCCGATTTAAGCACTCTAAATCTTCCGTCGACCGTTTCAGAGGCCGTACTTCGAAGATACTCCGAGCTAAAGACGGAGATCGAAACCCTGGAAGAAGCCAACAGACGCTTTGATGAGAAAGCGAGCTTGGAAGCTGACTGGAAAGAGAAAGAAGCAGCCTGCAAAATTGGAGAGAAATCCTGCCTTGACACCATCCAAAGCGAACTCAACCCAATTCTATCCGAGCTGAATGCCGAAGTCTGCGGTCCTGAAACGACCGCACCGGAACTGGTCATACGTAGCTCTTCAAGTTATAGATTCTTCATACCGAACGACACCGGTACCGGCTCCCTTACTCGCGGCACTTTCTTGCTTGACTATGCGCTCCTCGAACTCACTCCCTTGCCCGCTATTGCCCACGATACCGTCATGACCAAACAAGTCCAAGACAGCGTTATGGAAAAGCTGCTTGAGCTGTATACGGAGTCAAGCAAGCAAGTTTTTGTAGCCATCGATAAAGCAGAGTCTTTCAGGGACGGGATGCTCCCTCCCGTCATCAGCGATGCAACCGTTATCCATCTGGAGGAAGGGCACGAGCTTTTCGGATGGTCTTGGAGCAGGAGCCATCCAGATACCAGCCCGTCGCCAACAAATCAATCGGAGGCGATTCCCCTTGAATAGAACGAGCCCTTCCATCTTGCAGAACTTCGACTCGGCCTTGGCGTCGCTTATCGCGGAGAGCCGTGGCATCACGCTCATGGAAGAGTTGCGGCTGTTCCTGAGCTCCGAGACACACGCCATGCTAGTCGACGACGACCTGAAGATGTGGTACTTCAGCCCGCTCGCAATCTTCGACATGTGGGAGAACGAGGTCATCACCGGCGACCCGCGCAACTCCCTCTACCTGCGAGGCGATGAAATTGCCTAGGGAGTTCGTGTTCTTCACCTACCTGCTGGAAAGCTACGCCCAAAGCCGCGGCATGGAGGCGGCCGAGGTGCTGGCCGCCCTGGACGCGCGCGACCGCACGCAGTTCGCCTACGACATGTACGAGATGTACCACTCCGAGTCCATCGAGAACGCCTTCCGCGACCTGGACAGCCTCATCGCCACCGGCGAGCCGGCCTGGTAGGGGTCGATGCGCCCCCAGCTTGGCAATCGCCGCAGCTGCTGAAAGTGCTTCTTTGACACGGAACGTAGTTTCGACGAACCCTTGCGCAAAAGGACCTGGTTTCATCACCCGCGGACCCCGATTCCTATAGCCGGCCCTCGGGCGTTCTTCGCCTCTTCAAATTCAGTTGGCAACTGAGGTAATTCCCTGCGAAGTTTTCCATAATGAGCGCCATTGCACTCGTTGCGAGACGGAATTCGTTTTCTAAGAGGAAGGGAATGCTCCTGATGAAGAAGTGGTCGAGAATACTGGCGCTCTGCACCGTCGTGGCGCTGTGCGGCGCATGCCTTGGAGGATGCAGCGCCGAAGAGACGGCGGATAAAGGCGGCGCGCCCATCGAAAAGGCCTCGGAAGGCGAGGGGCAAGGGAGGCCTACGGCGGCCCAGGCTCAGGAAGAGTCGCCGGCAAATTCGGGACAGGACAGCGGCGCATCCGCAACCACCGCTCCCCAAGCAGCGACCCGCTTCGACACCAGCGGCACCATCGAGCCAACGACGATCCTGGACAACGACGTACTCACCATTGTGGCGGAGAGCCTAGAGTACCGAAACGACGTCGCCTACCTTAAGCTTTCCCTCACGAACAACACAGAGGGTACCCTCCTCGCCACGACAGCGACGTTTGGCTATAGCGCTAACTACGTGAATGATTGCATGGTCGACGATGGCCATATACACTGCGAAATTCCCGCTGGCGAAACAGTGGAGGAAGAGGCTCACTTTTCCCTCGTCAATCTCCAGCTTTTCGGCATCCGGAATATCAGCGTGCTCGGCCTGGGCTTTCGAGTGACCAACGAGGAGTACAACGAGCTCTTCAAAGACACGGTAGAAGTCACGACATCGCTCTACGAAAGCAAGGGGATCGATTCGAGTACGTTTGTAGGGTTCATCGACAATCCCACGTTCACCGAAAAGCTCAAGTACGAAGTCAAAGCCGCTTCCTCGATTGCCCATGACTTTGACAGCGCGGAGCTGGAAGTTCGGGCCGCCTTCCTGGTCACCAACAAGGACGGAAATAGGACGGTAATAGCGGAGCTGAAGAATAATACCGACGAAACCTTGATTGTACAGACAAGAGACGTAACTATCGACGGCGCCTCAGCCTACGAGGGACTGTGGTCGAACGACGCAATCGCACCGGGAAAACGCTTCCTTCTGGCCAGCTTGCGTCTGAGCTCCATGGCAGAAGATAGCGACGAGGAGATCGACCTGTCGGACGTCAAAGAGGTCGGCATGAAGGTGACGATGAAGGACGGTAACGAGAACACATTGCTCGACTCGATCGATGTCACCCTCGCCTTCTAACCCCCACCTAGGCCGCGAGAACCGTCCCGACGGCTGCCGCAGTCACCATAGTTGCGGCAGCCGTCGGCCCTTCCGAGACAACCGCGCCGCTACAGTGGGACCGCGCACTACGCCCTGGTTGCTCGGTTGCGCTATCATCTCCCGTAATGCGCCGTCTCGCTCGCATGGCACCGAGGGAGCGTCGAACGAGAGAGACGACACGGCGGCGCTTTCCGAGTGGGTGCACGGCGGCAAACGCAACGCTAATTCCAAACGACACAAAGCACCGCAAATCCAAGCCGCGAGGAGGCACGATGGCCGATGAGCGTTTAACCGAAGACCTGTTGGCGCGGCTGCTGGCGTCGTCGAGTCCGGAGGAATACCTTGACGAGGGGCTGACCTGCGACCGGTCCTTCGCCGACTACTTGCACGAGCTGCTGGCGGCCAAGAACCTGAAGCGCGCCGACGTGTATCGCGCGTCGGGATTGAACCCCACCGTCGTCTACGACGCCTTCGCGGGCAAAAGCCGGCTCGGGCGCGACAACGCGCTCATGATGGCGTTCGGCCTGGGCTGCTCGCTGCGCGAGACCCAGCGGCTTCTCAGGCTGGCCGGCGTGGCCGAGCTATACCCCAAGGTTCGGCGCGATGCTATCATCGTCTGGTGCATCAACCGCGGCTTGACGCGCGAAGCCTGCGACGACGAGCTGTGGCGCTTCGGCGAGAAGACGCTTTTGGGCACGTGTCCGCTGCGATAAGATGGGACGCGGCAAGCGAAAGGCGAGAGAGGGAGTGCGGGCATGTCGATGGGGCCTCGGGAAGGACGCACCCTCCACGCCATGAGCATCGACGACGCCTACGAGGTGCAGCGGGTGCTCGCCTCGGGCCCCGGCGGCAAAACCGAGGTAGTCACCATCGACGGGCTCGGCCCCTACCTGCGCAAGAAGATTCCGTTTCCCCTGGTGGACCGCCGGGTATGGGGCGCCTTGGCCGAATGTTCCAACCCGCGCCTACCCCACGTGGTCGCATCCTACGAGACCCCCGACGAGTTCGCCGTCGTGTGCGACTTCGTTCCGGGCGATACGGTAAGCGAGGTTGTCGATTCGGAAGGCCGCCTGCCGGTTTCCCGAGCCGTGGGCGTCGCACTCGAGATATGCGAGGCGATCGAGGACCTGCACCGTCACGGCATCGCGCATTGCGACATCTCGCCGCGAAACGTTTTGCTGGCAGCCGATGGCGCCCACCTCATCGACCTGGGCATCGCACGGCTCATAGGGACCAAGCCCTCTTCGGAAAGCCCGAACCTCGGCACCTACGGGTTCGCAGCTCCCGAGCAGTACGGGTTCGCCCCGAGCGACGAGCGCACGGACGTTTACTCGACAGCCCGCCTCCTCGGGTTCATGCTCACGGGGGTTGAACCAGGCGATGCCTACCAGGCGGCGCTGGCGGACGAAACGATCGTTCCCGCGCCGATCCGTGCGGTCGTCGAGCGCGGAAGCGCCTTCGAGCCAAGCGCTCGGTACCAGACGATGGAGGAGTTCGCAGCCGCCCTGAACACCGAAACCCGAAAGATTCTGTCACCGGAAAGCCCTCGAAGCAGGGACTACCCCCGTGAAGTCGCCGCCGTACCCCCAGCGGCTCGGACCGAAAATGCCGAAGGTCGCCCCCTACCCCATGCGGCTGCTGCCGCCCCTAGCGGCCGGCGGAAACGACATGTCGCCGTCGCCTGCGCCGTTGCGGGGGCTGTCGTTCTTCTGATTGCCGCCGGGCTGCTCCTTCGCACGCCCCTGCTGGATACGCTCAGAGCCGGGACTGCAGCGCTGCGCAACATGGATATCGCCAGCCCAACGGAAGAGCGGTCGCCGTTCAATCCTGGCGCCCAATCCCCGGACGAGCCGATCGACGCGGCCAACGTCGAACCGTCATCGGACAAACCGTCCTCGGCAAGCCCCTCGCAAAGTCGGGCGGTGTTTCCCGAAGAGGACCTTGTCGTCGCCGAGCATGCCTGGTATCCGTCGGGCGATTACTTCTACTACGTTTTCGCCCTGCGAAACGAGAGCGAGGACCTGACGGTCGATTATCCCGCGGTGAACATTGTGGGACGCGATGCGGAGGGGAAGGTGGTCTCGTCGGACCAGGCGGTTCTTTCGGTGCTCAACCCAGGCGAAACGATGTACTTCACCTCCCTCGCGGGAACGGGTGCGACGGTTCCCCGGACGGTCGAGTTTCTGCCGGCCGCCCCCGAGGAATACCAGGTTCACCCTCCCCAATCCGGAAGCGCCGTTTTCCGCGCCGTGGACGTTTCGGCATCGGCCGACGCAATCGGCGGAACGACCTTCACCGGCGAAGTGATATGCGAGAAAGACGACAAGGGCACGGACAGCGCGCTCGGCCTCCATGTCGTGGTGGTGCTAAGGGATGCCGCGGGAAACCTGGTCGGCGCCGTAGATGATTTCGCAGACCGCCCGAAGCCCGGAAGCTCCGTAGCCTTCGAAACCCCGGGCGAGGAGGTTCCCAACTACGCGAGCATCGAAACGTACGCTTACGCCTGGTAGCAGGCGTCCCCTGGCGACTGGGCCGGCCGCCAGGGGACGCTTCTTCGCTACGGTTGCGACGGGTAGGCCGCTCCCCTACCCCTCCGCGGGCACGAAGGTGTCGCGGTCGGGGGCGAAGGACTGCATGGCCTCGATGGTGCGGGCGAAGAGCTCGTCTAGCTCCCAGCCCAGCATGTCGGCGCCGCTGCGGATGACGTCGCGGCTCACCCCGGCGGCGAAGCGCTTGTCCTTGAACTTCTTCTTCAGCGACTTCACCTCGAAGTCCATGACCGACTTGCTCGGGCGCATGACGATGGCCGCGCCGATGAGCCCGGTCAACTCCTCGGTGGCGAACAGGATCTTCTCCATCTGCAGCTCGGGCTTGGGCAGGTCGGTGTTGTAGTCGGAGGTGTGGGACTGGATGGCGCGCACCAGCTCGGGAGTGCCACCCGCGGCCTCGATGAGCGGCGTGGCGTAGAGCGTGTGCATCTCCGGTTCGTCGTCATGCTCCTCCCAGTCCAGGTCGTGCAAAAGCCCCACGATGCCCCAGAACTCCTCGTTCTCCGGGTCGAACTCGCGGGCGAAGTAGCGCATGGTCTGTTCGACGGTCTCGCCGTGCTCGATATGGAACGGGTCCTTGTTGTGCTCGGAAAGCAGCGCGAACGCCTCGTCGCGCGTCATCCCCGCGGAAAGCTCAGCCATGATTGTCCTTTCAACGAAAGCGGCGACCGCTACAGGGCCGCCGCTACTCTTCCGCCCGAATACCTTCGCTGCGTTAGCGCTTGATGTTGTAGAACGCGTCCATGCCGGCGTAGGTGGCCTGCATGTCCAGCTCCTCCTCGATGCGCAGCAGCTGGTTGTACTTGGCCACGCGGTCCGAACGGGCCGGGGCGCCGGTCTTGATCTGGCCGGTGTTGCAGGCCACGGCCAAGTCAGCGATGGTGGTGTCCTCGGTCTCGCCAGAGCGGTGGCTCATGACGCAGGCGTAGCCGTGGGTCTTCGCCAGCTCGATGGCCTCCAGGGTCTCGGTCAGGCTGCCGATCTGGTTCACCTTGATGAGGATTGCGTTGGCGCAGCCCAGCTCGATGCCCTTGGCCAAACGCTTGCTGTTCGTCACGAACAGATCGTCGCCCACCAGCTGCACGCGACCGCCGATGCGGCGGGTGAGCTCGGCCCAGCCGTCCCAGTCCTCCTCGGCCATGCCGTCCTCGATGGAGATGATGGGGTACTTGTCCACCAGCGCCTCCCAGTAGTCCACCATCTCGGCGCTCGTAAGCTCGCGACCCTCGCCAGCCAGCACGTAGCGCTGCTTCTCGGCGTCGTAGAACTCGGTGGAGGCGGGGTCCATGGCGAACATGATGTCGCTGCCCGGCTTGTAGCCCGCAGCCTCGCAGGCCTGCATGATGTACTGCAGCGGCTCCTCGTTGGTGGTGAAGTTCGGCGCGAAGCCTCCCTCGTCGCCCACGCCGCCGCCCAGGCCCGCGTCGTGGAGCACCTTCTTCAGCGTGTGGTAGATCTCGGCGCACCAGCGCAGCGCCTCGTGGAACGTCTCGGCGCCCACGGGCATGATCATGAACTCCTGGAAGTCCACGTTGTTGTCCGCATGCACGCCGCCGTTCAGGATGTTCATCATGGGGGTGGGAAGCGTATGGGCGTTCACACCGCCCACGTACTTGTACAGGGGAAGCGCGGCGCTCTCGGCCTGGGCCTTCGCCACGGCAAGGGAAGCGCCCAGCACGGCGTTGGCGCCCAGGTTGCCCTTGTTGTCGGTGCCGTCCACGTCCAGCATGATGCGGTCGATGGCGCGCTGGTCTACGGCCTCCAAGCCCACCAGTGCCTCGGCGATCTCGTTGTTCACGTGCTCCACGGCATCCAGCACGCCCTTGCCCAGGTAGCGGCCCTCGTCGCCGTCGCGCAGCTCCACGGCCTCGAAGGCCCCCGTGGAAGCGCCGCTGGGCACCGCGGCCCGGCCGAACGACCCGTCCTCGAGCGTGACCTCGACCTCGACGGTGGGATTGCCGCGCGAATCGAGCACTTCGCGCCCGTACACATCAATGATGACGCTCATGTATGCCTCCTACAGCATGCCTAGGAACCGACGATGGCCCAATTCTAGCACTGCCCCACCCCGCGGCCGCCAATGCAGACCCGTTTGCACGCATTTCCCAAGCGTAAGCGGCGAAAAGCGGTCTACGAGTTGTACTTCTCCTGCAGCTCGGCCAGCTGTTCCTCCAGCACGCCCATCTGAGCCTCGGTCTTCTTCAGCCCGCGGACGATGATGAACACGTAGATCAGCAGCACAAGCCACATCAGGGCGTAGGCGGCGATGACGTAGGGGGCGGACGGAAGGATGGTGGAGTAGATCTCTTCGAGCACGGGGTTCATGGGCTTTTCCTTTCAGGTTGAAGCCGGGCTGCCGGTTCGCCTCGTCCGTACGCTTGGCATGCGGAAGGCGACAGCGGCTCGACAGCTTAGTCTTCTATCTGGTCCTTCATAGCCTGCATGCGCTCGGCCAGGCGAAGCTGGCGGAAACGCAGCCGGTACAGGCCGAACGCAACCAGCATCATGCCGAGCATGCACACGGCCACGGTCATGCCCATGTCGGGGGTCATGCCGCCCTCGCGCAGCACCACGGGGTGGATGCTGGAGGGGATAAGGCGCGTGACCATGTAGCAGATCGGCACGTCGATGAGCGCGATGATGCTGATGACCGCCGAATAAGTGGCCCGGCGCTCCGGCTCGTCGATGGCGTTGCGCAGCACGAAGTAGGCGATGATGATGAGCATCAGGATAAGGTAGGTGGTCAGACGCGGATCCCAGGTCCACCACACGCCCCATTCGAAGCGCGTCCACAAGTCCCCGGTCACCATGGTGCAGGCCACGAACACAAGGGCGATCTCCATGCCCACCTTGGCGCTGGTATCGAAGCGCGCCTGCTTCGTCATGAGGAAGCGGATGCTGTAGTAGCCGGCGAAGGCCAACGCCACGAAGGATACGAGGGCGACCGGCATATGGAAGTAGAAGATCTTCTGGGACAGCAGCAGCTTCGACGACACCATGGTGCCCCCGATGAGCTCGACGCCGTTCACGCTGGCGCCGTTGACCGGCCCTGCGTAGAGGAAGGCCATGAGGAAGCCCACGGTGCTGATGATGGCACCTGCAAGCACCGCCCAGGGAGCAACCTTATCGGGCCACTGCCCCGCCTCGGGCAATTTCACCGTCTTTGCCAAGCCAAACACTTCCTTTCCCGATGGCCGACCGGCCCTCGCCGAACGGCTTCCCTTCCCAACGAGCAGTCCGAACGCGCCGAACCGCGGCAGTGCCGAGCGAAACGGCCTACGCCGAAATCACGAAATCGTACAGCACCCACGAAAGCAGCAGCATGATAGCGTCGTAACCTCCGGCCAAGGCGATGGACTGCACGAACACGTCCATATAGCCCTCCGCCCCCACCAGAAGCGCCGTGGTCGAGGAGGCGCAGGCGTACAGCAGGGGGAACACGAAGGGCACGAACAGCACCGCCAGCATGACGTCCTTGCCCCGCGTGTTCACCGTGATGGTGGAGAGCAGCGTGCCTATGCCGGCCATGCCGACGGTACCCGTCAGAAGCGGCACCACCACAAGCCAGAAATCGCCGGCAAGGGGCGTTCCCGTAAGGAAGAAGAAGTAGAACAGCGGAACCGCCGCCACCTCCACCAACAGCAGGAAGAGCGCGTTGGACGTGGCCTTCGCCAGGAAGATGACGCTGCGGTCCAAAGGCACCAGCAGGATGCCCTCCAGGCAGCCCTCCTCCTTCTCGTGGGCGAAGCTGCGGTTCAGCCCCAGCAGGCTGGTGAACACGATCAGCGCCCACAGAAGGCCGCCCGCCACCTGCAGCAAGTCGAGCGCAGGCGTGGTCTGCCCCAGAGCCGCGCCGAAGACCACCAGGACCAAAACGGCGTAGATGCCCATCGACGTCAGCATCTCTCGGGTTCTGAACTCCTGCTCGAGGTCCTTTCGCAGCAACGTCTTGTACTGCGCGAAGGTGCTGGGCTTCCTAAGCGCTACCGCCATCTAGGCCACCCCCATGCCCACCGTGTCGCGATACAGCTGGGAGAACTCGCCGAAATCGAGATTCCCCTTCTCGTCGAAGGCCACGATGCGCCCGCGTGCGAGCACGAGCGCGTGGGTGCACATATCGAAGCCCTTGCGCAGATCGTGGCTGACCATGACGAAGGTGCGACCCTCGCGCTGGCTCTCGATGAGCCCGTCGAAGATATCCATAGCATGAGGGTCCAGCCCCGAGTACGGCTCGTCGAGGAACACCACGTCGGGGTCGTGGATGAGGGCTCGGGCGATGGAGAGCCGCTGGGTCATGCCGCGCGAGAACGTGCGCACCACGTCCAGACGGCGGTGCTTCAGCTCCACGGCCTCCAAAAGCTCCATGACGCGGGCCTGCGGGTCGACCACGCCGTACAGCCGTGCGTAGAGCATGAGGTTCTCCTGCGCGGTAAGGTCGGGGTACAGCATGGAGTTGTGCGAAATGAGCCCGATATGGTCGCGCGCCTTGTCCGGCTCGTCCTTCAGGTTGATGCCCATAAGGCACGCGGTGCCGGCCGTAGGCCGCGACAGCGTCGAGAGCATGCGCAGAAGCGTGGTCTTACCCGCCCCGTTGGGACCGAAGATCGAGAGGAACGACCCTTGGGGCAGGCTGAAGGAAACGTCGTCCACGGCCCGGCGCGTACCGAACACCTTCGACAGATGGCTCACCGCGATTGCGGGCTCGTCGGAAGAGACAGCGGCCGAAGCGGCAGCTGCCGACCGGCGGGAAGTCCGCACCCGAACGGCCTCGGTCGCCGAGCCGCCCTGCTGCTCCCCGCCAACCCCTTCGGCGCCGACGTCGACTTGGGAGGCTGCGTCCGCGGAAGCTCCGGCGCGGCCAAACGGCCGACGGGGTTCGGAGGCCTCGTCAGCTACGACGAAGCCGTTCTCGACGCGCGGAGGCTTCTTGAGCGAAACCATCGCTTATGCCCCGACCGCGCTCTCGGAAACGTCCTTGGCGGCGTCTTTCTTCTGCGTTGCAGCCACCGCAGAATCGGCGGCGTTGCCCTTCGCGCCCTCGAGCTGGGCGGCTTCGCCCTTCGCATCCGAACCGCCCTTTGCGGCTCCCCCTTCTGGCTCGGAGAACTTACGGCTGGCCATGCGGCCTCCGAACGTTGACACGCACACGCCCGCCATCAGCAGGAAGAAGCCGATCCACACCAGGCTGATCAGCGGATTCACGCGCACGTCCATGGCGATCGAGCCGTCGGAGCTGATGCCGCGGTACACCACGAACAAATCCTCCTGAGGGAAGCCGATGACGCTGGCCAGCAGCTTCTGCTGCTGGGTGGACGACACGAACTGCACCGTGGGGTCGACCGATCCCAGGAACTCGTCGCCCTTGTAGGCATCGAAGAACACGGTGTACATGATGTCGTCGCCGTTGTCGGCCTGCACGACCTCGTTGCCGGTGTAGACCAGACGGTAGTCCTGAATCTGGAAGTCCTTCTCCACCGTGTCGGCCTCTTCGTCGAAGGGCAGGTAGTCCACGCGCTCGGTCACGTACATGGACGACCCGATAAGGCCGATGAGTATGACGGCCATGGCGAAGTGGGACAGGTAGCCTCCCAGCGAGGCCGCGCGCTTCGTGAACATGGCCCCCGCGGCGGCGCCCATGGAGCAACCGTGGCTCTCGCGGTAGTTGCGCACGGCACGGCCGATCATGAACAGCGAGTTGAAGAACAGCAGGCTGGCCACCAGGAACCCGACCACCGTCAGGCCCAGGTAATACCACGACGGGGTCAGCGTGCTCAGCATCTCGGAGGCGCTCTGGTCGCCTGCGGCGGCGTTGGCCGTGTAGTACTCCACGTTGGCGTTGTAGGTGGGCACCAGGTACAGCACGAAGTACACCATCAGAACGACGAACAGCACCAAGGCGAACAGGGCCGGAACCTTCGCGCGCTTAAGGAACACCTTACCCTGGGTACGACCCCAGGAAAGCAGCGGGCATACCGCCAGAATGGCCAGGTACACGATGCCCAGCGGACGGGCGATGGCGTTGTAGGTGCCCGTGGACACGCTCTGGCCGCCGAAGGGAAGCCACGAGGGCAGCGCACTTGCGATGGTCAGATAAGCCAGCAGGAAGGCGAACACCACCATGATGACGTTGTTGAAGTAGTAGGCGGCGTCGCGGGAGACCATGGACTCCACCTCGTCGGCGTCGCCCGCCTTGGGGGCGAAGGATTTGTTGCGGATAAGCAGCCCCACGATGCCGGCCACCACGGACAGCACGATCAGCGCGCCGAACAGGATGAGCGACACGGGGTCGCCCTCGAAGGCGTGCACGGACTGCACCAGGCCGGAACGGGAGATGAAGGTTCCCAGGATGACGAAGGCGAAGGTCAGGCAGGCGCACATGACGCTCCAGCGCTTGAAGGCCCCGCGCTGGCGATACACCGTCAGGCTGTGGATAAGCGCCACGCCCACGATCCACGACAGGAGGCTCGCGTTCTCGACCGGGTCCCAGCCCCAGTAGCCGCCCCAGCCCAGCACCACGTAGGCCCACACGGCCCCCAGGCCGATGCCGATCCCCAGGAACAGCCACGAGAACAGCGCGTAACGCTGGGAGCGAACCACCCATTCCTTGGACGAATCGTTGGTGATAAGCGCCGCGATGGCGAAGGCGAAGGGAATGGTGAGGCCCGCGTAGCCCACGAACAGGGTGGGCGGATGGATGGCCATGGCCCAATGCTCCAGCAGCGCGTTCATGCCGAATGCGGAAGCGGAGGGCAGCAGGTTGCCGGCGGAATCGAAGTAGCGCGAGGGGGTTGCCGCGAAGGGCATGTTGTTCTCGGAGAACAGCAGCACGCCCACGAATGCCGCCAGCACCAGCTGGCTGACGAGCAACGCCATGGAGTCCAGCTTGCGCGGCTTGCCCATGTTGCGGACGGCCACCACGGCGTTGAACACCGAGATGAGCCATGCCCAGAACAGCAGCGAGCCTTCGCGGCCGGCCCACAGGCCCGAGAGCTTGTAGAGCCATCCCAGTCCGTCCGACGAATCGGAGCGCTCGTGGAGCACGTACTCGAGGGAGACGTCGCCGGTCATGAAGCAGAAGACCAGGACGCCGCAGCACAGCGTGAGGGCAGCCGTGGTAACGAGGGCAGCCACATGACCGCCCCACACGATGGACTCGCCCGCGCTGCGCTGCCTATGGCTTTGCAGGTAATAGCCCAAAAGCAGGCACACGACGGAAATGGCCGTGCCCGCGAAGGCAACCAGCAACCCCATAAGTCCGATCATCGACATACGACAGCACCTTTCTCCATGGTGAACGACCTACGGAAGCACCCGCAGGCCACGGAAGCGGCCAACCGAGGCCGCGCGTTACTTGGCGATTGCGACGTCCGTAGCTTCGAAGCTGCCGTCTTCCCCGATGGAACCGGTCACCACCAGCACCGATTCATCGCCGATCTCCTCGGAAAGCGCGCCGTCGAAGCGCACGGGCAGCCTCACGGCGGTCTCGTCGTCCACCAGGACGAAGCGATCCTCGCCGGAGCCGGCGGCCGTGAGCGTTCCGCTCTTCACGCTGCCGGACACCTTCACCGGCTTGCCGACCACCTCGTCGCCGTAGGAGAGCAGCTGCCCGACCGTCAAGGCTTCGGTGGCGTTCTCGTACTTGGAGGGGCACTTCGTCACCAGCTCGGAGGCGTGCAGCACGCCGTCCTCGGCGATCTTGCCCGTGCAGATGGCGGTCACGTCGTTGCCGAAGGTGGCCGACACGCCGCCGGCGAAGCTCACCGGCAGCTGGACCGACGCATCGCCGTCCGGATCGTAGATGGAAAACGTGAGGACGCCGTCCTTGGTCTCGTAGGAGTTCTCGACCACGTTGCCGCTCACCTGGATCTTCTGGTCGCCCAACGCCCCGGTTGCCGCTTCGGCCAACGAGACGGACTTCGCCGAGCTGGAGCCGCCGACCACGGCAAGCACCAGTACCAGCACGATGACGATCACGCCGGTGACCGCGACCATGCGCCGTTTCGTTTTAGTGTTCATAGTCTCCCCCTGTATGCGGCAGCGCCCGTCGGCACCCCGCCTTGACGTCTTTCCGACCGGGCAGTCCCCGCTTGAGCCCAACCCGTCGGCGAACGGATGCGATTTATCGCGTGCCACTATAACTGGAGCCCGTGTAGGGTTGATGTGCCGAGAGACTTTCCACATTATCCTCACTGGTGAACAGGCAATATTGCGAAAACTCAAGAATGGCCCGGGGAGCGGCGCCACACCGAAGTCGCAGCGCCGAAAAGAAAGGAGCCCGCCCGGCTCGCATCGAACCGGACGGGCTCTCCTGCAGACCGAGCGGAATGCCGCGGCCTTCAGGTTTGGCGCAAACTACATGCCCTTGTTCAGCTTCTTCTCCTCGGCAGGGGTGATCCAGCCCTCGGGAAGGTCGGCATCGCTGTGGCAGCTCGCGCAGTAGTTCGTGGACGCGCGATGGGCCTTGTGGCACTGGTCGCAGGACACCGCACCGTGCTGCTGCACGTGGGGGTTGCGCTTCATGTCGGACGTGGCGGCGATCAGGTCGTCACGGGTCATGGCGCTACCGTCGGCGTTAGCATGGCAGGCCTCGTTCAGGCAGAACTCCTCGGACGCGATGCCGCGGGCGGCCACCAGGTCCTCGAGCGTGCGCTCGGTGGGGATCATCTCGCCGGTCTGGGTCTCGACAACCTCGTAGTTGCCGCTCAGCCAGTTCATGCCCTCGGAAATCTGCTCGGACAGCTGCGGAACGTGGCAGCTCATGCAGGTGGCTCCGTTCGCGGCCCGGTGCGACACCGCCAGCATGCTGGCGGTGTTCTCGACGTCGTTGCCGAACTTGTCAACGCCCGCCACGCCGTAGTCCTGGTCATAGGTGCGGTTGTACGCATCCATGGGAGTATGGCAGATGGCGTTGCAGAACGACGGCTGCTCGTGCCAAACCCAGAAGCCGGCGCCGGCTGCAATGAGTACAACCACCACGACGCCAACGACGATCGGCCACTTCTTCTTGCCCTTCTTCTTAGGCGCGGCCTCCTCGGTAGAGGTGGCGGGTACCTCGGCAGCGGCTTCCACTTTGGTCTCTTCCTCGCTCATTCCCTCTTACCTCCTTTCAATGTTTCTCTCGTCTCGATTCCGTCATGCCCGCCCGCAGCTCGACGATAGCCAGCGATGCCGGAAAATCGGAATCGCGCACGCCGTTCGCCGTCGCGTTCGGATGGGCACGGGAACTTTACCACACGCATACTAACCGTCAACAACTTGAAAACCTATCACCCAAATGGGGGGAAATTTGGCCCTATCGCTCATCCGGTTTATGTGAGAATCGGCGTTTTCGCAGGTTAATCGTGAATCGTTCTCAGACGCTCTGGGTTTGCTGCCCCAGGGTTATCGCACTTCACTCCCCAGGAGAGGGTGATGAAAACGCTCCTCGTCGAATCGACAAGCGAGCGAAAATAACCCGTCGGGGGGAGGGTCAGGGCAGCGCAACGGGACACTCCGACGCCCCGCGGCCGAGCGCTGCTATTCGCCGTCCTTCGGTTCCTGGCGCCCCTTGCGGCCCTGGCGGCCGCGGCCGTACTTCTCGTGCACCGCCTCGCGGCGCTGGCGCTCGGCCCGCTGCTCGCTGGGGCGCGGACGGCGGTGGGCGGCCTTGGCGGCGGCTTCCGCATCGGAGGCCTCCTGCTTGTCCTCGCGCCAGATGCCCATGCGGATGGCGATGTACTCGGACATCAGCAGCACCAGCAGGATGCACATGACTATGAGGTAGCCGATGACCGCGCCCGGCAGCCCCGTGAAGTTGATGAGCAGCATGGGCACGAACAGGCTGAAGCCGAAGGTGATCAGGTAGATGCGGATGACCGCCTGCTGCCGGCGCATGATGGTGATCACCTGGTAGATGAAGTCGATGGCCGCCGTCACGCCCCCCGCGGCCAGCATGATGTAGCACAGCCCCCGGTAGGGCTCGAAGTCAAGGCCGTAGAGGAAGCTTAGGATGGGAATGCCGATCCAGCCCATGATGCCCACCATGGCAAGGGTCAGCGCCACCACCATGGCGAACATGGCCACGATGATGATGTCGAACCGCCCCCGCTTCGACTTGTCGGACCAGGCCTCCGTCATGCGCACCAGCAGCGGTTTGTACACGAAGCCCGCCACCAGCAGGATGGAATGGGCCGGGAAGTACAGCGCGTTGAAGTACAGCTGGCTGTCGTAGTTCAGCACGCCCTCCATGACGAACTTCGGCATGTTGTCGATGAGGTTGTACATGAACAGGGCCAGAAACAGCGGCAGGCAGTGCTTCATCAGGCGCCCGACGCTGGCCAGGCTCACCCGGCGCGACTTCGGCGTCTCGAACAGCGTAAGGGGGAAGGTGACCACCACGAAGGTGGCGAAGGCGGCCACGGCCATGGCGATGCTTGCGGCCCCCAGGTTTCGGAAGATGAACAGCACCACGGTGAACACCAGAAGCGCCGCCACGCTGCGCAGCGCCTGGGAGATGCCGGCCAGGTAGAGCTTGTCCACCTGCTGCAGGCGCCCCTCGTAGACGTCGGCCAGCGCGTCTGCGGCCTTGTAGGCGTACACGCCCATGCTGATGGTGAACATCTCGGTACCGTAGCCGCGCAGATAGCAGTAGGCTATTCCTGCGACGATCATCACGGCCACGGTCACGATGCGATGGACCTGGTAGTCGGCGAAGGAGTGCTCCTCGTCCAGGTCGGAGGCCTGGTAGGTGCGCACGCCGTAGTTGCCCACGAACATGAGCATGAGCGCGGTGACGAACGCCAGCGAGAACATGCCGGCCTGCTCCACGCCCACCAGCTGGGTGACAACGATGGTGAGGATGGGAAACACCATCCCCCACACGCCCACGCCGATGCTGTTCCACACGAAGTCCCGGGTGGTGCGGCCGCTTTCGTACTCGGCCTGCTGCTGGGACAGGTTGCGGCTGCTCACCGCGCCCAGAAGCCGGTTGCACCAATGGTTCACCAGCCGCGTGACGAAGTTCGGCTTGCGCTGCTTGCCATGGCCCTGCCGGCCGCGACGGGATTGCTGGCCGCCGGGCTGCTCGGCGCCCTCGGTTCGCCCCGGCAACCCGCGGCGGGGCGCGTTGGTGGCCTCCCCTTCCCCACCGCTTCGATGCGGACGAGTCAACGCGACCTCGGGGCGGTCGGCGGAATCGACGGGCCGTATGCTTTGCTGTTCGTTTCGCATAGCCTTTGATTATAAGTCGCCGCGCCCCTTGGCTTTGCGCTTTTCATAGCAGCACCAAAGTGCTGCCGAACGGCCCTAGGCCACGGGGACCTTGTAACGGTCGAGGGCCTTCTTGAGGCCGGCGACGAAGCGGGTGCCGGCCGGGGTGAGCGCCGCGCCCTCCTTCGCCACGTAGCCCAGGTGCAGCACCACGTCGGTGTCCAGGGGCACCGTGGTCAGGCTGGAGCCGTCGGCGATGCCCACCAGGATGCCGCTCGTGACCGTGTAGCCGTTCAGCGCCGCGATGAGCTCGGAGAGCGACGCGCGGTCGGTACAGGCGATCACCTTGGCGCGGGGCACGTCGGCCAGGGCCTCCTCGGCGAAGGCAGCGGGCGCGTCGGGCTCCTGGGCGAACTTGATGTAGGGCCAGTCCGACAGGTCCTCCAAGGTGAGAGAGGCCGCGTCCGAAAGCGGATGGCTCTTCGGCAGCGCTACCTGGGGGGCGCTTTGGGCCAGTTCGACGAACTGCAAGCCGCGCTCGGCGATGGCGGCGTTCAGCGCGTCGGCGGTGCGGGAGGTCTGCACGATGACGCCCAGCTCGGAAAGCCCGCAGGCCACGTCGTCCAGCACCCCCTCGGTGGTGCGGTCGCGCAGGGCGTAGGTATACTCGTCGCCGCCCAGGGCCAGCACCGTGTGGGCGAAGGTCTGGACGCCGAAGAGGTAGTGCTGCTGCGAAACGGAGAAGTTCTCGCTCATGATCAGGTCCTTTCGGAATATGTGCTTGCGGGGGGCTTTGCCGGTCCGGCTCCGCTCCGACGCGTCGTCGCTTCGAGCCAAGGTCTCTCAGCTCCTTTGGCTTTACCGGACCTCCGCTACGCCGAACCGGCAAAGCCTGGGCAGACGGCCTTCGCGCCGCGTGCGGAGGCTCGGGGGCTCGGGGGCTCGGGGCTTTCCTACTTCTTTCTTTCGTCGATGAAGCGGGAGGCCTTATGCTCGCTGGCCACGCCCAGCCCGTCGGCATCATACACCAGAACCTTCGCTGGACGCACGCCGGTGTGGGTCTTCAGCGCCTCCTCCACGCGGCGGGCCACCTGGTCGTAGGGCTCCTCGCTGCCGAAGTCGCGCTCCACGGACACCTCGTAGCGGGTGGTGAAGTTCTCGTCGTAGACGCGGATGCGGTACTCGCCGGACAGGCCCTCGTCCTTGCGCACGATGTACTCGATGTCGCTGGGGAACACGTTCACGGCGCTCACGATGAACATCTCGTCCTTGCGGCCCAGGATGTGGATGCGGCCCATGGTGCGCCCGCACTCGCAGGGGGTGGGGTCGAAGTAGCCGATGTCGCCGGTGCGGAAGCGGATCATGGGGCGGGCGCGCTTGGTGAGCGTGGTGTACACGAGCTCGCCGGTCTGGCCGGGCTCCAGTACCTCCCCGGTGTCCGGGTCCACGGTCTCCACCAGGATCTGGTCCTCGATCATGTGCAGGCCGTCCTTGTGCTCGCACATGCCGGCGCAGGCCCCGTAGATGTCAGACAGCCCGAAGAAGTCGTAGACAGACACGTCCCACAAATCCTCGATGGCCTTGCGGGTGGTCTCGATGGAGCCGCCCGGCTCGCCGGAGATGATGATGGTCTTCAGGCTGGCGAAGTCCACCTTCGGGTCGTAGCCCTTCTCGATGGCCTTCTGTCCCAGCGTCCAGGCGTAGGAGGGGCTGGACCACATGAACGTGGGCTTGTACTGCTTCATGGCCCACAGCAGCCGGTCGGAGGGGACGGCACCCACCCAGATGCCCAGCGCACCCAGCTCCTGGGCGCCGATGACGCAGGGGCCGCCCACGTACAGCGCGAAGTTCATGCCGTGCAGGTAGCGGTCGTGGGGGCGCATGCCCGCCTGCCAGAACAGACGCGCCTCGGCATGCATGAACTCGTCGAAGTCGCCCTGGGTAAACGGGCTCATGGTAGGCACGCCCGTGGAGCCCGACGAGGTGGCCATGTAGACGACGTCGTCCTCGGGCACGCCGGCCAGCTCGCCGAAGAAGCTGCCCACGCCCTGGGTCTGCCGCTCGGTGGCCTTGCTGATGAAGGGGAACTTCTCCAAATCCTTCAGGCTCTCGATCTCGGGCGAGATGCCAGCCTCGTCCCAGGTGCGCTTGTAGTAGGGGCAGTTCTCGTAGGCGAAGCGCAGCTCGTCCTTCAGGCGCTCAAGCTGCAGCTGCTCCAGCTGCGGGCGCGGCATGCACTCGACCTCGGGGTCGTAGTAAGGCTGGTCGTAGGGAACGTTCTTCTTTGCCATGGTACTCCTCGGGTTCCGTGGTGGAGGCACTTCGGGCGGACGTACCGCTCGGTTCCGTTTTTCAAACGGGTGCTATGAAACCACGGGGAAGCCCAAAGGGCAAGCGTTCAGGTCATTCAAAGTTCCGCCAAGGAGTTATCTATAGAAGAGAACGCTGGGTTTACGCTGTTAGCATATGCTGCCCTACGCACACACCCAAACGAATACTTCTGAACCACGAACGAGCGTTTACGTACGAGGTTCTCTTCGGAGATGGCAGCAGGGGCGGCGCGGAGGCCACCCCTGCAGGAAAACTCCCCAGCATCTCGCCGCTTGCGGGGCACGGAGGGAGCCGTCCCCGGCGCGGGCGGCCAGGGGCAGCGTAAGCACGGTCGCTCCCCCGCCCACAGGACGCTCGGTCCGCTAGAAGCGCAGGCGCAGGCGGCGCAGGGCGGCGGCGAGGGCGACCAGGGCGGCGGTCGCAGCGGTGCCCAGAGC
>DBFAWQ010000253.1:0-11922 GCA_048242115.1 Eggerthellaceae bacterium
TCCTCCCCCTGCAGGTTTTTCTGCGCCCGCTCGGTGTCAGCCTGGCCTGCGCTCTCGTCGAAGGCGTGCATGGCCGCGATCTCCAGGGCCTTGAAGCCCAGGGCCAGCGACTCCACCATGGCCCGGCATCCGCGCACGAGCGGCCAGTACATCCAGCCGTTCTTCTTCTTGCCGCTGGCCAGGTCGTGCTCCTCCACGTAGATCTGCCCGTCGGGCTGGCGCACGGCAACCGACCAGTTGAACTTGCCGCGCATCATGATGCCCTCGATGAGCGCCTGGCCGCCTACATGGGTCTTCAGCGCGCCGTCCTCGGAGAAGGCCCGCGAGGCATCGCTTCTCTTCGCCATGCCGTTACGCCCCCAGGGATTCCCGCGAAACGCGCGGATAGGGGTTGCCGCAGGTCATCTTGCCCTCGGGGCAGCCGCCGCCTATGCAGGGGGCGCCGGCGTCAGCGAAGATGTAGGGGGCCGTCGGTCGCGCCAGCTCCAGCATCCTCCACGCCAGGTCGCGGATCTCCCATTGGGCGCGGTTGCAACAGCGAAGCTGGAAGAAGTGCAGCAGCTCGCGCACGTTCATGGTGATGACGATCTTCGTCTCCGCCGCGTTGGGCAGAAGGTAGCGGGCGTCCTCGGCCGGAACCCCCAGCTCCAACAGCTTCTGGTAGCCCTCCATCGTCGCGCGCACCGCCTCGTCGAAGGCGGCCGAGGCAGCCGGGTCGTCGGCCACGGTGGGCGGCTTCACCACGGGCACGCCGTCCTTGAACTTCACGTAGCGCTGGCTCTGCTGGTTGAAGCTGGCGATGCGGTGGCGCACCAGCTGGTGAGTGAGGGCGCGGGAGACCCCGTCCGCGGCGAAGGTGTAGCTGGCGTGCTCCAGCGTGGAGAAGTGCCCGCTGCCCATGATGGTGGACAGCACGCTTCGCACCCGGCTCTCGGGCATCGTTTCCATAAGCTCGCTGGCCCCCACAGGTGCGTAGCACAGGCGGGCCGCCGTGGCGATGGCGCGCTCGGGGTCGGGGGTGTGGTACAGAAGCTCAACTTGCATAGGGGCTCCTCGGGTTGCGTGCGGACAATCGCGGAATTGTTTGCGAATCAGTATAGCAATGACACCGAAGGGGCCTTCCGAAGCGGCGGCAGGCAACACTCAAAGCGCACGGGGCCTAGCCCAGCAGCGCCGCATAGCCCATGGAGCCCTGGGCCCCTTCCGGTATCTCGAAGGTGATCTCCTGCCCGTAGGCGTTCACCGTCACGATGCTGGGGTCGTCGTAGAGGGTCACCGTGCCCTCCACGCCCATGGCGCTTCCGGAAAGCGAGTTCACCGCCTGGGCGTCGTCCGGAAGCGACACCACCTCCCAGCTCTCCACGTCCACGGCGTTCACGGCGTCCCGCACCGTCTCGGCGGGGATGCCCGTGGCCTCGGCGATGCGGTCCACGTTCGAGTCCAGGGCGTTCTGCACCCGCGTCTTGATGCCCGAGGCGTTCACCGCGGTGTTGGCCACTGAGTTCTTCGCGTCGTCGGCAGCCTTGGAAAGCGACGAGAGCGGCGAGGACTGAATCAGCTGGTCGAACGAGGGCCATGCCACCACCAGGACGCAGGCGATCACCAGTACGCCGATAAGACCCAGAAACAGGCCCATCACTTTCTTCATGAAGGTCTCCTTTCGGTTGCCCGCCGAAGCGGCATGGGGCGTTCTGCCTCGGAATGCCGGCGGGTGCGCCTATGTGAGAAGCGTCTGCTCGCAAGCGTCGATGCCGCCTGCGTCGGAGCTATGCGCGAACGGCTGCGCCCGTAGCCGTTGCCGTGGTGGACCGTATGCGTCAGTCCAGCTCGTCGGGCCGGCGCACGGAAATTTCCTGCGCCTTCACCGACACGCGGGAGTGGGGCGGCACCGACGAGGTGATGAAGGTGGAGCCGGCGATGACCGACCCCTCGCCGATGACCGTCTGGCCCCCCAGCACGCTGGCGTTCGAGTAGATGGTCACGTCGTTTTCGATGGTGGGGTGGCGCTTCACGCCCGAGAGCCGCTGACCGCCGCGGGTGGACAGCGCGCCCAAGGTGACGCCCTGGTACAGCTTCACGTGGTCGCCGATCTCGGTGGTCTCGCCGATGACCACGCCGGTGCCGTGGTCGATGAAGAAGTACTCGCCGATGCGCGCGCCGGCGCCGATGTCGATGCCGGTGGACGAATGGGCGATCTCGGTCATCACCCGCGGCAGGATGGGCACCTGCTGCTCGAACAGTACGTGGGCGATACGGTACACGTAGATGGCGTAGAGCCCCGGGTAGGTGAAGATGACCTCCTCCTTCGAGCCTGCAGCCGGGTCGCCGTCGTAGAGCGCCCGCACGTCGGTGAGCAGCACGCGCTGGATCTCGGGCAAGGCGTTGAAGAATGCGGCGCACACCTCGTCGGCCCGCGCCTGCACCTGGGCCTCGCACTGGGACTCCTCGGCGGTGTAGGCGAAGGCAAGCACCACCTGCTCGCGCAGCGCCCGCTCCACGTCTATGAGCGTCTGGCCGATGAAGTAGGCGGGGCTGGTGGAGGTGGTCAGCATCTCCTGCCCGAAGTAGCCGGGGAACATGACGCGGCGAAGCTCGGTGATGATGCCCTTGATGGCGCGCCGGTTGGGAAAGCGCCGCCCCGGCTTGGTGAAGAAGATCTCGTCGGCCTCGTAGTTCTTCTCGATACCGGCTACGATGCGGTCCAGGTCCTCTCCGAACACGTATGCCTCCTTGGGGTCGGTGCGGGCTGGCCGCGGCGGTCTGTTCCGACCCCCGCAGGCGGCTCCGCGACGAAGCGTGCAAGTGCCCATAGTATCCCACCCGGGACGCCCGCAAGGGCCCCGTGACGACGTTTCCACGCACGGCGCAAAGGTTTTGCACAGAGCCATGATGCGGAATTGGGGGGTTTCGCGCGGCGGAAAAACGTGTATGCTAGCAAGTCTGTGGGAACACTGAGGTTTCCCGGGGGCGGCCGCTCGGGCCCGCTCCTCGGTTTTGCAGCCCGGCGAAGCGCGCCTTCGGGCGGTGGTCGTCGGGCGAAGCGAAGGGCGCTGCGAAGGGTGCCCTCTACGGAAAGGAAGGCCCCTGTGAGGCTGGTCATAACCGAGAAGAACGACGCGGCCCAGAAGATCGCCGATCTGCTGGGCGCGGGCAAGCCGAAGGCCGACAAGGTGTACACCACCCCGGTCTACCGCTTCACCGTGGACGGCGAGGAGTGGGTGACCATCGGTTTGCGCGGCCACATCCTGGAACCGGACTTCGCCCCTTCACTAATATATAGGCAGCGCGGCGGCTGGCAGGCGGTGGACGCCGAGGGCGCGCGCATCCCCGCCGCCATCCCCGCGTCGCTTCCGCGGCCTCCGTTCAAAAAGAAGAAGCCCTTCACCGAGGACGGCGTGGATTTGAAGACGTGGAAGATGGAGGCGCTGCCCTACCTCATCTACACCCCCATCGAGAAGCTCCCCAAGGAGAAGGACATCATCCGCAGCCTGAAGAACCTGGCGAAGAAGGCCGATTCGGTCATCATCGCCACGGACTTCGACCGCGAGGGCGAGCTCATCGGGTCGGACGCGCTTTCCTGCGTGCAGGAGGTGAACCCGGACGTCCCGGTGTCGCGCGCCCGCTACTCCGCCTTCACCAAGGAGGAGATCACCCACGCCTTCAGCAACCTGGTCGACCTGGACACCGACCTGGCGGCCGCCGGCGGCTCGCGCCAGGACATCGATCTGATCTGGGGCGCGGTGCTCACGCGCTACCTGACCCTGGTGAAGTTCGCCGGCTACGGCAACGTGCGCAGCTCCGGGCGCGTGCAGACCCCCACGCTGGCGCTCATCGTGGCGCGGGAGCGCGAGCGGCTGGCCTTCGTGCCCGAGGACTACTGGGTGATCAAGGGCGCCTTCGACGCAGATGCCGCGGTAGGCCCTACCTCGGGCGACGGCCCTGCGGCCTTCGAGGCCACCCACGGCGTGTCGCGCTTCAAGAGCGAGGCGGAGGCGCAGGCGGTCATGGCGGCCGTCGCCGGCGCCGCAAGCGCCACGGTGACCGACGTGGAGAAGAAGAAGCGCACGGTGCCGGCCCCCGTTCCCTTCAATACCACCAGCCTCATGGCGGCGGCTTCGGCCGAGGGCATCTCGCCGGCCCGCACCATGCGCATCGCCGAGAGCCTGTACATGAGCGGCTACATCTCTTACCCGCGCGTGGACAACACCGTCTACCCCAGCTCGCTGGATCTGGCCGAGACCGTGCGCGCCATCTCGGGCAACCCCGCCTACGCCCCCTACTGCAAGGAGCTGCTGTCGAAGGGCCCGCTTCGCGCCACCCGCGGCAAGAAGGAGACCACCGACCATCCGCCCATCTACCCGGTGCGCGCCGCCACCCCCGACGACCTGTCGGCCGGCGACTACAAGCTGTACAACCTCATCGCCCGCCGTTTCCTGGCCACGTTGTCGGAGGCCGCCGTGGTTGAGGGCACGAAGGTGACCCTTGACGTGGAGGGGCAGCCCTTTGTCGCGAAGGGGGACGTGCTGGTGAAGCCGGGCTTCCGCGCCATCTACCCCTACGGCCTGAAGAAGGACGAGACGCTGCCGGCCATGGAGGTGGGCCAGACGGTGGCCTTCAACGGCGCCACCTGCACCCACAAGCAGACCGAGCCGCCGGCCCGCTACAGCCAGGGCAAGCTCATTCAGGAGATGGAGAAGCTGGGCCTGGGCACGAAGTCCACCCGCCATGCCATCATCGAGCGGCTGTACCAGGTTAAGTACATCCAGAACGACCCCATCGAGCCCAGCCAGCTGGGCATCGCGGTCATCGACGCGTTGGACCGCTTCGCGCCGCACATAACCCATTCGCAGATGACCTCCGACCTGGAGGCCCAGATGGACGCCATCGCCGCCGGCAGCGCCACGAAGGACAAGGTGGTGGACACCAGCCGAAACCTGCTGGCCAACGAGCTGGCGGTGCTCATGCCCCATTCCGACGAGGTGAAGGAGGCCCTGGCCGACGCCGTGGCTGCAGACGCCTACGTGGGCCCGTGCCCGAAATGCGGACGAGACCTGCAGCTGCGCGTGAGCCAGAAGACCCGCGGCATGTTCATCGGCTGCGCCGGCTGGCCCGACTGCGACGTCACGTTCCCGCTGCCCCAGGGCAAGATCGAGGCGGTGGAGGAGAAGTGTCCGGTGTGCGGCATGCCCCAGGTGAAGGTGACGGCGTTCCGCAGCAAGCCGCGCATCGTGTGCATCGACCCCAACTGCTCCACCAACGCCGAGCCCGACGTGGTGGTGGGGAAGTGCCCCACCTGCGCTGCCAAGGGTATAGACGCGAACCTGATCGCCCAGCGCAACCCCCGCTCGCTCAAGCGCTTCATCCGCTGCGAGAACTACGACACCTGCGAGACCAGCTACCCGCTGCCCCAATACGGCAAGCTCACCCCCACCGACGAGGTCTGCGAGCACTGCGGCGCGCCCATCGTGGTGGTCACCACCAACCGCGGCCCATGGAAGCTGTGCCCGAACTTCAACTGCCCCGGCAAGGAGAAGGACGAGGCAAAGGCCAAGGGCGGCAAGGGCGGCAAGGGCGCTAAGGGCTCCTCGCGCTCCAAGGGCAAGTCGGCCAAGGGAGCGCCGAAGGCGAAGTAGCGGCCCGACGCACCCCGCGACTCAAAAGCGAACATTCCCCGACACAGAGGGAACGGCGCACAGCTCGCCAACTTGCCACGGATTCCCGCCGAGTTGGCGAGTTGTGCGCGGTTCGGCGAGCCGGAGGCCTGGAGCGGGGTAGGTGCGCCGTCTGACCCCTCCATTTTTTCAAGGCTTCAATTCTCTTTCGTTTTTGCCTACAATACACTGGTTACGGAAAGGCAACGGAACGGTTGCGTGCGGACAACGTCGCCGTCGGGCGCGGGGCTGCATGGAAGCGCGAAGGAGAAGGCTATGAAGAAGGAAACACCGCGGACCCTCTTCCGGGGAGCGATGGCGTTCGTTCTGACGTGCGGGCTGATGCTGCCCACCTCGGTTCCCGCAGCGTTCGGAGACGAGGATAGCGTGCCGGCCGCCTCCGCAGCTGCCGGGGAGCCTGTGGTCGACCCACTGTTCGGCACGGTGCTTTCCGACGTGGCGGCTGCAGCCGATGGCGTCGAGGCGGATGCGGGGGAAGCGGTCGAATCGGCCGGCGAGGGTGATGCGCTTGTCGCTCAGACGGTCGTTGTCGGTGAGGGCGCCCCCGCTGAAGAGCTCGACGCTCAAGACGAGGACGATGGCCCCTCGCAAGATACGCTCGTCGGGCAGGTGGCCGTCTCCGATGGGGGATGGGTCACGCCGTCCGGGTGTCAGTTCCAGGTGCTGGGCGGTACGGACGGGGTTGACTACCGCTTCGCCAGCCCCACGCTGCACATCCTCACCTCCACGCCGCTTACGGTGAAGAATGCCGACGGTGTTGCCACCGCAAACCAGAACATCGAGATTGACGCGGGGGTGAAGGCCGACCTGACACTGGCCGGGCTGACCACGTCCACCGCCTTGGCGCCCATCAACCTGGTCACGAACTCCGACGAGGACGGCGACGGCGTCAAGGTCACGAACGCCAACCAGATCGTCAACAAGACCACGCTCTACCTAAGCTTGGCCGACGGTTCCGTGAACAACCTCACCTGCAACGCGGCCAGCACACGCGACGGCTGGCCCGGCATCCGCTGCGGCTGGGGCTCCGTTCTGGTCATCGACGACTCGGTTCCGAACGTGCGGGCCGGCGGCAGCAAGTTCAACCTGGACGACATCGTGACGCCCGAGAAGGGTCTCATTCCCTACGATGGTGTGTTGCTCGACGGGACGGCCATTAGACAGGGTACCTCGCTTGCCGGGATGGATTCCGCCGGCGTAATCGGCCAGCTCAAAGTTCGGGGCGGCGCCCATTCCGCCGGCATAGGGTCGGGTCCCGAAGAGCATGCGGGTACGATGGTGTTCAATGGCGGCGTCATCGAAGCGCGGAGCCGGGCGTTCGACAACTCCTCATGGGACTTCGCCAACGGTGCCGGCATAGGGTCGGGTTCTGGCGGTTCCGGCACAATCATGATATTCAACGGCGGCGACATCAACGCCTACGCCGGCTCGTGCGGCAGCGGCATTGGCGCGGCGCTCGGTTACACGATAAATTCGAATAATGGCGGATACCATATGTTCGGTACCGTGAAAAAGGACGCCATCGCTGTTCCGGAAGGGGAGGCCAATGCTGGAGGGTATGGTTTTCTCGCAGCACCGTCTTCCGTCGATTGGTTCTGCTGGCGGCCGAGCCCCACTGTTTGCGAGACTGGCGTGCACAGAATCCAGTTCCCCTACGACAAGAACTACTTCACCGTAGCTGGCGATATCACAGTGAATGGCGGTTATGTTTACGCTCATGGTGGTCAGCATGGGAATGCTTTTGGGCAGAGCTGCGCCCATGGTCCCTCGTCGAACCGCAACCATATCGTGCGTGTGACCGGAGGAACTCTGCGAACCGAAACGGCTGACCTCAACGGGGACAATCCTCCCCGCGCTGCGCTTGGCGCCTCGTTTGGCTACACCATTATCACGGGAGGGTCGGTTGAGCTGAAGAAGAAGGCCAACGGCAAGCCGGCATTCCAGGGCATCGGGGACACTGCCTTCAACACGGATGGCATTGCTACTTGGGCCGATGTCGAGGCATATAAGGAGCAGCACGGCGTGTCGGGGCTTCCCGATGCCGACAAGGTGTTCATGATCACCGTGGATCTGAGCGAGTCGGCCGAGGCTTTCACCAACGAGACCATTGAGAAGTTCAAGCTCTACATCGGCAACGAGGAAGCTCCCTACGGGTCTCCGTCGCAGTTCGTCGATGGCAGGCTGTTCCTCTGGCTGCCTGAATGGGTGGCCGAACCTGGTAACGAGAAGGAAGTGCGTATCGAAATGTCGGTGCGCAAGAACGGCGGTATCATCGATGTGGATCCCCTGTTCATAGCCAAGCCTAGTTCTACGGACGATACGCAGACCGTGAAGCGCTACATCGAGTTCGGCTTCCCCGAGGATTACCAGAAGTCCCTGGAGAAGGATTACGACGGCCTGCCCTTCCCGAAGCTGACCGTGGACGCCCAGCATTCCATCACCATCAAGCGCGAGCAGGGCGACGCCACCATCACCGAGGTTCTCGACCAGGGCGAGTACGTGAAGTTCAAGTACCAGATGCTCAAACAGGACGAGGAGGGCAACTGGGTTCCCGACGGCCAGGAGTCCGAGGAAGGCGAGGCCACGCTGCCCACGGATTCGGGTCGCTTCATGGTGACCATGACGTCCTATCAGTACGCAAATCATGAGAATTACAAGGCCAGCTACTGGGGGCATCAAGCCAAGGGCGAGGCCATCATCAAGCCCGTCAACGCTGTGATGGATTTGAAGGGCGTCGAGTGGGGCCATCTCGACGACGATGGGAACTGGACGGCTATCCTGCCGGACCAGGAGGAGTCCGGTGTCGCCGGCAATCGCCTGAAGCTTGACTTCGTGGTGCGCAGCGCCCGTGGTACGGCGCTCACCTGCGCGGCCCCTACCGGGTCGTTCCAGATTAAGATCGACGGGCAGAACATAGGAGACCCCATCCCGCTTACCCAGGAGGCTATGGGCCCGGAAGGAAGCGGTAACAGCCTGGAGCAGAAGCCCGTGCTTGTCGAGTATCCCGACAACGCAACCGAGACCCGCAACGCAACGGTGGTCACCTACTACCTGGACCCGGCCAACCGCGACGGTCTGCTGAAGCTGTTCGCCTCGGCAGGCGCAGGCGCCGAGCATGTGGTCAACGTGGAGTACATCGCCGACAAGAACTACGTCCAGGGCCTCGACGACAACCCTGACAACGCCATGGACGACAAGGCGTTCATCGTGCCAGTGCCGCCGAAGGGCGACGTGACCCCCGACGGCCCCGTGAAGGAGGAGCCCACGGATCCGTCCGACCCCGACAACCCGGACAACCCCGACAACCCGGACAACCCCGACAATCCAGACAACCCTGACAACCCGGATAAGCCGAGCAAGCCCGACACCCCCTTCGGGCCCGACGACCCCTACTATCCCGTGGAGCCGTCCGACCCCGATGGCGGCGGCAAGCCCGATGACACGGTCATCCCCGATGACCAGATAGGCGCCATGAAGGTGGTGCGCAAGACCCTGACGGCCAACTACGCCGATTTCCATCAGAAGGACCAGGAGATCGCCGATTTCTTCGGCGTGGACTTCTCCTCGAACTCGTCGGCAGCCCTGCTCTACCGCGTGTCGAACCCGCTTATCGCCGGCTTCAAATGCGATGAGAACGGCGTGCCCGAGCGTGGGGAGGACGGCAAGCTGCGCGTACAGGTGAACGGCTGCGGAACCTCGGTGATCGAGGTGATCCAGAAGCCCAACGCCCTGTACACCGGCGTCCGCTACATCCTGACGGTGAACGTGCTGCCCGACCCGGCGCTCAAGCCGCAGGTCCAAATCAGGCTCACTCAGCGCAACCTGACGGCGTTGGCGGAGTCCGTGGGCGCTCGCGCGTTCGCGGTCATGACCATGGCCCTTCCCGAAACCGCCGCGCCGGCACCGCTTGCGGCCGCTGCGAACACCGACCGTTCGGCGTTGCCTCCGCGGCCGGGCGACGTCATCGAGTACACGGTGACGGGTCTGAACCTGACGCCGGGCTCGGTGTGGCAGGCAAGCGAGCTCAAGGACGCCATCGACGAGAAGCTGGCGCTGGACGCGGACAGCGTGCAGATTGCGCCCAACTACCAGACCCACAGCACCCAGACGCATCTGGGCACCCCGGCCTTCTACGCCGGCTTCGATTGGGATGCCCTCGACTGGGCCGATGTGGATGCTTCAGACTACAGCTTCACGGCGCCCACGCTGACGAAGGGCATTCCCTCGGTGTACGGCGGCCAGTCCACCTCCGTCCGCTTCACGGCCACGGTCCAGGACGGCCTGGGCGTGCGCCCAGGCGAGGACGGCAAGCTGCCCACCATCAGCAACGAGCCTGGCGGCACCGGCGGCTACGGCAAGGACGTGGAGGATGTGGCGCCAGGCGAGGTTCCCGAGGACAACCAGCTGGTTCCGGGCGTGGACATCGTCTATGTGGGAGACGACCCGGTTGACCCCGACGTTCCTGCCGACCCCGACAACCCGGTGCTTCCCGACCCGGTGCCCGTGCTTCCGAAGGACCCGGTGGCGGCCGACATCATCACCACCGTGAAGGTCGACACCATCGGGACCGTCGAGGAGCATGCGGACGATCGCATCCTGGTGGGCGACGTGCTGCAGGTGACGGTGGAGTCCACGAACGTGGCGCCCGATTCGAAGCTGGCCAACGCCGTCCTGAAGACGACGCTGCCCAAGGGCATGGAGCCGAAACCGGGCGCCATCCGCTTCGTCGACGATACGGGCAAGGTCTATCCCGTGTCCGACAGCGCCTACGACCCGAAGACGGGCATCGTGGCGGTGAACGCCGGTGACATCTACGGCGGCGAGAGCGTCAAGCTGGTGCTGGACGTGGAGGTTGTCAGCACCGTCCTCACGCGCAATCCGGGCGGTTCCGACGACCCGAACGACCCCGGCAACCCGGGGAATCCCGACGATCCGGACGGCCCCGGTAACCCGGACGACCCCAGCGGCCCTGGCGATTCCGACGACCCGGACAACCCGGATCCCGGCAGCTCGCGGCCCGAAGAGCCGATCATCGAGGGCTCCACGTTGGGCGAGACGCCCACCGACGAATGGGTGCGCGACAACCCCTTGGTGCCGTCGGATCCGGACGACCCGGACAGCCCGCTCGTGCCCGGCAAGCCGGAGAACCCCACCGAGAAGCCCGAGCCGGGTACCCCGTTCGTGCCGAGCAGCCCCTGGGAGGATCTGGAGGATGAGTACATCAGCACTCCGGGATCGGTGGACGAGGACATGCCGCCGGTGTTGCCCTCCAGTCCCAAGGTGGACGGCAAGGACGGCCAGCCGGACATCAGGCTTACCAAGACGGCGCAGAACCTCAGCCGGTCGGGCGAGGTGACCTACGTGGGGGACACGGTGCGCTACACGGTGACGCTGTCCAACGGCAAGGCCCATTCCGTGTGGTACGACGCGGCCATCCGCGACGTGCTGCCCCGGGGCGTTGACCCGGTCGCCTCGAGCTTCATGATGATCGGCCCCGACGGCGTCGAGCGTTCCGTCGCCGCCGATGCCTACGATCCCGCCACGCGCGTGCTGGCGGTGAGCGCCGGCGATTTGGTGGGTGGCACGACGGTTTCGCTCGTGTTCGACTGCACGGTGACCGGCGAGGCCGTGGGCGCCGACATCGGCAACGTGGCCTCCGCCTACGGCACCACCCCGAGCGGCGTCGACGTGGGATCCGTCATCGGCGATACGCAGCGCCCAGTCGCCGGCGACCCCTACACGCCGCCCAATGGCTGGGACGAGCTGGTATCCAAGTCCCCGAGCGTGTCGAACGCCACGGCCCCGGCTTACGCACCGGGCACTTCCGCTGCGGGCGGTACGCTGCGCACCGAGGCGCCGACCCCGCTGCCGGGTGGCCAGGATGACCAGGAGGTTTCGGGGCCCGCTGACGACGGCTCCTCCGACGGCGCGGGCGGCTCCCTGGTCAAGTTGGTTAAGTCGGGCGACAGCCTGATGATGCTTGTCGTCGGCCTGGTTGCCGTGGCCGCTGTGGCCCTGGTCGTGGTGCTGCTGGCCTTCCGCAGCCGCAGCAACGCTAGCAAGCGCGGCGCAGGAAGGCACGTTCGCTAGCGGGCCTTCCGCCTAGCAGGCAGAGCCGTCGGCGGTGGGGAAGGGTGGAACGTTTCCGCCGCCGACGGGAAAACGGATCGCGACGTCCTACGTAGGGGTATACTAGGGCGTCGCGATTGCGTTTGCGTACAAGTTTCCAAAAAGAAGGAGAGCCCCATGC